>NZ_JBEXTT010000016.1:0-170693 GCF_040614155.1 Nocardiopsis sp. NPDC006139
CCGGCGCCGGCCCCCCGGCGTAGACGTCCACCGTGAGCGCCTCCGGCGCGTTGCGGCGGTTCTCCTCCCACTGCACCAGTGCCCGGCCTGCCATGAGTGGCCCTCCCCTTCCGCGTGTGTCCGCCGCCACCCTATCCGGGCCGGTCAGGCCCGGGCCCCACCGCGGTGCTCGATGCCGCCGCCGCGCTGGGCCAGCTCGTAGCAGGCGATCGCGGCCGCGGCGGTGACGTTGAGGGAGTCGACGTCGCGGCCGGACATGGGGATGTGGACGCGGGCGTCGGCGCGCTCCAGCCAGCGGGCGGACAGGCCGTCGCCCTCGGTGCCCAGCAGCAGGCCCACGCCGTGCTCGGGCCCGACCCCGGCCAGCGCCTCGCGCAGCGGCCGGGAGCCCTCGCCGGGGGTGAGGGCCATCAGGTGGAACCCGGCGGCGCGCAGCTCGTCGAGGCCGCCGTACCAGTCGTCGAGCCGGGTGTAGGGCAGGGTGAAGACGGCGCCCATCGACACCTTGACCGCCCGCCGGTACAGCGGGTCGGCGCAGCGGGGGGCCAGCACGACGGCGTCCACCCCCAGTCCCGCCGCGCTGCGGAAGATCGCGCCGACGTTGGTGTGGTCCACCAGGTCCTCCAGCACGACGATGCCGCGCGCGCCGGCCAGGACCTCCTTCAGGGAGGGCAGCGGCCTGCGGTGGAAGGCGGCCAGGGCGCCGCGGTGCAGGTCGAACCCGACCAGGCGCTCGGCGGTCTCCTCCGACACCAGGTACAGCGGGGCGTCGGCGACCAGGTCGGCCAGGGCGTGGGCGCGGCGCCGGGTGAGCAGGAAGCTGCGCGGGCCGTAGCCGGCGGCCGCGGCCCGGCGGATGACCTTCTCCCCCTCGGCCATGAACAGGCCGTGCTCGGCCTCCAGATGGCGGCGCAGGTTGACGTCCCGCAGCCGGGTGTAGTCGGCGAGCCGGGGGTCGGCGGGGTCGTCGATCTCGATGACGTGCATGGACGACGATTATCCCCGGTCGCCGGGAACGCCGCGGCGCGGTGCGCGCGGCGCCGCCGGGAGCGGTGCCCCACCGCACGGCGCGGTGCGGCGCGGCGTCACATGATCTGGTCGGTGAGGGGGCGCAGCCGCTGCCAGCGGGCCTCCTCGCAGGAGCCCTTGCGGGTGAGCGTGGTCTCGACCTCGTGGCCCTCCCAGACGCCCACGATGGTGGCCTCCTGCGGGCCGTACAGCTTGTCGGTGCACACGGTGCCCTCGCTGACCTCGGTGAACAGCGACTCGCTGCCGGGCAGCGCGGCGGTGGTGGGCTCGACGGGCACCCCGTCGATCGCCTCGGAGTCGGCCGCCTCCTCGGTCGGCTCGGCCTCCTCCTCGCCGGAGCTGGGGTGCTCGGCGCTGCCCGCGGGCTCGCCGTGGAACTCGGCCGCGACGGCGGCCAGGTCGGCGCAGGCCTGCGCGTCCTCCTCGGCGTCGCCGGTGCACTCCAGGGTCTGCACCCAGGCGCGGTCGCGGTCGCTGACGTGGATCTCCAGCGTGCCGATCGGCCCGCGCGGCGCGCTCGCCTCCTCGCCGTCCGGCTCGGGGTCGAGCCCGGCCAGGTCGGGGCTGAGCGCGGTGGCGGCCTGCACGTCCTGCTGCGGCGGCAGCATCGACGGGCCGACGATCACCCCGTAGGCGACCGCGCCGGCACAGCAGGCGCCGGCGAGCAGAGCGGTGCCGAGTGTTCCTCGGCGCCGGTGATCACGATCAAGGGACATGCGAAAACCCTCGGGGGTCGTCGGTCACGGGAGGTTCCGCGGTGTGCGCCGGCGGCCATGGGGGGCATGTGCCGGGGCGGACTCCCACAGCGGGGCCTAAGCCTAACGGGAACACGGGTGTGCTCCCCGGTGAGCACGGTAACAAAGAGATCACCCCACTCGGGTCGGGGGAGGCCCCGTCGGCCGCGGGGGCGGAGCCGGCCCGGGTGTCCTTCCGTCCGGTCCCACCGCCTCTTCCGTTCCCGCGTTACCAACGAGTAAGGTCCTGATGACGATGACGGAGAGTGGCTCAGGTCATAGAGGCCGTAGGGTGTTATGAACCCTTTCCACCCCGTGTGACGCCGCCGGGCGCGCGATGGTTCACTCTCCCGCCGTCCGGGGTGCCCGGCGCCGCACCCCGTGTCCCTGTCCCCTGTCCGCGCCGGCTCCCCCGCACACCCCGCCGCGCCCCGCGGGGAACGGCCGCGGCAACGCCCCGGAGTGCCCGTGCCCAGTGGACGTCACCGACTCAGCTCACCGACCTTCGCGACGACCCGCCGGCTGGTGCGTTCGCCGCTGGGGATCAGCGCCGTCGTCGTCGCCCTCGTCGTGGCGGCCGCGGTCGCCGTCCCCCTCGGGATCGGCGCGCTCGGCTGCGGTGACACCCGCTACCTGCGGGTGTCGGCCACGCAGAGCCTGGCCCCGATGCTGCGGGAGGCGGCGACCGAGTTCAACGCCGAGCGCCCGTCGTACAACGGGGACTGCGTGTACGCCCAGGTGGACGAGATCGCCCCGCACCGGATCATGACCGCCCTGGCCGGCGGCCCCGGCGCGGACTCCACCATCGCCCCGCACGTGTGGGTGCCCGAGTCCTCCGCCTGGGTGGAGCTGGCCCGCATGTCCGCCGGGGGCACCCGCGGCATCGAGACCGACCCGCCCTCGCTGGCCTCCTCCCCCGTGGTCCTGGCCGCCCCCGAGGGCACCGAGGGCATGCCCGACCCCGACGAGACCGACTGGACCGTCGTGCTGCCCGGCGAACGCGACCCCTACCGGCCGCTGGTCATGGTGGACCCCAACCGCGGCGTCGACGGCATGGCGGTGATGCACGCGGTCCGGCGCCACCTGGGCACCGGGGACGAGGCCGACACCGCGATGACCGACTTCGTGCGCGACGTGCAGACCGACAGCGCGTTCGGCGAGATCGACCTGTCCGCCTTCTTCACCGGGGGCGCCCGGGACGGGACGCGCCCGGCCCCGGTGATCGTGGTCCCCGAGCAGGCCGTGGCGGCCTACAACGCGAACCGCGCCGGAGACGCGCCGCGGTTGCGGGCGCACTATCCCCGGGAGGGGACCGTTTCCCTGGACTACCCCTACGTCACCACCACCGACACCCCCTCACTGCGTTCGGCCGCCGCCGACCTGTACGAGGTGCTGCGCGGCGACGCCTACCGCGACCGCCTGCGGGAGCTGGGCTTCCGCGACCCTGGCGGGGAGGCGTCCGGCGCCCTGGCCGACCTGCCCGGGATCACCGCCGCCGCTCCCCGGGTCCATGGCGACCTCACCGGCGACGCCCTGCTGGCCTCGGTCACCGACTGGAACCGGCTGTCCATGCCCACCCGCACCCTGGTGCTGGCCGACGTCTCGGCCGACATGGCCGGGGACCTCGACGGCGCGGGCGGTGCGACCCGGATGGAGGCCGCCCGGCAGGCCGCGCTGATGGGCCTGGGCCTGTTCCCCGACGCCACCGACATGGGCCTGTGGCTGATGTCGGAGGAGTACGGGGAGTCCGGCCGCGAGGAGTCCGCCGACATGCAGGGCCTGGGCGACGCCGAGGACGGCCGCGAGGTCACCCGGCGCCAGGAGCTGATGGAGATCGCGCGGACCATCGACGTGCGGGGCGGCGGCTCCCGGCTCTACGACAACATCCTGGCCGCCTACGACGAGGTCCAGTCCGTCTACGACGAGGACAAGATCAACAGCGTCATCCTGCTGACCGCCGGCCGGGACGAGGGGTCGAGCGACCTGTCGCACGGCGAGCTCGTGGCGGCCCTGCAGGACCGCTTCGACCCGCAGCGGCCGGTGAGCCTGTTCATCATCGCCTTCGGCGACCAGGCCGATCGGGAGGAGCTGCGCGCGGTCGCGGCGGCGACCAGCGGCTCGCTGTTCGTCACCGACGACCCCGAGGAGATCGGCGACATCTTCCTCAGTTCGATCTCGCGGCGGCTCTGCGTGCCCGATTGCGACAACTGACGTGCGCCCCCGGGTACGGACCGGCCGTGCCCCGGGGGCGCCCCCGGGACGCGGGCCGACCGGGAACGGTCTCGATTCCGTATCGGAATCGGCTTTCGGCCGGACCGCCCCTCCGGGAGGGGCCGTCGTCGCCGGGGGCGGATCCCCCAAGGTGACGGGGGCTGCACGGGGGCGCGGTGCGGGTCACGGCACCATGTGACCGCAATGGACCTGTACGTACCGTCTCCACCTGCTCCGGAAGGTTGAGTACCTTTCCCACCAGTAACACCCTTGCGGTCGGACCGACGCCCTCCCGGTCCCGGCCCACCGGTCCGCCCCGCTCCGGCACCCGTACCTGCGCCGGCGGGCCACTCCAGTAACGGCACCATCCCCCAGGACGACTCCTCGTCCGAACACACCACCCCGTGAGGAAAGCTGTGGGACGTCACCGCGGAAGATACGCAGAAGAAGCCCCCGGTCGGTCCAGGCGCCGCCGCGGACGCGGCGGGGCCTTCGCCGCCCTGGCCGCGGCCCTCGTGATCGTCGTCGGCCTGGCGGGGGTGGGCGTGTACATGTTCGGCAACTCCGGCGGGTGCGGCGGCTCCGACATCCGGCTGGACGTGGCCGTCAGCCCCGAGCTGGCGCCCGCCGTCGACGCGGTCGCCCGCGACTTCAACCTCACCGACACCGCCGTCGACGGCCGGTGCGTGCACGTCGAGGTCCGCCAGGTCGACTCGGCCAACGTCGCCTTCGGCATCACCGGCTCCGGCGCCACCATGGGCGACACCGACTCCGACGTGTGGATCCCGGACTCCTCGGTGTGGCCGCGCATCGTCCAGAGCCAGTCCGGCGACGCCGTCCTCACCGACACCGGGACCTCCGTGGCCCGCAGCCCGCTGGTGGTGACCGAGCTCGCCGCGTACGCCGAGGAGACCGAAGCGCCCACCACGTGGATGGACGTCGTGCCCACCGCCGCGCCCGGCGAGCAGGCCGAGCGCACCGTCCGGGTCGTCGACCCGGCCCGCAGCTCCACCGGCCTGGGCACCCTCTACCTGCTCAACGGCGCACTGGAGGAGGCCAGCCCCGACGCCGAGACCTTCAACGCGGCCATGACGGCCGCCCTCCAGTCGCTGCACCGCGGCGCCTCCGCCGACGAGGAGGCCGCCTTCCTGGCGCTCAGCGGCGGCGGCGAGGAGGCCCCGCCCCTCATGGTGATGTCGGAACAGGCCGCCTGGCGCTACAACTCCGCCTACGAGGAGAACGCCGTCCGGGTCGACTACCTCGAGGGCGGCACCTACTACCTCGACTACCCCTACCTCGTCCGCACCGAGGACAGCGTCCTGACCCGCGCGGCCGAGGAGTTCCGCACCGCGATCCGCTCGGACTCGGCGCGCGGGCACATCCTCGCCGAGGGCTTCCGCGGGCCCGAGGGCGAGGTGGACACCTCCGTGCTCAGCGGCGACCACGGTTTCGTGGAGGCCGCCCCCGAGGAGCTGGCGACGCCCTCCGAGGGTTCGATCACCGACCTGACCCGCACCTGGAACCAGATGAAGATGGACTCGCGCGTGCTCGCGATCGTCGACATCTCCGGGTCGATGCTGGCCGAGGTGCCCGGCACCGGGATGACCCGCATGCAGGTGACCGGCGCCGCCGCCACCCAGGGCCTGGAGATGTTCACCCCCAGCTCCGAGCTGGGCCTGTGGCAGTTCTCCACCAACGTCAACAACAACCTGCACTACCAGGAGCTCGCGCCGATCCGCGAGCTCCAGGCCACGGCGGACGACGGCAGCGAGCACCGCGCCGTCCTGTCCCAGGCGCTGGGCTCCCTCCAGCCGCTGCCCCAGGGCGACACGGCCCTGTACGACACCTACCTGGCCGCGTACCAGGAGATGTCGCGGACCTACCGGCCCGACCGCAACAACGTCATCCTGATGCTGACGGACGGGGACAACGACAACCCCGGCGGCCTGGACCTGGACGGACTGCTGACGCAGATCGAGGCGATCGCCAGCCCGTCCCGGCCGATCCCGATCATCACCATCGCGTTCGGCCCCGACGTGCAGAACCTGGAGCCGCTCCAGGAGATCGCCGCGGCGACCGGCGGCGCCTCGTACATGACCGAGGACCCGACGGAGATCGGCGACATCTTCATCAGGGCGTTCTCGCTGCGCATCTCCGAGCCCGAGGACTGACGGGGACTCGGGTCCGGGGACCCGGGACCGCGCCGGAGGGGGCGGCGGCCGATGCGGCCGCCGCCCCCTCCGGGCTTCCACGGGTCCGGGGACTCCATGGACTTCTCCGACCGTCCGGCGTACACAGAGAGGGCCGGGAACGACGGACCCCTGGGGGAGTGCGATGCCCGAGGCGTGGATGCCCGAGGCCGAGCGGATCGACGGCGGCCGGGCGCACTCCCCGCCCGGGACCGGCGCCCCGCGCGCCGTGTGGACCGTGACCGGGACGGATCCGGCCGTGCGGTCGGCACGGGCGGAGGCCGGGCTGCTGGTGTCCGCGGGGCGGACCGTGCACCTGGTGTGGAACCCGCTGACGGGCGACACCGTCCAGATCCTGCCCGCGACCCGGCGGGCCTCCCCCTCCCCCGGCTCCACCCACCACTACGGGCTGCACGTGGACCACGGCGACGAGGGGCGGGTGTGCCTGGTCGTCGCCGTGGTCGCCCACCGGTCCGCGCCCTTCACCCGCGGCCCGATGCGCGGCCGGGCCGCGCTGCTGGCCTGGCTCGGCTCCTGGGGTGTTCCGCGGACCTGGCCCGCGGGGACGCCCGGCGCCGGGGCCGCCCCGCCACCGGAGCGGGAACGGGCCTGGGCCCGGGGCGGCCACTTCGGCCACGACCAGGTACCGGGCTCGGCCGACCCGGGGCCGGGCCGCCTGGACACCGCCCGGCTCCTCGCCGGGGACGACCGGGTCCCCTCCCCGCGACCGGAGCCGGAACACCCGGTCACCGACTGAACACCCGGGGCGATGGCCTGCGGCGGGATGCCCCGGCGGACCCGGGAATCGGGATCCACTGGTCGAGCAGAGTTCCGAAACCCCTTAGTCTGACCCCCATGGGTGGATCTATCGAGCCGGGTTGGTACGCGGACCCGCAGGGCGACGCGCGAACGCTCAGATGGTGGAACGGCGACGAGTGGACGCGGCACACCCGCTCCCTGGATGAACTCCAAGGTGGCGGGGCCGACGACGACGAAGAGGCCGCCACCGCCTACCTCGGCGGGCCCGGCGGCCCCCCGTCCGACGACGAGCCCGGAACCGTGCGTCTGGGCCCCTCCCCCGGGGCCGTCGACGACGATCTCGGCACCATGCGCATCGACCCCTCCTGGGGACGGGACGCGGCGCACCCCCCGGTCGACGACGAGCCCGGAACCGTGCGCCTGGGCCCCTCCACCCCCGTCGGCCCCCCGCCGAGCGCCCCCGTGGACGACGAGCCCGGCACCGTCCGCATCAACCCCGGCCGGCCCTCCACCGCCGACGAGGAGCCCACCGCGGACCTCAGCGACGGCGCGACCATGCGCGTCACCTCCGGCACCGCCTCCCCCCGCCCCCAGGGGGGCGTCAACGACGGCGCCACCATCCGCGTGTCCCCCGGCGACCTGCCCGGCCGCGGTGAGGAGCCCCCCACCGCCGACCTGAGCGACGACCTGCCCACCGCCGACCTCACCGGTTCCGGCGCGGCCCCCGGCACCGGCTCCCCGGGCGGGACCCGGGTCTTCGAGCCCGGGGAGATCGGCGAAGCCCCGGGCACCCGCGTCTTCGACCCGTCCGACGCCGGCGGGACCTCCGGCACCAGGGTGTTCACCCCCGGTGGCGGCGGCGAGCCCGGCGGCACCGCCGTGTTCGACCCCAACGACCCGATGTTCTCCGGCGGAGCCCCCGAGGGCGACGAGGACGAGGGCGGCAAGAAGGGCGGCCGCTTCAACAAGCTGCTGGGCAGCCTCAAGGAGGGCTGGAGCGACCTCTCCGAGGAGCGCCGCGAGCAACGCCGCGTGGCCGAGGAGGAGGCCGCCAAGCGCCGTGAGGAAGAGGCCAAGCGTCAGGCCGAGGAGGCCGCCAAGCGCGCGGAGGAGGACCGCAAGCGCGCCGAGGAGGAGGCCAAGCGCCAGGCCGAGGAGGCCGAGCGCCGCGCGGAGGAGGAGCGCAACCGCCCTCCGGGGGCCGCGCCGGCCGCCCCCGCCGCGGGGACCCCGGGCGCCCCGCTCCCGGGCACCCCGGCCCCCGGGACGCCCGTTCCGGGAACCCCCGGGCACCCCGCTCCCCCGGCCTCTCCGCCGGCTCCGGCCGAGGGCACCCCGTGGACCCCGGGCCGCCCGGACGCCTCCCGCCAGGCTCCCCCGCCGCACGCCGCACCGCCTTCGGGCCCCCAGCCGGGGTACCCGCCGACCGGCGGCCGCCCGGGCTACCCGCCCTCGGGCCCCCAGCCGGGCCACCCGCGCCAGTCGGGACCCCAGCAGGCGTACCACCGCCCGCCGCAGCCGCCGCCGGGCGGCTACCCGCCGCCGTTCCCGCCGCCCCAGCAGATGAACCGCCCCCCGGGGCGCCCGCCGCAGGGCCCGCCCCCGATGAACCGGCCCGGCCCGCCCCCCGGCTACCCGCCCGCGGGTCCGCGCGCCGGGGTCCCGGGCGGTCCGCCCGCGCCCCACGGCGGCCCCCAGCCCCCCTGGGGCCCGCACCCGGGCGCCCCGGGCCACCAGCCCTACCCGGCCCCGCCGCCCCAGCCCCAGCCGCCCAAGAAGAAGAAGGGCGGCTGCGGATGCGGTTGCTTCACCTTCCTGCTGATCCTGCTGGTGGTCCTGGGCCTGGTCGTCGTCCAGTTCTGGGGCATCTGGGACTGGCTGTACCTCATCGGCGTCGGTGAGCCCCCGGGCGTCTCCGACCCCTTCATCTGGGACTGACCGCGTCCCGCCGCGGGGCGGCCTCCGCCGGAGGCCGCCCCGCGGCGTGTCCGGGCCCCCGCCCCCGAAGCCCTAAGCTGGCCGTATGAACGACAGTTTGGTGTGGATCGACTGCGAGATGACGGGCCTCGACTTCGAGAACGACGCGCTGATCGAGGTGGCCTGTCTGATCACCGACGGGGAGCTCAACATCCTCGACGAGGGCATCGACGTCGTGATCAAACCCCCGCAGGCCGCGCTGGACGCCATGGGCGACTTCGTGCGCGACATGCACACCACCTCCGGGCTGCTCGCCGAGCTCGACAAGGGCGTGACCCTCCAGGAGGCCGAGGACGCCGTCCTGGAGCACATCCGCCGCTACGTCCCCGAGCCGGGCAAGGCCCCGCTGTGCGGCAACTCCATCGCCACCGACCGCACCTTCCTCGCCCGCGACATGAAGCGGATCGACGAGCACCTCCACTACCGCATGGTCGACGTCTCCTCCATCAAGGAGCTGCTGCGCCGCTGGTACCCGCGCGTCTACTACGCGAGCCCGGACAAGAACGGCGGCCACCGCGCCCTCGCCGACATCACCGAGAGCATCCGTGAGCTGCGTTACTATCGCGCCGCCGCGTTCGTCCCCGAGCCGGGCCCGAACTCCGCCACGGCCCGCGCCATCGCCGCCGACGTGGTCGCCGGCGGCACCGGCCGCGTGGAGCCGCGCGAGGACGCTCCGGAAAACTGATCGAAGCACTCCCGGGAATCCGCTAAGATCTCATACGTACGCAGGGCCGCGAGGCCCGGCGCACATGGTGGGTGTAGCTCAGCTGGCAGAGCACTTGGTTGTGGTCCAAGAAGTCGCGGGTTCAAGTCCCGTCACTCACCCCACGAGCGAAAGCCCCTGACCGGCGCGAAAGCGCAAAGGCCAGGGGCTTTCGCGTTCCCGGGGGTGCACCGGCACCCCCGGAACGGACGGGTCCCGGTCTGAACCGTGTGCAGGGCGATCCCACCGTGCCGGTGGCCGAGGACGACGCGGTGTACGGGGAGGGCCCGCGTTCACACTGCTCGGGGCGGGTGCCGCGTAGGGTCGGTGTACACCGGGTCCGGAGGATGCGGGTCCCCGGCGAGGAGGCTCCGACATGCGGTTCGAGAAGTCCGTCGAGATCCAGGCGCCCCGGCAGCGCGTCTGGGACGTACTGAGCGACATCGAGGCGTGGCCGCGCGTCGTGCGGCTGGTGGAGGTGGCCGAGATCGTGTCACCGCCCCCGCTGGCCAGGGGCGGCACCGTGCGCCTCCGGGAGCACCGGCTGCCCGAGGGCCTGTGGGACGTCACCTCCTGGAACGCCCCCGTCTCCTTCGAGCTGACGCAGCGGGCCGGCGGCGTCACGACCGTCGCCCGCCACCGCGTCGACGCCCTCGGCGCGGACCGCTCGCGCCTGACCCTGGACCTGGAGATGCGCGGGCTGATGGTGTCGATCGTCGGCGTGTTCTTCCGCAAGGCCACCCGGAACCACCTGGACCAGCAGGCCGAAGACCTCAAACGCGCCGCCGAAGCCACCCCCTAGACACCACCTGCCGCACCGCGGCGGGGCGGGGCTACCCGTCCGGCGTTCCGGCGGGGTCGGTGAGGCGGGCGGCGAGGCGGTAGTCCACGCGGACGTCGCGGTAGACCGTGCCGGTGCGGACGCCGTACGGGACGCCCGAGCGGTCGCTGCCCGCGGTGCCCTCGCCGTCCGGTTCGGTGCGGGTGCGCGACACGACCTCGGGCACCTCGTGGAAGGTCAGCTCGTCGGCGCGGACGCCGGCGGTGATCTCCACGTCGGGGTCGGGTACGGCGTCTCCGCCCGTGCCGTTCACTTCCGGCCCCCGGAGCCGGAGGACTTCCCGCGGGAGCCGCCCCTGCCGCCCTTGCGGCCGCCCTCCCCGCCGTCCTTGTCGTCCTTGTCGTCCTTGCTGTCCTTGCCGTCGCCGCCGACCGCGTTCCCGGCGGCCCGGCCCGCCTCCTTCAGGGTGTCCCCCGCGTCGTCGCCCACGCCTTCCACGGCCTTCCCGGCCCCGCCGCCCACGTCCCGGACGGCGCCGCCGGCCCCTCGGCCGACGTCCTCCACCGCGTTGCCGGCGCCCTGCCCGACGTCCTCGACCGCGCTCCCGGCGCCCCTGCCCACGGCTCCCACGGCCTCGCCCGCGCCGCCCGCCACCTGTTCGAGCGAGGACCCCACGCCGCGTGTCACCTGTTCCAGGATCTGCGGGTTGGCGTCGATGGTCTCCAGCACGCGCGTGATGATGTCGCGGACGTTGTCGAGCCGGACCTTGAGCAGGGCCTGGGCCTCGACGCCCTTGATGGTGAGGTGGACGCGGCCGAGCCCGACGTCCGCGCCGACCTTGAGTTTGAGCAGGTCCAGCACCTCCGCGTGGAGGGACACCGAGGCCACGAGGTTCTCCACCTCGAGGTCGATCTCGTCGACCTTCACCACCGGGACGTCGAGGAGCACGTCGGTGTCCTCGGGGTCGCGGGCGGTCACGGCGTCCTCCGTGCGGTCGGCGTCCTCCGCCGTGTCGCGTGCGGAGGCCGTCCCCTTCCCGGTGCTCCGACCGCCGCTCTTCCCGCTCCCCTGCGTACTCCGGTTCATCGCTCCCGCACCTCCCGGACGGCCCGGCGCGTTCCCGCGGCCGCCCTCGCCCGAACGGCATCCCGTGTGTTCCGTTCGGCCCCGTGGGCCATGGGCGCCCTCTACCCCCCAGCCCTCGGCGGGAAACGAAACCCCAGTTCAGGCCAGACCAAAGGCATACATAGGATGTTTCGGTCCCACTTTCTCGCGGGCGCGGCGCACCGCGTCCGCCCACTGCGGAGGCACCGGTGAGCACCATCGACCCCTCGGCCGCGCGCGAGGACCGCCGGCACCGCCAGGCCGGGAGCGCGGGCTCCCTGGCGGGCACGGTGGCCGCCGGCGCGTTCCTCACCGCCTCCGGAGCGGTGGCCGGGTACGCCGCCGCGGCGTTCTGCGACCGGTTCCGCGTGATGATGGTCAACAGCGTCTTCTCCGACACCGAGTCGACCATGGCCGTGTGGACCACCCCCTTCGCCGTCGTCGGCTCCCTCATCGCGTTCGCCCTGTACACGCGCTGGAACCACCGCTACTCGGGCTCGACGGCCGGTTTCGTCGGCGTCGGCCCCGCACCGCTGTGGCTGCTGGGCGCGGCCGCGGCCCTGTGGTGGGCGACCACGGCGGCGTGGGCGCCGGCCGATGTGGTGGGCACCGCCTACGACCCGGTGTTCGGACGGCACGAGGAGTGGGGTGTCGGAGCCTGGGTCTGGTACACCATGCGGTGGTGGCTCCCGGGGACCGTGACGCTGCTGCTCCTGTCGTCGGCCGCGGCCGGCGTCCGGGCGCGGATGCGCGAGCGCGGCCGCCGCAGGACCCTGGTCCGGATGCTGACGGAACGGGAGCCCGTGGCGGGCGAGGTCACCGCGGTCCGCGGCCCGGCCTCCTCGAACGCCGAACGCGTCCTGGTGCGCTGGACCTTCGCCTTCACCGACGACCGGGGGCGGCGCCGGTGGGTGGAGCGGTCGGAGCTGTTCCCCCGGAACGCGGCGCCCGTGGCCGGCGCCCCCGTGCGGGTCCTGTTCGACGCGCGGAACCCGGACGACACCTCCCGCGTCTTCGCCGCGGTGCGGGGCGGCACCGCGGTCGCGGACTACCTCCGGCCCGGGATGCCGACCGGCTGACGGCCGCGGTCGGCGTGGGCGGGGCGGGCGCCGTCGCCGTCCGCGCGGGCGCTCCCCACCCGTGGCGCGGCCCGCAGGTCCCCGCCCCGCCCGGCCGTCCACTCCCGGGCGGGACGGGGGGCTCTGTCCCCGGGTGGCGCCGTCACCGCGTCTCCGCCGCCACGGCCCCCGGACCGGTGTCCCGGCCGGGGGAGGGCACCAGGCCGCCGCGGCGGCCCAGCTCGGCGATGATCTCGTCGACCGGGCGGCCCACGGGGGCGACGGCGACCAGGCCGCCGATGGCCGCGGTGAGCAGGAGGTGGGTGAAGACCTCGCCGGTGACGTAGGGCATCCGCGTGTAGGCGGCGCCCAGGGCGGGGTGTTCGGCGACGATCCGCTCCGCGGCCTCCTCCCGGCGCCTCCGGCCCTCGGGGTGGTCCTCGGCGGAACGGTGGTCCTCGGCCGCGGCCAGACCGATGGTCAGGGCCGCGGCGGCGTTGGTCAGGACCAGCGCGGCAGAGGTGTCGTAGCCGCGCCGTTCCAGCGCCGCCACCTCGGACATCATCAGGGCGGCCCCGGAGTCCCCGCGCGGGAAGACGCTCTGGAGGTAGTCGGCCAGCCCGGGGTGTTCGAGGGTGAAGCGGCGCAGCTGCGCGGAGAACCCGACCAGGTGCGCCTCGACGCCCTCCTGCGGGTCGTCGTCCAGCTCGAGGTCGGCGAGCAGGCTCTCGCCGACCAGCTGCTCCAGGCCCCAGCGGCCGTCGACGTGCCGGTACAGCGCCGCGGGCGTCACGCCCAGCCGGGCGGCGACGGCGCTCAGGCTCAGGTCCCGCATGCCCAGCTCGCGGCCGGCCGCGGCGATGTCGGCGACGTCGATGGTGGCGGGGCGCCCGCCGTTGCGGGCGAGGGGACCGCTACCGCTCACGAGTTCCGCCCTCCTGGCGCACGCCATTAGTGAAGCCCCTTAACAAAAGGGACTCTACCAAGCGCGGAACCCCGCGTCGAGGGCGTCCGGGACGGAACGAACATGAAGGAACCTCATATCCGGGAGGTTCCCGCACATGACGGAACCGGGTGGCCCGCTTCGGGGATCGGCGAACGAGGAAATCGAGAATCTTCCGAGTGCGCCCAAGGCTCCCCCGCCACCCGGGCACCCCCCGGCCCCACCACCCACACACGACCCTGACCTGCGGCGATACACCCGCCGCGCACGGGGCTCCGGATTACCGGGAACGGGCGACCGGTTCCGGACAGGGCCCCTGACCGGCGGATTCGAACTTTGCGTACCCGTACCCTTACAGAATGTCGTAGCCCTCGGGCATACTCCTTACCGTCGGGTCCCCCGTATGAACGAGACTCTCTCCCTCTGAAAGGGTCATGTGACTTCCGCGAGCGCCCTCCCCACATCCGCCGTGTCCGCCGAGTCCCTCGCCTTCCTCGACCGCGAGATCCGGAGGGCTCTCGCCGCCCGCGCGACGAACGGGGAGGAGTTGCGGCTCCAGGACGGACGGCGCATCCGCGGCGGCGAGGGCCCCCACGAGTACGTGTTCACCTGCCACCACTGGCGGGTCTCCCCCGACTCCGCCGGTTTCCTCGTCCGGTCCCCGGGCTCCACGGGGCCCTGGCACCCGGCCGAGGCCGTCCCCGCGCTGGGCGGGAGGGTGCACGTCACGACCACCGCGGACCTGGGCCCGCAGCCCGGTGACCTGCTGCTGCGCGACGCCGCCGTCCCCTCCCCCGGGGGGCCCGCCGAGCAGTCGGCCGAGCGGATCGAGGCGGCCGCCCTGCACCGGCGCTTCGGGGCGCTGGTCCCGCCCGAGACGCTCGCCGAGCGCCTGCACGAGGGGGTGCGCTCCCGCATCGAGGAACTGGACTCGCTGCTGGCCACCGCCCGGGGCCAGGCCGCCGCCCGCGACCGCCTGGCCAGGAAACAGGTCGCCGTCGACCGGGTCCGGTCCCGGCAGGAACGGGCCTCGGCGGAGGTGGCCCTGCGGGAGGCGGAGGCCCGGCGGGCCCGCCGGGCGCTGGAACGGGTGGAGAGGGGGCTGCGCTCGGTGCGCGCGCCCTCCGGTCCGTTCGCGGCGCGCCGGGCCGCCCGGATCGACCGGACGACGGCCCGGGCCCGGGAACTGCGTTCGACGCTGGTCACCGCCCTGCGCGAGTGCGAGACCGCCGTGGAGCGCCTCGCCGAGGCGTCCGGGGCGGTGGCGTTCCGCGTCCGGGAGCGCGACCGCGCGCTGGAGGCGACCCGCGGCCTTCCCCCGGCCCGGGTCCTGGCCGAGCGGATCGCCCGGGTGGAGCTCGAACTCCGGCGCCTGCGGCTCATGGAGGTGCCGCCCGCGCCGCCGCGCCCCCGCCCGCCGCTGGAGGACGCGCCGCGCCGGCCCGCGGTGCCCGAACCCGGCGTCCCGCTGGAGGACTACGCCCCGGTGCCGGCCGCCTACCGCCCGGCCCAGGACCCGCACCCGGTGGGGCACCCGTCCCGGCCGGGGGGCGTCCCGCCCGCGATCGAGGAGGACCCGGCGGCCGCCGCCTGACCCGCCGGGCCCGGACCACGCCCGCCCGTCCCCGGCACGCACCCCGGTGCGGATACGCGGGGACGGTGCCCCGGGCCGCATCCGCCCCTCCGCAGCGCGCACCTCGGTGAGGAGGCGGAGGAACGGCGCTCCGGCCCACGCCCACCCGGCCCCGGCCCGCGTCCGCCCCCGGGAACCTCCGGTGCGCCCCTGCGCCCCTGCGCCCCTGCGCCCCGTGGCCGTCCCGCCCCCGTGCCCGCTCCCGGCCGCCCGGCGCGACCGCACGGTTACCGCGCGGGGACGGGTCGGTGAACACCGCCCGCGCGCCCTTTCCCGCTCTGGACACCGGCCCGCCGAGCGCAGCAGGATCGGTTCCCCGGCGGCCGCCCGGACCCCGCGATCCCCGGCCCACAGAGGAATCCGGTGTCTTCGGGAGGGCGGACGTGGACGGCGAGGACCCCGCGGGCACGGTCGGCGCGCCCGGCCCTCGCCGCTGGCGGCCGATCGGGACCGGCCTGGGCGTCGGCGCCCTGCTGGCCCTGGGCCTGGGCACCGCGCTGCAGGGGTTCCCCGACCTGCTCCCGGACGGCGGGTGGTGGGTGGTGGCGCTCGCCATGGCCGGCAGCGGCGTGGCGGCCTCCGCCCAGGCCCTCCTCGACCGGCGGCCCGCCGCGCTCGAACCGCCCCGGGAGCCACCGGTGCGGCCCCGCCTGCCCGCGCCCGTCGACCACTTCACCGGGCACGCCGACCTCATGAAGAAGGTCCTGGACGCGTTCTCCCGCTTCCCCCGGCGCCGCGGCCGCCTGCGCCGGCGCCGGGGCGGGCCGCTGATCATCGCGATCACCGGGGAGGGCGGCACCGGCAAGAGCCAGTTCGTGTCCCAGGTCGTCTCCCGGGTGAGCGGCCGCTTCCCCGACGGGACCCTGGAGTTCGAGCTCTACGGCCCCGCGACCGAGCACCCGGATCCGGGCGGCGGCCCCGGCAGCGGTCCGGTGGTCCGCCGACCGGCGGAGATCCTCGCCGAGATGCTCCGCAAGGTCGGGGAGCGGGTGCCCGACGGGGCCTCCTCGGAGAGGCTGTCGGGACTGTGGAAGGACGCCTGCGGGCATCGCCGTGTGCTCCTGGTCCTCGACAACGCCAAGGACTTCGCGCAGGTGGAACCGCTTCTGCCCACCGGACCGGGGTGCGCGGTGCTCATCACGAGCCGCCGTGCCTTCCCGTCGTCCCCTCCCGTGGACATCCGGGAGCACCCGATGGGGAAGCTCTCCGACGAGGAGGGGCTGCTGCTGCTCGAACGGCTGGTGTCCGCGCGGTCCCGGCCGCTGTCGGACGAGGACCGCGCGGCGCTGCCGGAGCTGGCGGCCAGGTGCCACGGGTTCCCGTTCGCCCTGTGCCTGGTGGGGGCGCAGGCCACCGAGGCCACGGGGCCCGGCGCCGCCGCCCTGCTCCGCCGGATGAACGACCCGGAGCAGACCCTGACCGTGGCGGGGCCGGAGTCGATCGTCCGGTCGCTGGCGTTCGGCCTGCGCGAGTGCACCGAGGAGCAGCGGCGGCTGCTGTGGCTGCTGGCCGGCACCGGGGCCGCGACGTTCACGCCGTGGGTGGCCGCGGCGCTGCTGGACGTGGGGCCGGGCAGGGCGGTCGGCGTGCTGGACGAGCTGCGGCGCCGGTACCTGGTGACGTACCTGTACTCGGCGGCCGGACACGAGCACTTCCGGCTGCACGAGTACATGCGCGACTTCCTCGTGCGGCAGGGGCCCCGGCTGTTCGGGGTGGCGGACGCGGACCGGGCGGCCTGGTCCCGCGCCCGGCGCCGCGAACTGGAGGAGGCGGTGCTGCGGCTGCTGCACGCCTACACGGAGAGGGCCGAGGAGGCCGCGCGGCGGGCCTGCCCGCACGAGTGGTCGTTCGGCCCGCCGCCCGGCCGGGAGGCGCCCGCGCCCGCGCCGGCGCACCCGCCCCTGTCCTGGATCCCGGATCCGCCCCCGCCCCCGGCCTCCCCCGAACCGGTGGCCTGGCTGGAGAGCGAACAGCGCGGCTTCGAGCTCTGCTTCTGGTGGACCGGACAGGGGCGGTTCTCCTCGGACGTCGCCGACCGCCGCGGGATCGCGGCGTACGGATGGCGGCTGCACCGCGCCTTCTCCCTGCTCTGCCGCACCGGCCGGATCCACTGGGATTCGATGCGGGACTCCACCGCCGGGGCGGTCGCCCTGGCTCTGGAGACGGGCGACCCCCTGGCCTGCGCGATCGCCCTGATCGACCGCGCCGAGGTGACCGGCGGGCACGGCGACCACCACACCGGGTACGAGCTCGCCCTGACGGCCTCGATGATCCTGGACTCCCTGGACGGTCCGGGGGTGGACCCGCGCTGGCGGGGCCGGGCCCACCGCGCCGTCGGCGTGAACCTGTACCGGCGCGGCGACCCGGACGACGGCCGGGCGGCGATCGACGCGGCCATCCGGGTCTTCACCGAGCACCGGGACACCTGGTGGCTGGTGCGGTCGCTGTGCAACCTGGCGGAGCTGTACCGCTTCCAGGGGCACCTGGAGGAGGCGCACGGGCGGCTCGCCCTCGCGGAGCGGGAGCTGCGGGGGCGCCCGGAGGACCCGGAGCAGTGGACCCGGGTCCGGCTCCAGCAGGGAGAGGTGCTGCGGCTGCGCGGCTTCGAGCTGCACGCCTGGTTCGTGCTGGAGCGCGGACGCCGCCGGATCGCCGACTCCCCCAACGGGGACTGGTACCACGCCCGCTACCTGCGGGCCCTGGGGCAGCTGCCGTCGCACTCCCTCAACTCCCAGGCCGGGGTGTGCGAGCTGTGGCTCGACCCCCGCCGTGAACGCGAGCGGCGCCGGATGGCCGCGAGGGACGGGCGCCGGCCGCGGGAGCAGGAGAAGCGGGTGTCCGCGCTGTTCTCCGGCGGGGTGCCGCCCGCCGCGGACGGGTCCGCGCAGGAGGGCGGGGCGTCCCTGCGGACGGTGTTGGAGGGGTGGTTCGGCTTCGACCGGGCCGGGCCCGGGGACCGGTCCGGCCCGGTCCGGTGGCTCTCCCGGTTCCGCCGCGGCGAACGGCTGCGGGACTCCTGGCAGGTGTCCGACCAGATCCTCCGGCTGGAGAGGGCCGAGCGGGTGTTCGGGGAGCTCGGCGACACCTGGGGCGTCATGCGCACCCGGCTGGTCCGGGGGCAGGTCCTGATGGAGAGGGACCGGGACGAGGGGAAGGAGGAGATGCTGGAGGCGGCCGAGGGCTTCCGGGAGCTGGGCGACAGGTGGTGGCACGCCCGGGCGCATCGTATGGCGGCCCAGGCGCTGCTCCGGGTCCGCCGGACGGCCGAGGCCGAGGAGTCGGCGCGGGTGGCGGTCGAGGGCTACCGGGGGCTGCGGCACCGCTCGGGGCGGCTGCGGGCCATGAAGGTCCTGGCCCAGTCCCTCGTGGGCCGCGACCCGCTGGCGGCGTGGCGGACCCTGAGGAGGGCCGAGCTGATCGCGGAGGAGGGGGCGCGGCTCGGCCACGCGGTGCCCGAGGGCCTGGTCAGGGAGATCCGGGACATGCTGGACGCCCTGGAGCACGGCTCCGGTCCCGCGCTGGGGAGCGCACCGCCCGACCGGGCCGCCTGACCCGCCGCGGCCCCGCTCCCCGGCCGGCGCCGGCGGCACCGCCCGCAGTGGTCGTGCCCTCTGCGCCGGTGGTTCCCGCCGCGCCGGTCACACCAGCGACACCGTGAACCCCGTGTCCGTGCCCGGCGACCACAGTGCCGAGACCGGCCGCTCGGTGAGCGGCTCCAGGCCCACCGCGCCCAGCAGGTCGCCCTCGTAGTGCAGGAACTCCGCCCGGTGCAGCGTCCAGGGACGGTGGTCGGCGCGCAGCCACCAGGTGCGTCCCAGGTGGCGGGTGTGCAGCCCCCACCGCGCGGTGAGGAAGTGCTCCAGCGGATCGGGCCGTTCCAGCGGTCCCCCCGCCCGGACCGCCCAGCGGCCGCGGGCCCGGCCGGGGGCGCGCCTGCGCACCGCCCCGGCGCGCAGGCCGTCCCGCCCCCGCACCAGGGAGATGTCGGACCACATGTACGGGAGCCCGGTGAGCACCCGCGCCGCCGCGACCGCGTGGGCGGCGTCGGCGTCCATGCTCAGGAACACCACTCCGCGGCGGCCGTGTCGGTCCACCGAGTACACGCGCACGTTCACCTCGTCGAACCCGCCGACGGGCACCGCCCCCGCCACCGAGTTGACGGGCATCCGGAAGGCGACCAGGCCCACGTGTGCGGTCCCGCGGAACAGGTCGGGCCGGGTGCCGGCGGGCAGCAGCGGGGCGACCCGCGCGGGATCCACCGGCCAGTGCAGGAAGACGACGTCGCTCCAGCGCTGGCGCAGCAGGACCGCTCCGGAACGCACCGGCGGGGAGTCCGGCGGCAGCTCCGGCACCCCGGCCGCCGCACCCCGTTCTCCCCGTTCTCCTCCGCCACCGCGCACAGGACCTCCCCGCCTCCAATGTGGCCCCTCCGGGACGCCGCGGCCCCGGACCGCCCCGCCCGGGGACGGCACCGGGACCGTACACCGGGCGGCGGCGGGCGGCGCACCGGGGGTCAGAGCGCGGGGGCGACCCCCACCGCGACCGCGAGGTCCTGCCAGGACATCCCGGCGCCCTTGAACACGTTCGGGCGGTCGGTCGCGCGCCGCACCTCGCCCCGCACCAGCGGGGCCAGGCCGACCAGCGCGTCCTTGGAGAGCGCGCCCTCCGCGACGGCCATCACCACGTCGCCGCACTCGCGCATCGCGGTCCCGTGGTCCTCGACCGCCACCAGCGAGCGGCCCATCAGGGCGCCGTCGAGTTCGCGCCGGTCCGGCTCGTGGGAGCCGATGGCGACGACACACGCCCCGTCGCGCACCAGGGCGCCGTCGAACAGGGGCTCGGCCGCGGAGGTCGCGCACACGACGATGTCGGCGTCGGCCACGTCGGCCGCGGTCCCCGGCACCGCCGGGACCCCCCGGCCGACCAGTTCGGCGGCGGCCGCCGCGACCCGGCCGGGGTCGCGGCCCACCAGGCGCACGTCCGCCAGGTCGCGGATGCCCGCCATGGCCACGGCGTGCTCGACCGCCTGGGGCCCGTTGCCGAACACCACCAGCCGGGACGCCCCGGGGGCGGCCAGCCGGTCGGCCGCCACCGCGGAGGTGGCGGGGGTGCGCAGCGAGGTCAGGGCGACGCCGTCGACGAGCGCCCGCGGGGTCAGGGTGCGGGCGTCCATCAGCACGTAGACGGCCTGGATGCGCGGCAGTCCCAGGTCCGGGTTGCCGGGGGCCACGGAGGCCACCTTCACCCCGACCCACTCCCCCAGCGTGGAGGGCATCAGCAGCAGGTGCCCGGAGCCCGCGCCGGTGTTGGAGCGGGCGGGGTCCCCGGCGGGGTCGAACCCGTCCAGCAGGGCCCGCTCCACCAGTTCCCGGGCGCGGTCGGGGCCGATGCGGCGGGCGACCTCGACGGCGTCGACGAAGGGCAGGCCGGCGGTCATGCCGCGGCCCCCTCTCCCTCGCGGGCCTCCCGCTCCTCGCGGGCGGTGATCGCCGCGGTCTCGCCGCGCACCACGCGGCCGGACACGGACACGGCGGCGATGGAGATGACGGCCAGCACCACCAGGTAGGAGGCGATGGGCCACCAGGCGCCGTCGAACCGGGAGAGCAGCCAGGTGGCCAGCAGCGGCGCGGTGCCGCCGGCCAGGGCGGCGCCGATCTGGTAGCCGAGGGTGACACCGGTGTAGCGGACCCGGGTGGAGAAGATCTCCGACATCAGGGTGCCCAGCGTGGCGGTGACCGGGGGCCACACGACGCCGAGGCTGATGACGACGGCGGCGTACACGGCCCAGTCGACGCGCAGGTCGAGCAGCATGAAGAACGGCGCGGCGAACAGGGCGATCAGCAGCGAGCCGACGAGGAAGACGCCGGGGCGGCCGAACCGGTCCGAGAGCGAGCCCATGAGCAGGATGGACAGGGTGCTGACGAAGGCGCCGACGCTCACCGCGTTCAGGACCGTGGCCTGCTCCATCTGCAGGGTGCCGGTGGCGTAGCTGACGACGAACGTCGCGAAGATGTAGAACGGGGCGGTCTCGACGACCTTGGCGCCGACGGCGACCAGGACGGAGCGCCAGTGGTCGCGCAGGGTGTCCTTGATGGGCAGCTTGGCGACGTTGCCGGTCTCCTTGGCCTCGCGGAAGGCGGGGGTCTCGTCCAGGCCCTTGCGGATCCACAGGCCGACGAACACCAGGATGAGGCTGGCGATGAACGGCAGGCGCCAGCCCCAGGACTCGAAGGCGTCGGCGGGCAGCATGCTGACCAGCGCGAACGCGATGGTGGACAGGAGCATGCCGATGGTGACGCCGGTCTGGGGCACGGAGCCGAAGAAGCCGCGGCGGTTCTTCGGGGCGTACTCGTAGGCGAGCAGCAGGGCGCCGCCCCACTCGCCCCCGATGGCCAGCCCCTGGATGACGCGGCAGGCGATGAGGAGCACCGGGGCCAGCACGCCGACCTGCGCGTAGGTGGGCAGCAGGCCGATGGCGACGGTCGAGGCGCCCATCAGGGAGAGGGTGATGACCAGGGTCTTCTTGCGGCCGATGCGGTCGCCGATGTGGGAGAAGACCACGCCGCCGAAGGGGCGGATGAAGAAGGTCAGGGACAGCGACAGGTACGACAGCAGCAGCGAGATGACGGGGTCGTCGCTGGGGAAGAACTGCTTGTCGAAGATCAGGGCCGCGGCGGTGGCGTACAGGAAGAAGTCGAACCACTCGATCGCGCTGCCGCTGAGGCTGCCGATGAGCACACGGCGGTTGGTGGCGGATCCGCCCACCACGCTCTGTTGTGAGGACACTCGGTCACTCCTCGGGTCGGGGCCCGACGTCGCGTGGGCCGATCAACCTGTGCAACGTACAATTGTACGTTGCACAAACGCAAGACCTGGGCATTCCCGACATGATGACAGTCCTGTGACGGTCGTATGACGGCCCGGCCCCGACCGCCCGGACCGCGCCGTGCCGCCCTCAGCCCTCGTCGCGCCCGGCCCAGATCCCGCGCACGTGCCCGAGGTGGCGGCGCATCAGGTCCTCGGCACCCGTGCGGTCCCGGGCCTCGACCAGGTCCAGCAGCAGGTGGTGCTCCCGGGCCGTGGCCTCCAGGCGGCCCTCCTCGTACAGCCGGTGCAGCGCCGACAGCCGGGACAGGCCGCGCAGCCGCCGCACCTCCTCCACCAGCCGCCGGTTCCCGGCGATGGACAGCAGCTCCAGGTGGAAGGTCATGTCGGCGGCGATGAACTCCCGCAGCTCCCCGGTCCGGGCGGTCTCGTCCAGCCGGTCGGCGACCGGCCGCAGCGCGGCGACCTGCTCGGGGGCGGCGATCTCGGCGACCCGGCCGACCGTCGGCACTTCGAGGAGGGAGCGCAGCTGGAGGATCTCGTCCAGGTCGACGTCGCCCAGTTCCACCACCCGGTACCCGCGGTGGCGCAGGGTCTCCACCAGGCCCTCCTGGGTGAGCTCCATCATCGCCTCGCGCACCGGCGTCGCCGACACCCCGAGCCGCTCGGCCAGCGCGGGCGCGGAGTAGATCCGGCCCGGCTCCAGCTCTCCGGCCACCATCGCCTCGCGCAGCACGTCGACCACCCGCGAGCGCAGGCTCGGACGCGCGGCGAGCGAGCCCAGGACCGGGTTCCCGCGGCCCTCGGGCAGATCGACGCTCATGCCGTTCCCCTCAACTCGACGTCCGGGCTCCCAGGATGCCACCCCCGGCGGGGCCCCGGTCCGGAGGGGAGGTTCGCGGACCGCCCGGGAGGGCGCACGGGGGCACCGCCGCAAGGGCGGACACGGGCCCCGCGGCACCGCCCGGGGAGCGCGCCGCGCTCAGCCGCCCATCCCGGCCGCGGCCTCCTCGATGAGGGCCAGCGACTCCGCCGGCCCCAGGGCGTGCCCGGCGACGAGGTCGTCGAAGGCCGAGGCGTACTCCGCCACCGGCGCTCCCCCCTCCACGAGGCCGGCCCCGCCCGCGCCCTCCAGGTAGAGGACGTCGTCGAGGGGCCCGTCGAACGACAGCAGGGTCATCGGCCCGCGCATCCCCGGGTGCACGCCCCTCCCGAAGGGGACGACCCGGACGTCGACCCCGTCCAGGGCGGCCTCCGCGGCCAGGCGGCGCAGCTGCGCGGGCATCAGGCCGGGGTCGGTGCCGGCGCCGACCCGGCGGCGGATCACCGCTTCGTCCAGCACGTGGACCCGGCGGGGCGCCCGGCCTCCCTCGTCCAGCCGCTCCCGGCGTTCGCGGCACAGGTCGGCGAGCGCGGCGGCGCCGTCCGCGCCGTTCCCGCCGCCGGCCGCGGGGTCCGCCCCGGGGCCGGCGTCGTCGCCTCCCGGGTACAGCAGCGGGGCGACGGCCCGGGCGTAGGCGGGGGTCCGCAGGAGGTCGGGGACGAACGCGTTGTGCGCCTGCCGGATCAGTGCGGCGCCCGCCTCGAAGCCGACCATGCGCAGGTGGTCGGCGGGCACCCCGGCGGCGCGGTACCGGCTCCACCAGCCCTCCCGGCCGGCGCACCGGTTGAGCGCCACGAGCCGACGGACCCGCTCCCCCTCGCCGAGCCCGTACAGCCGGAGCATCGCCTCCAGGTCGGTGCGGCTGATGGACTGCTTACCGCCCTCGATCCGGATGACCTTGGCCTGCGACCAGTCCAGCCGCTCGGCCACCTGCCGCTGCGTGCGCCCGCTCTCCCGGCGCAGGCGCACGAGCTCGCCGACCAGCAGGGCCCGCTGCACGACCGGCCCCTGGTCCGCGCCCGCGGCGCGCGCCGCCTCCTCCGCCACCCGGTGGAACCCACTCCCGAGAAAAGACCGACACCCTCACCGGAACGGGGTCCCCATCCCGTCGACATTGTTAACCGAACAACAAAAGTGACTGATGTCTGATTCTGCGCAAGTCGCCTTCTCCAGAGACATTACCGGACGACATTCACCCATGCCACCCCGCCATCCGCGACCTCGAATAACACTTCCCGGCATATCGGCATCACATGGAGTGATTGCACTCAGTCTGCGGGGTATCAATTTGTCAGCAAACATCACCGGAAGCGAAAATCGGAAAGGAGGTGGGCAGTGGGCCGCCCGACCGCGGCCCGCAGACACAGGAGGGCCGCCCCGGCGGACCCCGCGAACCTCTGCCTGCCCAGCGAAGGGTGTCGCGGTGACCCGCAGCGAAGCGGCCCCGCCGGACCGGTGAGGGTCCGGGTTCTCACAGGTTCCCCGGTCACGGACCGTCTGACAAGGGTGAGGACCGTTCCGCGCGAGCGCGTCGGCCGACCGTCGAGGACACCCCCGTGCATTGCCGTGCCTCCAGAGACTGCCCCAGCCCCACCGGCCCCACGGCTCCCGTCGGGATCGAGGACCGTTATCAGTCCCGAACCGAACACGGAGCGCACCCCTGTCCAGCACGAGCAGTCCGAAAGGGGCGACCATGACCGAATCGCCGCCCGTCCCGCCACCCGAGCGGCCCGACTCCGAGGACCGGATCAGCCTCCGCGTCGCCGTCATCGCGACGCTGGGCGTCCTGTCCGGGGCCGTGGCCGGGTCCCTGACCTGGCTCGCCCACGGCAACGTCGCGAACGCCGCCCTCGTGGGCCTGGGCACCGTCGCGGCCGCGTACGTGTTCTTCCAGCGGATCATCCACTGAGGAACCGGAGCGGAGAGCCGGGCCCCGGCGCGGACCGTCCTACGCGCCGGGGCCCCTCCGCGTCCGGGGTCGGGAGCCGGGGGCCGCGGTCGGGGGGACGAGACCGCGGGACGTGAGTCGCGGGGCGGGCTGCGAACGCGGGCGGCCTCAGGGGCCGTCGGCCTCCAGGGACTCCGGGTGCCCGGCCCGGATACGGCGGGCCACCTCGTCGAACCCGCTCCGCTCCAGGACCGCCACCTGGTCGCGGACGAAGGCGTCGCGTTCGGGCCCCGGGGCGAGGGAGTCGATCATCCCGCGCAGGATGGCCACCTGGACGTCCCGCTCGGCACCGCCGTGGTCGCCGTCCTCCTCGGCCGGCCACCAGTAGCTCTCGTACCCCTCGCCGTCCACGTCGCTGCCCGGTCCGGCGCCCGGGGCGTCCAGGTCCTCGTCGCCGTCGTCCTCCAGATCCGCGGGCGGGGGCAGGGGCGCGTCGGCGGCGCGGGTGGGACGGACCGCGGGCAGGGGCGCCAGGTCGTCCTCGGCGACCCGGGCGGCCTCGCGCACCACACGGTCCTTGCGCAGGTCGGCCATCCGGCGCAGCCGGCCGGCGTCGCCCTCCGACAGCCGCAGCTCCACCTCGTCGGCCCACACCACGATCCCGCTGCCCAGGACCGCGTGCTCCACCGCCAGCCGGGCGGCCAGCTCGCACTCGGCCATGCCCTCGTCGGCGGGGTCGGTCTCGCGCACCAGCTCGGCGGCGCGGGTGACGACCGCCAGCACCGCCGGGCCCATGGGGTTGCGCAGCCGCAGGTCGACGGTGTTGGACCAGCGCCAGTGGACCACCGCGGAGAAGTGCAGGTCGTAGTCGTCGGCGGCGCTGGGCAGGGCGACCGGGCGGATCCGCCGGCCGTCCCGGGGGCTGGCGGGCGGCGCCGCGGCGGACCGGGTCCGGCCGCCGTCCCCGTCGGGGTCGGCCTCGGGTCCGGCCCCGGGCCCCTCGCCGGAGCGGCGGCCGGGCCGCGCGCCCCGGGCCGGGAGGAGGGCGCGGAGAGAACGGAGGGCGCGCGGTTCGAGGGCGACCGCGACCGCCAGGGACACGGGGATCCACAGCAGGCCCCACAGGCCGGTCAGGGGGTAGAGCGCCGCCGGGACGAGCACCGCGGCGATCGCGAGCACGACGGGACGGACGCGGATGACGGGGGCTACGGTGGGCCTCCTCTCGCACACGGCCGCTGGGAAGGGACGCGGGCCCGGGGGTAGGGTCACGGAACGCGGGCCCCGGGCCGTGCGCGCCGCCGACCGGGGACGTTCTCCGTATCGGACCAGTCTGCCCGAGATCCGGAGCGCGTGCGCCGCCCTCCGGGGTTCCGGCGCGGGTGTGGCGAACATCCGGCCACGGGAGGATGTCGCCGCGACCGACATCGGGGGAACAAGAGGGCGCGTGTCGGCCTTCTGTGATCCGGCCCCTCGCATGACATAACAGAATGCGGACACACCTTCCCCCAACGACCGTTCCCCCGCACCGACCCTGTTCCCGCTCCCGGGGAGTCCCGCGATGTCCTCCGCTCCCGCTTCCACCGCCACGGAACGCCGTTTCCGTCCGGAGGTGCAGGGACTGCGCGCCGTCGCCGTCCTGCTCGTCCTCGTCTACCACCTGGATCCGTCGCTGCTGCCGGGCGGCTACGTCGGCGTCGACGTGTTCTTCGTGATCTCCGGCTTCCTCATCACATCGCTGCTCTACCGCGAGGCGTCCGGGCAGGGCCGGGTCTCCGTGGCCCGGTTCTACGCCCGCCGCGTCCGGCGGCTGCTGCCGGCGGCGACGGTGGTGCTGGTGGCGACGGGGGCCGCGTCGTACTTCCTGCTGCCGGTGACCCGGCTGACCGACACGATGTGGCAGCTGGTCGCCTCGGCCGCGTACGTGGAGAACCTCTACCTGGCGCGGCAGTCGGTGGACTACCTGGCGTCGGAGGTGGCGCCCTCCCCGGTGCAGCACTTCTGGTCGCTGTCGGTGGAGGAGCAGTTCTACCTGGTGTGGCCGCTGCTGTTCATCCTGTGGGCGGCGCTGCGCCGCCGGGGCGCGGGCACCGGGACGCTGGTGGCGCTGCTGGGTTCGCTGCTGGCGGCGTCGCTGCTGTGGTCGGTGGCCACGACGGGCGGGGAGCCGTCGGCGTACTTCCTGCCCACGACCCGCGCCTGGGAGCTGGCGGTGGGCGGCCTGCTGGCCGTCGGCCTGGCCCACGGCCGCCTGTCGGAGCGGGTGCGCCTGCCGCTGGGCTGGGCGGGGCTGGCCGCCATCGTCGCGGCGGCCGTGTTCTACGACGAGGCGACCCCGTTCCCGGGGTGGGCCGCGCTGCTGCCGGTGCTGGGGGCGGCGGCGGTGATCGCCGCCGAGCACGTGCAGGGCCCCCTGTCGGCGTCGGCGCCGCTGAGCACCGCCCCGGCGCGCTGGGTGGGCGACGTGTCGTACTCGCTGTACCTGTGGCACTGGCCGCTGATCGTGCTGACCCTGGCGGTGACCGGCCGCGACGAGCTCGGCTGGGCCCTGGCCGCGGCCGTGGGCGCGGCCTCGCTGCTGCTGGCCTGGGCGACCAAGGTGTGGGTGGAGGACCCGGTGCGGGACCACCGCCTGGTCCGCGGCGGCCGGGGCGCCCTGGCCGCCGCGGTCTCGGGGGTGCTGGTGGTGGCCGCGGTCGGCGCGACCCTGTACGTGCGGGTGGACCGCGTCGAGTCGGTGGAGTTCGACCCCAACGTGCACGTGGGGCCGCAGGCCCTGGGGCAGGCGCCCACCGGCGACCCGGTCTACCCGCCGCCGGTGCGGGCCGAGGACGACGCCCCGGTGCTGTACGACGACGACTGCCAGGCGTCCCAGACGGCGACGGCGCCCGAGGATCCGTGCGTGTACGGCCCCGAGGACGCCGACCGGACGGTGGCGGTGGTCGGGGACTCGCACAGCGCCCAGTGGGTGCCCGCGCTGATGGGCCTGGGCGAGGAGCGCGGCTGGCGGCTGGTGCTGTACACCAAGTCGTCGTGCGCGTTCACCGACACCATGACCAAGGGCCCCGAGGGCGGCCCGTACGAGTCGTGCCAGGAGTGGAACCGGGCCGTGGTCGAGGAGCTGGCCGACCTGCGGCCCGACCTGGTGGTGACCAGTTCCTCCACCTCGGCGGTCCCGGCGCAGGGCGGCGAGGAGGACCGGGTGCCGATGCTGGCCGAGGGCATGACCCGGCTGTGGGGCGAGCTCGGCGAGGTGTCGGGGCCGATCGTGGCGCTGCGCGACACCCCGCGCCAGCGCCGCGACGTGGTTGAATGCGTGGCCCGCAACCCCGAGGACCCCGGGGAGTGCACCATCCCCCTCTCGGAGGCGTTCAAGCGCGACGACCCCCAGGAGCGGGCCGTCGACTCCCTGCCCGGCGAGACCGCCCTCGTGGACATGAGCGACCTGTTCTGCGCGGGCGGCGAGTGCCCGGCCGTGATCGGCAACGTGATGGTCTACCGCGACTCGGGGCACATCACCAACACCTACGTCTCGCTGCTCACCGACCACCTCGGCGAACGCCTCGACGAGGCCCTCGCCTGATCCCCGGGCCCCGCGCGGCGCGCCGCGCGGGGCCCGGGCCGACCAGGGTCACCGGCGGCCCCGGGGGTATACGGACGGCCATCGGGAAACCGATAAGTCACCCCCGGCCGCATTTCGGTCGCATTCCGGAAAAGTTCTCCAGAGAACAAAAGGAGACGAATGTGACCTGGGACGCCACACCCTCCACGGGTTGACGTGTTTCCCTTTTTCCGCCACCTCCGCCGGAGTATCCTCGGCAAAAGGAGACCGGTAACGCCACTCGTGGAAATCGGCGGTGAAAGGCGGCCCGATGACGGCGTCCGACGACACGGCAACCCCCGACTCCCCCCGCCCCCTGGAACAGGTCCTCGCCTCCCTCGACGACCGGCTGGCCGCCCTCGACGAGCGCGCCCGGCACCGGGAGGCGGTCATCGACCGCCTGCACGCCGAGAACCGTGAGCTGCGCGCCGGCCAGGACCGCACCCTCTTCGACCCCGTCGTCACCGACCTCGTCCACCTGCACGACCAGCTCGCCCGCGAGGCCCGCGGCCTGCGCGAACGCGGTGAGGAGCGGCTGGCCGACCTGCTGGCCGGGTTCGCCGACGACACCCTGCTCTCCCTGGAGCGGCTGGGCGTCGAACCCGTCCACGCCAACGTCGGCGACCCCTTCCGCGCCGACCTGCACCGTCCGCTGGCCGCCGTCGACCACCCCGACCCGGAGCGCGACGGCACCGTCGCCGAGATCACCGCCCCCGGCTTCCGGGACACCGTCACCGGGCGGATCCGGCGCCGGGTCCACGCCCGCTTCTTCCGCCACGTCGGCCCGGCGTCCCCCGAGGGGGCCGCCACACCTGGGAAAGGCTCATGACCACCTACGGAATCGACCTGGGCACCACCTACTCCTGCACGGCGTTCGTGGACGGCACCGGCCGGGCCACCGTCACCAAGAACGCCATGGGCAACGACACCACCCCCTCCGTCGTGTACTTCGAGTCTGCCCACAACGTCGTGGTCGGCGAGGAGGCCAAGAACACCGCCCTCCTCTTCCCCGACATGGTCGTCTCCCTGGTCAAACGGCAGATGGGCACCGACGCCCGCTACGAGTTCCACGGCCGGGCCCACGACCCGGAGTCGGTCTCGGCGCTGATCCTGCGCGAGCTGGCCCGGGCCGCCGGCGAGCACACCCGGGACAAGGTCGAGGACGTGGTCATCACCGTGCCCGCCTACTTCGGCGTGCACGAGAAGGAGGCCACCCGCCGCGCCGGGCTCATCGCCGGCCTGAACGTGCTGGACGTGGTGCCCGAGCCGGTGGCCGCCGCCCTGCACTACCAGAGCCTGGACTCCGGCTCGGGCGTGCGCCACCTGCTGGTCTTCGACCTGGGCGGCGGCACCTTCGACACCACGGTCATCCGGGTGGAGGACGAGGACGTGCGCGTGGTGTGCACCGACGGCGACCACCGGCTGGGCGGCGCGGACTGGGACCACAAGCTCGCCGACCTGCTGCTGGAGCTGTTCACCGAGCACCACCCGGACCCCGACCCGGCCGGGGACGAGCAGTTCCTGCAGGACGTGGCGTCGGCGGCCGAGCAGATCAAGCGCTCGCTCAGCACCCGCGAGCGCGCCCGGCACAACCTGCGCTTCGCCGGGTCGACGGTGCGCGTGGAGTTCACCCGCGGCGACCTGGAGGCCCTCACCTCCGACCTGCTGGAGCGCACCCTCACCATCACCGAGCGCACCCTGGAGGCGGCCCGCGAGCGCGGGGTGGAGCGGCTGGACGACGTCCTGCTGGTGGGCGGGATGACCCGCATGCCGGTGGTGGCGCGGTCGCTGCGCGAGCGCTTCGGGTTCGAGCCGCACCTGCACGAGCCCGACCTTGCGGTGGCCAAGGGCGCCGCCCTGTTCGCCCTGGTCCGGCAGGTCAAGAACGTCATGGAGGCGCCGGACCGCGACCCCGCCGAGCGCGCCCGCCGGGCCGAGGAGGTGGGCGCCGCCCTGGGCATCACCCGGGAGGAGGTGGAGCGGCTGGCGAACAAGACCGTCACGGGCGTGTCGCCGCGCGCCTTCGGGGTCAAGGCCACCGACGGCTCCGACCCGGTGTTCGCGACCGACCCGGGCCGGGCCCGCCAGTACATCAGCCACCTCATCCGGGCCAACACGCCGCTGCCGGTGACGGTGGAGGACGGGTTCGCGACGGTGTGGCCGGACCAGGAGCAGGTCGAGATCGACGTGTGGGAGCAGGCCGGCTCGGTGGCCTCCGAGGAGCTGGAGCACAACCTCCGGATCGGGGACGCCCTGCTCACCGGGCTGCCCAAGGGTCCGGCGGGGACGCCGTTCCGGATCGAGTTCAGCCTGGGCGCCACCGGGATGCTCGCGGTGCGCGGCTGGGACCCGGCCGGCGGCAGCGAGATCCGGTTCGACATCCGGATCGGCGGGATGGGCGAGGAGGAGGTGCGCCGGGCCCGGGACGCCATCGCGTCGATCCGCACCTCGGGGTGACCCCGGGGCCCGCCGGACGCGGGCGCGGGGACGGTGCGGAGCGGACTGCGGCGAGGGAGCGGACGGCGGTGCCCTGGGACGTACGGGAACGGCGGCGGTACGAGGACGAGGTGCTGGCGGCGGCGCGCACCGGCGGGCCGCCCGCCGACCTGTTCGTGCGCTACGGGGTGGGCCCGGAGCTGGAGCGGCGGCTGGCCGCCGACCCGGGGGCGTTCACCGCGCACGTCGCGGCGGTGTGCACCTACTGGCGGGGGCTCCAGGCGCGGCGCCGCACCCTGCGCCGGGTCCTGGTGGACCTGGTGGCGGCGCACGAGCGGCTGGACCGGGAGGGCGCGCTCACCCACGCGCACTTCTCCCGGGTGCGGGACGAGACCGCGCGGCGGGCGCTGGCGGAGTGGTCCGACATCGTCGACGGGCTCGCCACCTCCCTGGTGGACCGCTGGTCGCTGCGGGCGATGGCCGGGTCGGTGGGCCTGCCCGAGGCCGAGGCCGAGCGCCTGCTGCGGGAGCGGGGCGTGCGGGTGGTGGAGCGCCTGCCGGAGCTGCCGGTGCAGCCGCCGGTGCGGACCTTCCGCAGCCTGCGCGACAACCTGCGCACGCGGGGCGCGGTGTTCTCCCCCGAGGTGGTGTTCGGGGCGGGGCGGCTGGCGGGCGGGTTCACGGTGGTGGACGGGTTCCGGCTGGCGGACGGCGGCGTCCTGGACGACGCGGCGCTGGACGAGGCGGTGGCGCGGGTGCAGGTGGAGCCGCTGACCGAGGGCAAGGCGGCGGCGGAGAGCGTGCTGGGCGTGCTGCGCTCCTGCGGCTCCCGCGCCGGGCGCGACGCCGTGGTGCTGTGGGAGGTCGCCGAGGACCTGCGGGCGCGGCCGGCCGAGGTGGGCGAGGCGGCGCTGGCCCGCCCCTGGGTCCGCCGGGGGCTGCTGGAGTCGGAGGCGGCCCTGCTGGCGGCGGCGGTGCGCCGCCGCCCGGCGGGCTCGGACCGGATCGCCCGCGCCGAACGCGAGGTGCGCGACCTGCTCGCCGACGACCAGCTGCGCCAGGCCCAGGCCGCGGCGGCGGACCTGCCCGCCGACCACGGGCTGGCCGCCCAGGTCCGGGAGCGCGCGGCCCGGGTGGACGAACTGTCGGCCCGGGCGGAGGCGGCGCTGCGCGAGGGCCGCGACGAGGAGGCGGCACGGGCGCTGGCCGACGCCTGCGCGCTGGCCGCCGACGACGAGGCCCTGGTGGCGCGCCTGGGCGAGGTGCCGCCGCTGCCGCCGCGCGAGGTGCGCGCCCGGGTGGAGGGGCGCGGCGCCGTGGTGGTGTGGCGGCCCAGCCCGAGCCTGGTGGGGCGGATCGGCTACCGGGTGCTGCGCCGGGTGGGCCGCGGCGGCCGGGAGGTGCCGGTCGGGGAGGTGAACGGGACGGAGCTCATCGACCCGGGGCTGCCGGTGGGCGCGGAGGTGCGGTACACGGTGGCGGCGGTGCGCGAGGGGCGGGGCCTCTCCGAGCCGGTCGCGACCGACCCGGTGCTGCTCGCCCCGGAGGTCGCGGACCTGTCCGTGCACGCGGGCGAACGGGACGTGTCGGGGTCGTGGCGGGTGCCGCCGGAGGCGGTCCGGGTGGAGGTGGTGCGCGGCGAGGGCGCCCCGCCGCGGGGCGGCGACGGGGTCCGCGTGGCGACCGACGGGATGGGGTTCCGGGATCCGGACGTGCGGCCGGACGTGGAGTACTACTACCGCGTGCGGGCGGTGTACCTGACCTCGGGGGGCTCGGCCTGCGGCTCGGAGGGACTGGTGCGCCGGGTGGTGCCGGGCCCGCCCCCGCCGCCGGTGGAGGACCTGCTGGTGGTGCCGGACGACGAGGGCGGGTTCACCGCCTCCTGGACCCCGCCGGCCCGCGGGCGCGTGTCCCTGCGCACCGCGCCCGCTCCGCCGCCCTGGCCCCCGGGCGCCCGCGTCCCCCCGGCCGACCTCGCCGCGCACGGTGACCCCGTGCCCTTCACCGACCCGCCCGCGCCCCCCGGTCCCGGCGGCGCCGACACCGGTGGTGCCGCCGGGGCCGGAGTGGTCCGCAGCGGACGGCGCACCGGCCGCCCGCCGGCGACCGCAACGGTGACGCCTGTGTCCCCCGAGACCCCTGATGCCCACGAGATACGGGTGACGCCCCCACCGGCGATGCCCGAGCCCTCCTGGGCCGCCGGTGCCCCCGGGACGGCTGGAAGCCGCGAGACGCTCGATGCCCACGAGGCGATCGAGGTATCCGGGACGACCGGGGACCGAACGGCGGCCGAGGGGTCCGGGACGGCCGGCGCCCCCGAGGGAACGGGCACCGCGCGGCCGGAGCGGGTGCGGGTGGGCGTGGCGCTGGGGGCGGGGACGCACCACGTGGTGGCGGTGACCTCGTGCGGCGACCAGGCCGTGGTCGGCGGTTCCGTGCGGGTGGTGGCCGTGCCCTCCGTGACGGGGCTGCACGCACGGCGGTTCGGCGACCTGGTGCGGCTGGGCTGGACCTGGCCCGAGGAGGCGGCCGCCGCCCGGGTGTCCTGGCGCTCCTTCGGCTCCCCGCAGGGCGGCGAGCGCCTGTGCGAGCGCCCCCGGTACGAGGCCGGGGGCGGGTTCGAGGCCCCCATGGGCCCCGGCCCGGTGCGGGTGGCCGTGCGCGCCGTCGTCGGCGGCGTCCCGGGCCCGCCCGCCGCCCTCACCGTCCCCGGCGGCCCCGTGCTCGACTACCACGTCGTCCCCGCCGGGCTGCTGCGCCGCGACCGGCGGGTCACCCTGGCCGCCCGGACCGACTGCACCTCCCCGCGCGTCGCCGTCGTCTACGCCGAGGGCGGGTTCCCGCCGGACCGCGCCGACCAGGGTCGGGTGCTGGCCGTGTTCCCGTCCCAGCGGCTCACCGCGGGCCGGCGGCTGTCCCTGCGGGTCCGCCCGCCCCGGCCCTCCGGCCCCGCCTGGCTGGTGTGCCTCCCCGTGGGGGACGACCCGCACGGCACCCGGCTGTGCCAGCCCTCGGTGAAGGAGCTCCGCCTTTGACCGCTCTCGACCTGCTGCGCCCGGCGCGCGCCGACCGCCTCGTGTGCCCCTACTGCTACACCCGGCTCACCGAACGCCTCATCCTGTTCCGCTGCACCGGCCGCCCCGGCCCCGACGGCTCCCGGTGCGCCCCCGTCGACGACGCCGCGGTCCGCGCCCACCTGGGCCGCCGCGAGCGCCTGCCGCCGGTGTTCGCCGCCGACGGCCGCCGCCCCCGCGCGGTGTGCCCCGACTGCGGCGCCTCCACCGCGACCCGGGTGTGCGTCACCTGCCACGCCCGGCTGCCGGTGAACTTCGGCCGCATCCCCGGCCGCCTCATCGCTCTGGTCGGCGCCCGCGAGTCCGGCAAGACCGTGTTCATGACCGTGCTCATCCACGAGCTGATGCACCGGGTCGGCGCCCGGTTCCAGGCCTCGGTCGGCGGGTCCGACGACCACACCCGGCACCGCTTCCACACCGACTACGAGTCCCCGCTGTACGACGACGCCCGCCTGCTGGCCGCCACCCGCCGCACCGGGGCGGCCCGCGAGCCCCTGGTGTTCCGGTTCACCACCCGCCCGCGCGGCCCGTGGTCGCGCCGCCCCCGGCACACGCTGCTGTCGTTCTTCGACACCGCGGGCGAGGACCTCACCACGCAGGAGAGCGTGGAGACCAACCTGCGCTACCTCGACAACGCCGACGGGGTCATCCTGCTGCTGGACCCGCTGCGGATGCGGGGCGCCCGCGCCGAGGCCGCCCCCGGCACCCCCCTGCCGCCGTCCGAACGCTCCGAGCACCCGCCGCTGGACATGCTGAGCCGGGTCACCGACCTGCTGCTGCACCGGGCGGGCTCGCCCTCGCGGCTCATCCCCGTTCCGATGGCGGTGTGCCTGACCAAGCTCGACGTGTTCCACGACGCGCTCGACCCGGGCTCGCCACTGCGCCGCCCCCAGCCCGACGCCCCCTACTTCGACGAGTCCGACAGCCGCGACGTGCACGTCCAGATCCGGCGGCTGCTGCACCGATGGGACGGCGGCCGCATCGACGCGCACATCACCAACCACTACGCCGACGCCCGGTACTTCGGGGTGTCGGCGCTCGGGCACGCCCCCGACGCCGAGCAGCGCCTGCGGGGCGGGGTGCGCCCCTACCGGGTCGCCGACCCGTTCCTGTGGATGCTCGGCGGCTTCGGGGTGGTCCCGTCCCGCGAAGGGCGGTCCTGATGGGTTTCGCGCAGCTCTACTACACCTCGTGCGAGCACGGGCTGTCGGGGTACGCGGGCTACCAGTTCAACGCGGCCACGCCGGGGGTGGACCAGCGGGTGCTGCAGGAGGTGGAGCGGTTCACCGTGTACGAGCCGCCCGGCGGCCGGGTGGAGGAGCACCCGGTGAACCTGTGCTACTCCCCCGACCTGGGCGGGTACCCGGTGGTGAGCCGGATCGTGTCGTGCGGCCCGGACCCGTCGGGGCGGCCGGGCAACTACTTCGCGCACAGCCTGGTGGGGGCCGGCGGACCGCTGGCGGCCGAGCTGTGGGACGCCGACTTCTGGGTGTCGGCCCCGGTGTCCGACCGCGACCTGCCGGTGCTGGAGGTGCCCGGCGGACCGCTGGGCCGGGCGCGCACCGACTCCTGGGTGCGCCGCCGCCCGCCGGAGCTGGTGGTGCGGCTGCTGGCGGCGGTGGACGCCGCGATCGCCGGGGGGCGGCCGGTGGTACTGGTCGCCGACAGCGCGACGGTGGCGCACTGGGTGGCGGCGCTGGCGCACCTGCTGCCGCCGGACCGGGCCCGGGCCATGGCGTTCTCGACCTACTGCGCCAGCCCCCAGGAGACGTTCGCCCACGTGGTGGGGGTGCCGCCGGGCGTCGACCCGGAACCGCTGCGGGGCCGGTTCACGGTGGTGGACCCGGTGGTGGGCGCTCTGGACGCGCTGCCCGCCCCGCCGCCCGCGAGCGGGGAGGCGGCCGCCCGGGCGGTGGCGGCGGGGACCGCGGGGGCCGAGCGGCTGTGGCGGGCGGCGGAGCGCCGCGCGGGCGGCCGGGAGGCCTCCCTGGCGGACTGGCACCCGGTGCTGGTCGCCACCGAACTGCTCGCCGCCCCGTCCGGCGCCCCCTCCACCGGTGTGACGGCGGCGGAGCTGCGCGCGGTGCGCGCCTGGCTCCCGGCGGCCGTGGAGTGGCTGCCCGCCCGGGACGCCGCGGCGCTGGCCGACCGGGTGGTCGACGACGGGGCGGCCGACGCCCGCGTGCTGGCCGACCTGCAGAGGGTGGCGCACCGGACGGGTTCGCCCGCGCTGATCGGCCGGCTGGACCGGCTGGTGGTCCACCGCTGCCTGGACGGGATCGTGGCGGGGGCGGCGGCCCCGGCCGCGCTGCCGACGCGTTCCGAGCCGGTTCGGGAGGCGGCGCGGGAGCGGATCGCCGACCTGCTCTCGGCGCCGTTCCCCGGATCCGCCGCGCCCGGCCGGGACGGCGTTCCGGAGTGGACGCCGCCGGAGCGGGCGGTGGAGCTGCTGCGCTGGTCCCGTGCCTGCGGTCTGGTCCCGTCGGCCCTGGCGCTGGAGCGGTACGGGCACGGGGTGGTGGGACCGCTGCTGGCGGCCGCCCCGCCGGGGGACGCCCCCGGACCGGCGGTCGAGGCCCTGCTCTCCGCCCACCCGGAGGTGCGGCGCGGGGCTGCGGCCCGGCTGGCCGACCTGCCCCGGGACCGGCTGGGCGAGCTGGCGTGCGGCCCGGTGGGCGCGCTGTTCACCGGGGACCGCGACGGCGGGGCGCTGCTGCGGGAGCTGCGGCGGTTGGGCCTGGACGGGCGGGAGGACCCGGCCCGGCTGCTGGAGGAGGTGGCCGTGATCCGTGTCGGGGGCCGGGCGGCGGGATCCCCCGGGGTGCCGGCGCACGACGTGGACGCGTCGCTGCTGGACGAGGTGTGGGGGCGCGGGCACGGCCCCCGGGCCGCGCTGCGCACGCTGCGGGTCCTGGGGACAGGGGTGCGGACGGCCCCGGACGTGGCGGGGTGGGTGTGCGCGCCGCTGCTGGCCGCTCCCCCGGTGGGCGCCGAACCCGCCTGGCACGCCCTGGCCGAGGAGGTGGCGGGCCACGCGCTGCGCGGGGGGATCCCGGCGGAGGCGGAGCGGGTGCTCGGCGACCGGGCGGCCCTGGAGGCGGCCCTGGACTCCTGGTCGCGGACGGTGGAGTCCGGCGCGGCCGACGCCCCCGGCCCGTGGGCCCTGCTGGCCCGGTCGCACCCCACCCCCGCCGACGTGTCGCTGCGGGCCGTGGCCGCGCTGCTGCTGGACCGGTGGGGGCCGCCGACCGCGGCGCGGGTGCTGCGGGACTGCCCGGAGGAGGTGTTCGTCGCCTACCGGGAGGCGGCCGCCCACCGCCTGTGCGACGACCCGCCGGACACCGGCGCCGCCGCCCGCGTGTACCTGGCGGCGCTGCGGTCGGGGCTGGGCCCCGGGCGGGCGGCGGTCGTGGAACAGGAGGTGCTGCTCCCGGCCCTGGCGGGCTGGGGGCGGCGGAACACCGGACGGGTGCGGCGGCGGCTGCCGCGCGAGGAGGCCGCCGGGTTCGACCTGTGGGTGCGCGGGCACCGGTCCCGGCGCGGCCTGTTCGGGGTCCGGGGAGGTGACCGGGTGTGAGCGGCGTCCGCGGACACGACGGCGGTGCGGCCCGGCCCGAGGCCGCCCTCCTGGGCGTTCTCCTGCTGGTCTCGGTGGGCGCGGTCGTGGTGCTGCTGCGCTGGTGGATCCTGGCGGCGGTGGTGAGCCTGCTGGTCGGCGCGGGGGTGCTGGCCGCGGTGGCGGGCCTGGTCGTCCTGACGTGGCTGTACCTGCGGGAGGTGCACCGGGTCATGCTCGGCGGCGACCACCCCGCCGAGCCCGTGCCCGACGGCCGCGAGGAGCCGGCCCACCGCGGGTACCACGGCGGCCCGGCCTGGTGGGACCTGTGCGCGGCGGTGCGGCGGACCTGGCGGGCGTCCGCGCTGTGGGGCGTGCTGCTGCTCCCCCACGTCACCGCCCACGCCCTGGTGGTGGGCGCCTACCTGGCGGCCGCCTGGTCCCTGGCCGGGGCGCTGCGGCTGGTGGACACGGGGCTGCGGACGGTGCGCCGGATCCGGATGGTGTGCCCGGAGTGCTACCGGCGGCTGCCCTACCCGGCCTACCTGTGCGGCCGCTGCGGGCGGCGGCACGACCGGGTCCGCCCGGGCGCGCGCGGCCTGCTGCGCAGGCGCTGCCGCTGCGACCGCACCCTGCCCACCCTCATCCTGCTGGGCGCGGCCGACCTGGAGACGCTGTGCCCGCACTGCGACCGGCCGCTGGAGCACCGGCCCGGGGAGGCGCGCGAGTTCCTGCTGCCGCTGTTCGGCGGCACGGGGGCGGGCAAGACCCGGCTGGCGGCGGGGCTGCACCTGGCCCTGGAGCAGGCGGCCCGGCACGGGCCGGACTCCTACCTCGAACCGCTCGGCGAGGAGGCGGCGCGGCTCTCCCGCGAGGGCGCGCGCGTGTCGGCCCCCGACCACCGCACCCGACCCACCCCGCCGGGCCGCAAGGTGCGCGCGGCGACGGCGCGGCTGGGGGCGGGGCGCCGGGCCCTGGTCCTGCAGGTGTTCGACGCCGCCGGGGAACGGTTCAACCGCTCCGCCACCACCGAGGAGCTCGCCTATCTGGGTGAGGCGTCCACCTTCGTGCTGGTGGTGGACCCGCTGGGGATCCCGGCGGTGTGGCGCTGCCTGACCGCCGCCGAACGCGACCGGCTGGCCGGGGAGCGCTCGCACACCCGCGACCCGGAGCTGGCCTACGGCACGGTGCGCGACGAGGTCGAGCGCGGCCGGCGGTCTCCCGAACGCGGCCCGAGCGGCCGGCTCGCGGTGGTGGTCACCCGCGGCGACCTGGTGCGCGGCACCTCCGTGGACCCGGGCGCGGTCCCGGTGCGCGAGTGGGCCGAGCACCGCCTGGGGCTGGGCAACCTGCTGGCCCGGGCGGAGGCGGACTTCGGGTCGGTGCGGGTGTTCCTGACCTCGGCGGTGGCCGGCCCCGACGGGCGGGCCGACCCCAGCCTGCACGGGCTGGCGGCCTGGCTGCTGCTCCCCGAGGGCCGGGCGTTCGCCGAGCTGGCCTGCGGCCCCGCGCCCGCCGCGGCGGGCGGCGCCCGGTGACCCCGCCGCCGGTCCCGCGCGGCCACCGGGCGGCGCGCCGGGCCATCGCCGCCGCCGTGTACGTGCTGGCCGTCGCCCTCACCCTGGTCCTGGCCGCCGCGCTCGTCCGCGCGGGCGCCGACATGGTCGTGCGCACCTGGGAGTACGCCGCCCACCGCGCCCGCTGACTCAGGCCGTCCCCGGTCCCCGGGCGGTCCGCGGCGCGCAACGGGGTGACCCGGCGCCCCGGCCGCGCGCGGGCGCGGCCGGTCCGGGATCATGGGGCGGTACAACCCAGCCACCAGGAGGGACGCCCCATGGCCGTCTACGCCGTCACCTACATCTACGCCGAGAACAGCACCGCCGCCCGCGACGAGCACCGCCCCGCGCACCGCGAGTACCTGAACGGGCTCTCCGAGCAGGGCGTCAACCTGGTCTCGGGCCCGTTCGGCGCCCAGGACGACCCGGGCGCGCTGCTGCTGTTCCGCGCCGGCTCCGCCGAGGAGGTGCGCGCCCTGCTGGAGAAGGACCCCTTCGTCCTGGAGGGCGTGGTCGCGGAGACCCTGGTCCGCGAGTGGATCGCGGTGCTGGGCCCGCTGGCGGAGCACCTCCGGCCGTAGGACGCGGGACCGTCGGGGCGGCGGCGCGTCCCGCGCCGCCGCCCCGGCGCGTGTCAGAGCAGGCCCTGCTCCTCGTAGTAGCCCCGCACCCCGGGGTGCAGCGTGTCGGGGTCGATCCCGACCAGCGCGTTCTCCACCCGGACCCACTCCCCGTGGGCGGCCTCGGCCGGCCCCGCGTACATGGTCTCCACCGGCAGGCGTGCGAGTTCCCCGTCGAGCCCGGGCGGGGCGTAGAGCGTGTCCCAGGTGCTCACCAGGGTGATCTCCTCCTGGCCGAGGCAGGTCCGCGCGTCGACGGCGACCGGGGAGTAGAAGGAGACCTCCCCGGCGACCTCCTCCGCCGGGGAGGACTCCGCGGTGCAACACGTTCGAGGGCACGAGCACCCCGGCCTGGACCGGGGTGCGGACGGGGTTCACGGCGGAGCACCCCGGATCACTCCGGGAGGAACCCGTTGTCCTTCAGCCACTGCGGGTCGGGCTCGACCATCTGGAGGATCTCCACGAACAGCCCCTGCGGCCCGGCGACCTGGAAGCGGTACTGCCCCCAGGGCTCGCGGCTCAGCGGCAGCGTGACCTCCAGCCCGGCCTCGCGCAGGCGCTTCTCCTCCGCCTCCACGTCGGGGACGAGGAAGGCCACGAGGGCTCCGGAGACGGCCCGGCCGCGCAGCCCCTCCGGAGAGGAGTCGTGGTCGCGGGCGACGAAGTCCAGCGAGAAGTTCTTGTGCTGCGGGTGCTGGGTGTTGATGTACCAGCCGATGTCGATGCCGAGCTCGAAGCCGAAGTGCTCGACGAACCAGTCGGCGGCCGCGCGGGGCTCGTCGCACAGGTAGGCGGTGCCGATGAGGTTCACATGCATGGTGTCTCCCTGGGGTAGGCTGTTGACCACTGCATTTAAAGTACTACACATGAAGTTGTCCGTGCAACACGCTTCCCCACCCCAGGGGAACGCAGAGAGAGGAGGCGGACGATGGTCCGCAGGAACCCCGAGCGCCGCCGCGCCCTGCTGGACGCCGCCATCGACGTGCTCGCCGAGGAGGGCGCGCGCGGGCTGACCTTCCGCGCCGTGGACGCCCGCGCGGGCGTCCCCACCGGCACCGCGTCCAACTACTTCAGCGACCGCGCCCAGCTGCTGCTGCAGGCGGGCGCCCACGTCCACGTGCGGCTGACCCCCACCGAGGAGTTCATGGCGTCGTTCGCCGACACCGCGCCCAGCCGCGAACAGACCCGCGTCGGCATGCACGACCTGCTGCGCCGGATCCGGGGCGACCGCAACGGCTACCTGGCCCTGCTGGAACTGCGCCTGGAGGCCAACCGCCACCCGGGCATCCGCGCGGAGCTCACCCGCACCATCCGCGACACCCTGGAGGACAACGTGCGCCTCCACCTGGAGGGCGGCTTCCCCGGGGACCGTTCCACCGTGATCACGCTCTACCTGGCGATGACCGGCCTGTTCCTGGAGTCCCTGACCCTGCCCGACGTGCTCGGCGACGAGGACCCCGGGGCGCTGGTGGACCGGATGATCGACACCATCATCCCCCCGGGCTGACCGGGGCCGGACGCGCCGAAGGCGGGCCGCGGCCCGCCTTCGGTGTCGTCTCGGGTGTCTAGCGCGGGGCCTTGCCGGGCTCCCGCCGCGGGGCCGTGCGGCCGGCCTCGGCGCCCTGCGGGGGCACGCCCGAACCCTGGGCACCCGCCCCCGGGCCCGCCTGCCCCCGGGCCCCCTGCCAGCCCGCGTTGGCCTGGGAGAAGGCCTGCTGCGCCCGCTCGTCCCGCTCCTTGCGGAGGAAGCGCTCGCTCTCGCCCAGCAGCATGGTGGTCAGCCACACGGCGGCGCCGACGTCGTCGGTGAGGCCGAGCAGCGGCACGAACAGCTCGGGAACGAAGTCGATCGGCGAGACGATGTAGAGCGTCAGGGCGATCATGCCGAGCATCTTGGCCGCGCTCATCTCGGGGTAGCGGCCCCGGACCTTGGCCCACATCATGCGCGGAACGGCTCCGGCCCGCTGCCACACGGAGATGTTGCCGTCCGTGTTCTGGATGACCTGCCAGGCGGCGGCGCCCGCGGCGGCGCGGTTTTCCTTGCGCATCGTTCGTCTCCTCTGGGGGGCGCGTGGCTTCTCACGATATGACGCGAAACCCGCTCTGATCGTTCCCGGTGGGACGGCCGTCAACCGCGAAGAGACGAATACGACACCCGACCGTGCACCTGGGGCAACACCCACCCCTGCGCCACCACCCTCCACGTCCGCCCCAGGGTGCGGGAAAAACGGGAGTGCGGTTGTCCACAACCGGGCCCTGGTCCCTGGTGACGAAAGAAAAAGGAGGGCATTCTAGGGGGGTCGCCAGAACGCCGCACACACGCGAACGCAGTACCAGAACAACGGACACCAGCCCAAAAAGGGGACACAGCAGACAAAAAGCCCAAGAGTCGACGACCAGCACGGTGACCCGGCGCCCCTCGTGGCCGCACGCGGTCGCCGGGACCCCCGGATCCCCCGCGTACCAGGGCCGCCGGAGAACGACGGCCGCCCCGCGGCCCGCCCCCACGTGCCCCGGGGTCCGACCCCGCCCTCCCCCGAGACCGAGATCAGCGCCCTTCCCCCGTCGATCGCGGAAAAACGCGAGGGCTCCCGCGCCCTGGCACACATTCGTTACGATGCGACCGAGTGGGGCATTCCACACGGAACGCCATCCGGCACATCCCACCCCAGGCGCAGAACCGATGGAGCTTGCCCAGTGTCCACAGCCCTACCTCGGTCGGCGACGGCCGTCGCCCTGTTGGCGGACATCCCCAGCACGGGCCACGTGGGCGAGGTCCGGGCGCAGCGCTTCACGATGCACGGCGACGGCATCGGCGAACGCAGCGCCGCGTTCGTCGCCTTCGCCCGGCAGCAGATCGCCGAGGACCGCAAGGTCGTCGCGCTGTACCCGTCCTGGCGGGAGGACGACGCCCGGCGCGCCGTGAACTTCGCCCGCGGGGCCCTGCGCACCGACCACATCGCCGGCGTCCCGCTGGACCTGGCGCCCCTGGCCCTGTCCCTGGTCGCCGACCAGCTGGCCTACCTGGCGCCGTACCTGCCGCCGGGCATGGTGGCCGCGCTGTCCGCCGAACTGCCCCGCCACCTGCTCGCGGGCGCCTGGCTCAAGACCGTGTCGGGGCTGGAGACCATCCCCACCTCGGTCCGCCAGCACATGGGCTCGTACGCGCCGACCGTGTCGTTCCTGGCGTACTGCGCGCCCATCCTGCGGGTGGAGCGGCTGCGGCCCGCGGAGGTGGCCCGGCGGCTGCCGTTCCGGCCGGTGCAGCCGGTGCAGCTGCTGTGCTCGACGCCCGACCCGGCCATCACGGCGGTGTTCGACGACAACCTCCCGCAGGCGATCCAGCCGGTCGCGACCCGCTCCCTGCCCGCGCAGCCGCTGGGGCCCGTGTACTGGGGCACCTCCAAGTACGTGGAGTTCGTGGCCCTGAGCGCGCACCCGCAGGCGCTCGCCTACGCGGCCGGGGCGGTGCGGGCCTCGGCCTGCTCCTGGTGCGGCGAGCCCATGACGGCGGCCCCCTGCCCGTTCTGCGCCTCCGGCTCGGCCCGCAGCCCCCTGCGGACCCGGATGTCCGGGCCGGCCGACGCGCACCCCCCGGTGACCGACACCGGCACCTGGACCCGCCCCGAACCCCGCCCGAACGGCGGTCGGCAGGCCCCGTCCCCGGACGCGGTCTCCCCCTGGGCCGCTCCCGGCACCGGCGGCCACCGCACCGCCGACCCGGCACCGGACACCCGCGGCGCGGCCGCGCCCCTTCCGGACGGCGGCCTCCCCCCGGCCGCCGCGCGCCCGCGCCCGCCGGCCCCCGCCTTCGGCGACCGGCCCACGGGCGCACCGGCCGCGCAGGGCCCGCCGGCGGCACCGGGCACCCCGGCCCCGGCGGCCCCCTCCGGACGTCCGCCCGCCGACACCGCCGCCGCGTGGGCCGCGCGGACCGGCGACGGCCACCGCACCGCCGCCACGGGCCCCGACCCCGTCCGCGCCCCGGGGTCGCAGACCCCGCCGGCGGACGGCCGCCGGCCCGTCCGGGAGCACCGGCCCGCCGACGACGGGGTGTGGGTGCGGGGCGAGCCCGTGCCCGGCGACACCGCGGCGGCGTGGGCGGCCCGGGCCGCCGGATCCCCGCGGGGCGCCCGCGAGGGCATCGCCGCGACCGGGCGGCGCGACGAGCACGACCGGCCCCCGTACGGCGACCAGCACCTGTCCCTGGAGGCCGAGGCCCTGCCGCCGGTCACCGTGGACGAGGACGCCTGGCACTCCACCGTCGACGGCCTCCCCCACGGCGCCCCGCGCCCCACCGCGCCCCGACCACCCGCCGACCCCGACCCCGGGGACCGCGGCGGAGCCCCCGCTGCGGACCCGCGGACCGCCGGCGGCCCCGACCCCCGACCACCCGCCCCCGACCGACCCGAGAACCCTCCGCTCGCGGGACGCGCGCCGCGCCCCGAAATCCCCCGGACCTACTCCCGCTAGGACCCCGGCCCCGGACGGGTCGCCCGCAACGAGCCTGGAAACGGAAACAGACCTCCCATGAACCCCCGTCAGCGACGCGGCGTCCTCCTCATGGTCGTGGCCGCCCTCGGAGCCGTCGCCGTGTTCTTCTCCGTGTTCGCCTACCTCGACTCCAGGGAGTCGCAGCTCGGCGACTTCGAGACGGTGCTGCGCCTGACCGAGGACGTGGACGCCTACCAGCCCCTGGGCCCGGACTCCGTGGAGACCGTGCAGGTGCCGGCCATGTACTTCGACCCCGAGGTGTTCCTCTCCGACCTCTCCGAGATCGAGACGCCCGCCGACCAGGAGCTCGTCGCCGCCTCCCACCTGGAGGCGGGCGTCTACCTGCAACGGGGCATGGTGCAGCCGCAGCCCACCCTCACCACCGGCGAGCGCGAGATCGCGATCATGGTCGACGCCGAGACCGGGGTGGCGGGCAAGGTGCAGCGCGGCTCGTTCGTCGACATCTACGCCACCTTCCAGCCCCGCGACCACGGCGAGGCCTGCGCCGTCCGGATCCTCACCGAGGTCGAGGTCCTCGACATCGGCGAGCTGCGCACCCAGGAGACCGAGGCCGGCGGCGTCGCCGGGGTCGTGCCGGTCACGTTCCGGCTGGACCCGCAGGCCGCCCTGCGCCTAGCCTACGCCGAGGACTTCTCCACCAAGATGCGGCTGGCCCTGGTCAGCGCGGCCGGGGGCGGCTCCCCCGGCGAGTCCGAGTTCTGCAGCCAGGACATGGACGACCTCGTCGGCCAGGGTTCCCCCGACGAGGGCAACGAGACCGGCGGGGACACCCGCCGCACCCCCGGAGGCGACCGATGAACTTCCGCGTCCTGGCGGGCATGCCCACCTCCGAGACGGAGATGGTGCTGGCCGCGCGCTTCGACGAGCTCACCTCCGCCGACCTGGTCGCCGTCCGCTCCACCAGCGCGGCGCTGATCGACGCCGCCGGCGAGTTCCCCGACCTCGACGTCGTGCTCATCCACCAGGACCTGGGCCCGGCCCCGGTGTTCGACGCCATCCGCGACCTGTCCCACCGGCACCCGCAGCTGGCGATCCTGCTGGTGTCCTCCGCCATGGACGCCGACACCTTCACCGGGGCCATGGAGGCGGGCGCCCGCGGCGTGCTGGCCGCCGACTCCGGCATCGCCGAGCTGGAGAACCGGATCGCCCGGGCCGCCGACTGGTCGCGCACCCTGCGCCGCCACCTGGAGTCCGCCTCCCTCGACCTGCCCGCCTCGGGTGTGCGCGGGCGGGTGCTGGCGGTCAGCGGCGCCAAGGGAGGGGTGGGCACCACCACCTGCGCCGTGCACCTGGCCTTCACGGCGGCCGCCGCCGGCCGGGTCGTGTGCCTGGTCGACCTGGACCTGCAGACCGGCGACCTGCCCGCGTTCCTCAACCTGCGCCACCGCCGCTCCATCGGCGACCTGGTGGGGGCCGGCGACGAGATCACCCCGGGCATGCTGGCGGAGACCCTGTACGTGGACCCGCGCGGCCCGCACGTCCTGCTCGCCCCCGAGCACGGCGAACGCGGCGAGGACGTCACCGCCCGGGTCGCCCGCCGGGTGCTGACCGCGCTGCGCTCCCGCTACGAGCTGGTGGTGGTGGACTGCGGCACGATCATGAACGAGGCCACCGCCATGGCCGTGGAGCTCGCCGACCGCGCCGTCGTCGCCGTCACCCCCGACGTGCCCTCCCTGCGCGGCGCCCAGCGGCTGATGGGCATGTGGGAACGCCTCCAGGTCCGCTCCCAGCAGGACGTGTACGCGCTGGTCAACCGGCACAGCCGCAAGAACGAGATCCAGCCGGACTTCCTGCGCCACCTGCTGGGCACCCGGGTGCTGCGCACGCCCGTCCCGGCCTCCTACCGGGGCCTGGAGCCGGGCGAGAACAACGGCGACCCCACCCGGGTCACGGACGAGGGTCTGCGCAAGGCGTTCTCCCGGCTGGCCGCCGAACTCGACCTGCTGAGCCCGCCCGCCCAGCCGGGCAACGGCAAGGGCGGGGCGCCCACCCCGCCGGGCGGCCTGGTCTCCGCGCGCACGGTGATGGAGGGCGGCCAGTCCACCCGGGACGTGTCGGGGTTCGTGCACGCCTCGGCCGACCCGCGCCGGTCCGGCGTCCCGGGCGGCCCGTCGCGCGACCCGGGCGGGCACGGTGTTCTCGGTGGCTGACCGCGGGGGCCGGTCGCCGGACCGGGGCGGGGTGATCGTGGAGTTCGCCGCGGTGGTGCCCTTCCTCATGCTGGCGCTGGCCCTGGTGTGGCAGGTGCTGCTGCTCGGCATCACCTCCATGTACGCCTCGCACGGGGCCGCCGAGGCGGCCCGGCAGGCGGCGGTCACCCCCGACGACATGGCCCGCATCGACGAGGAGGCCCGCAAGCGGGTCCGCGCCCCCTGGGACGGAGAGGACGTGATGACCGTGGAGATCGTCGAACGCGACGGTGTCCGCCACGCGCGCGTCACCCTGGCCATGCCGATCTTCCTGCCGGGGGCGTCCGGCCCCTGGGACATCAGCGCCGAGTCGCGGATCGTCACCGAGGTCGCCCCGCGCGGGAGCGTGGGCGACCCGGCCGACCCGCGGGGGGCGGGGTCGAGTTGAGCACCCGCCGCGCCCGCCGCCCCGACCGCCCCGGCCTCCGCGACCGGCTCCGCCGGGGTGCCCGGCACCGCGGCCGGGAGCGCCGCGACGACCGGGGCGGGCCGATGCTGGAGTTCGCCATGGCGTTCCCGGTGCTGCTGCTCACCGCGGTCATCGCCATCGAGGCGTTCCTGGCGTTCGTGGCCGCCGAGCGGCTGGAGTCGGCCGCCCGGGCCGGGGCCCGGGTCGCCGGGCTCCAGGGCCTGGAGAGCGCCGAGGCCACGGCGCGCGAGTCCCTGCCGTCCTGGCTCGACGACGCGACCGTCACCGGGGGCGCCAACGACCACGAGGGCTTCTACGTGGAGGTGTCCCACCCGCTGCCGGTGGTGTTCTCGTCCGCCGGGTTCGGGATCACCGTGACACGACGGGTGGACATGCCGAATGTGTGAGACGCAGGACCCGCGCGCGGGGGCGTACCGGACCGCGGGGGCGCGGAAGCGCGCCGCGGCGGCGGGGGGATCCGGGGGAACCGGGGGAAGGAGTCGGCGATGGGCCTGAAGGACCGGCTGGAGGAGGACCGCGCCGCGGAGGCGCGCACCGACCGCGGCAGCGTCACGCACTGGCGGCGGCGCCTGCTGGAGGAGATCAACCTGGAGGACCTGACCCGGCTCACCCTGGCCCAGCGCCGGGTGCGGCTGGAGAAGGTCGTCGGGCACATCCTCACCCGCGAGGGACCGGTGCTGTCGGACCGGGAGCGCTCGGTCCTCATCCGCAGGGTGGTCGACGAGGCGTTGGGGCTGGGTGTCCTCGAACCCCTGCTCGCCGACGAGAGCATCACCGAGATCATGGTCAACGGGCCGGACAACGTGTTCATCGAACGCGGCGGGCGGATGCAGCGCGTCGACGCCGCGTTCAACGGCGAGGAGCAGCTCTACCAGACCATCGACCGCATCGTCTCCCTGGTCAACCGGCGGGTGGACGAGTCGTCGCCCATGGTGGACGCCCGCCTGCCCACCGGCGAGCGGGTCAACGTCATCATCCCGCCGCTGTCGCTGTCGGGGCCGGTGCTCACCATCCGGCGGTTCCCCAAGCCGTACCCGATCGACGAGCTCGTGCGGATGGGCAGCCTGGACCAGGCCACCGGCGTGCTGCTGTCGGCGATGGTGCGCTCCCGGTTCAACCTGGTGGTGTCCGGCGGTACCGGCACCGGCAAGACCACGTTCCTCAACGCCCTGTCGGCGTTCGTGCCGCCCACCGAGCGCATCGTCACCATCGAGGACTCCGCCGAGCTCCAGCTCATGCAGGAGCACGTGGTGCGGCTGGAGTCGCGGCCGCCCAACATCGAGGGCCGGGGCGCCGTCGCCATCCGCGACCTGGTGCGCAACGCGCTGCGGATGCGACCGGACCGGATCATCGTCGGCGAGGTCCGCGGCGAGGAGACCATCGACATGCTCCAGGCGATGAACACCGGCCACGACGGGTCCCTGGTGACCGTGCACGCCAACTCGGCCGACGACGCCATCCACCGTATCCAGACGCTGGCGACGATCGGCGACGGCCGCATCCCCTACGAGGCGATCCGCGACCAGATCAACAACGCCGTGGACGCCATCGTGCACCTGGGCCGCTGGCCGGACGGGTCGCGGCGGGTCAACGAGATCAGCGTGGTGTCGTCCAAGCGCCGCGAGGAGTTCCGGCTGGAGACGGTCCTGCGGTTCGAGGCGATGCCGCTGGGGGCCAACCGGTCGGTGGAGGGGCGGTTCCGGCACTCCCCGCTGCCCCGGCACATCGCCGAGCGGATCTACCACATGGGCGAGACCGTGCCCGCCGTGTTCGGCGTGGTGCCCGCCGAGGAACGGAACGAGTGGTGAGGGCACCCGCGCCCCGGGTGGCCCCCGCCCCGCGAAAGGAGCCGCGGTGAACTGGCAGATGGCGGCGATCCTCGCCGGTCTGGCGCTGGTGCTGGGCCTCGTGCTGGCGGCGCTGTGGCAGTTCATCGCCAGCGCCGAACAGCGGCGGCTCATCGCCGCCCGCAGCGCCCTGGACCAGGCCGAGTACGCGGCGTCCACCCCCATGGCCCGGCTGGAACGCGCCCTGCACCGGACCCAGTGGGGTTCCCGGCTGGCCCGCCGGATCGCCCGCTCCGGGACCGACATGCGGGTGTCCACGTTCGTGGTCGCCCTGGTCGGCGGCTCCCTGCTGGCGGTGCTCGTGGTGTGGCAGGTGTTGGCGCCGTTCTTCGGCCTGCTGGCCGCCGCGGGGGTGGCGTTCCTGTTCTTCTCCTACCTGAACCGGGCCGAGGCCAAGCGCCGCGAGGAGTTCACCGGCCAGCTCCCCGACCTGGCGCGGGTGCTGAGCAACGCCACCTCCGCGGGGCTGGCGCTGCCGACGGCGGTGGCGATCGCCGCCGACGAGCTGGACGGCCCGGCCGGCGAGGAGCTGCGGCGGATGACCGAGTCCATGAAGCTCGGGGCGTCCTTCGAGGAGGCCGTCGCCGAGCTGCGCGAACGCATGCCGTCCCGGGAGCTGGGGGTGCTGCTGTCGACGCTGCTGGTGGCCTCCCGCTCCGGCGGTTCCCTGGTGACGGCGCTGCGGAACATCTCCACCACCCTGGAGAACCGCAAGGAGACCCGGCGCGAGGTGCAGACCATCCTCAGCGAGACCACCAGCACCGTGTGGGCGCTGGGGTTCATGTCGGTGGGGGCGCTGTTCCTGATCAACGCCATCGAGCCGGGCATCCTGCGCACCATGACCACCTCCCCGGCGGGCATCGGGGTGCTGCTGGTGGTGGCGGCGCTGTTCGTCACCGGTTTCGCGCTGGTCACCCGTATCACCAAGTTCGACCTGTAGGAGTCCGTCCGATGAACCTGGCCTGGGTCGTCCCCGCCGCGCTGTCGGCGGCCGCCGCACTGGTCGTCCTGACCGCCGCGTACGGGGTGTTCCTGATGATGTCGCAGACCCGGGTCCGGGTGGACGAGCCGGCGGGGCCGCCGCCGCGCACCCGGGAGGAGCGCACGTTCGTCCTGCACCGGATCACCGAGGCGCTGGGGCGGCCGTTCTCGGGGATGGTGCTGGAGTCGCTGGGCGAGACGCGGCGGCGCTCCATCGCCCGGCGCATCGAGGCGGCGGGGAGGCCCGACGGGCTGACCCCGGACCGGTACCTGCGGCGCAAGATCGGCGAGATCGCCCTGTACGGGTCGCTGGGGACACTGATGTTCCTCGTGGGGAACCCCCTGCTGGGGGTCATCGTGCTGGCGTTCGCGGGGCTCACCGACCTCAACCTGTACGTGCAGGCGCAGGAGCGCGCCGACCGGGTGCAGTCCCAGCTGCCGGACTTCCTGGACGTGCTCGCGGTGACCGTCAGCGCGGGGCTGTCGTTCCGCGCCGCGGTGGGCCGGGTGGCGGAGTCGATGCCGGGGGTGCTGGCCGACGAGTTCACCCTGGCGCTGCGCCAGATGGAGCTGGGCATCTCCCGCCGGGAGGCGTTCGAGATGCTGCGCCGTCGCAACCGCAACGACTCGCTGAGCAAGTTCGTGACCGCCATCCAGCAGGCGGAGGAGCTGGGCGCCCCGCTCAGCGACACCCTCGTGAACATCAGCCAGGACATGCGCCGCGCCGACGCCCAGTACATGCGCCGCAAGGCGCAGCGGCTGAACCCGCGCGTCACCATGATCACCGCGGTCACCCTGCTGCCGGGGCTGCTGCTGCTCATCGTCGGCTCGATGTTCCTGGGCACCGAGGTCGACCTCGGCACCATCCTCGGGGGCTAGCCCCGGCGGCGCTCCACGAGGATCGCGATCCGGGTGACCGCCACCAGGGCCGCCGACCAGAGGGCGTACCCGGTGTACATCCCGCCGCCCCGGACGATCTCGTCCCACAGGGCGGGCACCGGCTCCGCCCCGGAGCCGAACACGGCGGCGCCGGTCGCCACCAGGGCGACGGGGGCTCCGGCCACGGGGATCAGCCCGGAGAGGTTCGTCTCGACGGCGACGAACAGCAGCGCGGTGAGCAGGACGGGGAGCCCGTAGAGGATCAGGCGGTCGCCGAGCGCCCACTGCGCCAGCGAGGCGGTGTCGATCCGGCCGATGACGGGCAGCAGCGGGTACAGCTCGGCGACGGTGAGGGTGATCATCAGGCCGACGCAGATCAGCAGGGTGGCGCCGGCGGCCAGGAGGACCTTCGCGGCGGACAGGCCCAGGCAGGCGAGGACGACCAGGAGGACGGGGACGAGGGGGGCGGCCAGCCGGGCGCCGGGCATGGGGCCCCCGTCGAGCCAGTGGACGCACGCCAGCGCCAGGGTGGCGGCCGCCGCGGCCAGGACGACGCGGCCGCAGAACCCGAGGACCCCCGCCGCGGTCCGGAGCGCCCCGGCGACCGGTGGACGCCGCCGTTCGGCGGGGGGTTCCTCGCTCATGGGGCCTCCTCGGGAGCGCGGAGCGGGGCGGGACGCCGCCGCGGACGGCGACGGCTCTACCTCTCTCGGACGCTCGGCGGAGGAGGCGCGCCGTGCCGGGGGCCGCCGGAGGCGGCGGCCGCCCGGCGTACGCGCGCCGGACCGGGATCAGAGCACGCCGGTCCGGAACAGCATCACCACCAGCACCCCCAGCAGCACCGCGCCCACCACGGCCGCGTTGACCAGCAGCCCCGCGCGACCGCCCGGGGCCGGCTCGCGCACCATCGTGGCGGTCGTCCCGGCCGCCCCCTGCGGCGCGCCCCACGCCGGGGCCGTGTCGGCCGGGGCGTTAGAGGTCCCGGGCCCGCCGGGGGCCCCGGCCGAGCCCTCCGGGGTCGCCGGCTCCGCGTAGATGCCGAAACCCGTCCCCGGCGCGGCGGACGGCACCGCCGGGGCCGAGGGCGCGGCGGGGGCCGAGGGCGCCCCGGCCGAACCTTCCGGCGTCACCGGCTCCGTGTAGATCCCGAATCCCGCCCCGGCCCCGGCGGACTCGGGAGGCGCCACGGCCGAGCCCTCCGGGGTCGCCGACTCCGCATAGATCCCGGAACCCGCCCCGGCCCCGGCGGACTCCAGAGGCGCGACGGCCGAGCCCTCCAGGGTGACCGGCTCCGTGTAGATCCCGAACCCCAGCGTCCCCGCCGGCTTCACCGGCCCGGCGTCGGCAGCGGCTTCCGCGGCAGGCGCGTCGTCGGAGGCCGCGGTGGCGACCGGGTCGTCCGTGTCCGACGGAGAGGACGCTCCACCGCCGGCGGAGGCGCCCGCCGCCGCCACGGCGTCGGCAGCGGCCGACGCCATCGAATCGCCCGTGACGACCGTGACATCGGGGTCGTCCGCGGCGGCCGAGGTCTCCGGGGCGTTCGCGGCGGAGTCCGACGAGGCGTCAGAGGCGGCCGCGGCCTCCGGGGCGCCGGGGACCGCCGGGGTCGGTGCCCCTGCCTCGGCTGTGGCACCCGGGGCGGACGCGCCGCCGGGAACGGCCTCGGTCTCCGAGGCGGCGGAGGGCTCCGGGCCGCTCGTGACGGCCGCGGCCGCCGCGGCCTCAGAGGCGGCCGGGTCGCCCGTGTCCTCGGAGGCGGCAGAGCCACCCGGGACGCCTGCGGCGGCCGCGCCGACCGCACCGCCCGGGAGCGCGGCGCGCAGCCGCTCCGCCGCCGGGCCCCCGTCGCGTCCGTCCAGGTGCAGCAGCGCCACCGCCAGCACGTCCTCCGCCGAGGGCCGTTCGCCCGGTTCCGGCGACAGCGCCCGCGCGACCACCTCCCGCAGGCCCGCCGGCACCCCCTCCAGGTCCACGCCGTCCTGCCGGGCGCGCCGCTCCATCTCCACCAGCGCCGCCCGGCGGCCCAGCCGGGAGGCGGGCGACTCGCCGAACGGCTCCCGTCCCGTCGCCGCCAGCACCACCAGGGCCGCCCACCCGAACACGTCCGCGGCGGCCGTCGACCGCCCGTCCTCGTACACCTCCGGGGCCACCCAGCCCGGGACGCCCCGCAGCCCGGGCGCCTCCGGCGCGTCGGCCCTGCGCCCCAGCCCCGTGTCGAGCAGGCGCGGCCCCGCGCCGGTCAGCACCACCGCGTCCGGCCCCACCTGCCCGTGCGCGGTGCCCTCCCCGTGCAGCACCGCCAGCGCCTCGGCCACCGCGGCCGCCAGCACCACCGCGCCCCATTCGGGCAGCGCCCCGTGCGCAGCCACGTGTCCGCGCAGGTCCGGCCCCGGCTGGTCGGGCAGCACCGACCACGGCCGCCCGTCGTGCTCACCGGTCTCGATCGCCCCGACCGCGCACACGCCCCCGGCCTCCGGCTCGGGGAGCGGCTCCCCTGCCTCCCGCCCGCGCGCCAGGCCGAGCAGCACGGGCTCCCCGCCGTCGCGGCGCGCCGCGTACAGCACGCCGCCTCCGCCGTCGGACACCCTTCCCTCGATCCGGTACCCGCCGACCTCGCTCGGGTCTTCGGAGGTGAGGGGTTCGGTGCGCGCGCAGAGGCTCTGCGAGGGGTGCGGCGTCATGAGGGGTGTGCCTCCGTTGTCCTGTTCCGGTACCGGACATCGTCGCGCCTGGCGCGCCCACCGGCAAACCCGTTGGCCACTGGTGGCCGTGCGCCCGCCCCCGCGCGCCCGCGGACCCGTCCCGTGCGCGCGGCCCCTCCCCGGGGGATCGGGGAGGGGCCGCGCAGGGGATGGGTCGTGGGGCGGGTGTTACAGGCGGACCGTCCTGGTCGCCGTCGAGGTCGCCCCGTCGGCGTCCGTGACGGTCAGCGTGACGGTGTAGGTCCCGGGACCGGGGTAGAAGTGCCAGGTGTAGTCACCGCTGCCGGTGGTCCCGTCGCCGAAGTCCCACGCGTAGGACACGATCGGGGCGTCGCCCGCGGTGGAGGAGCCGGCGTCGAACTCGCAGAGGTACCAGAACGAGTAGCACCCGCCGTCGAAGTCGGCCGTGGGCCCGTCGCCTCCGCCGGGGGACCCCACCGACACGGTCGCGGTGGCGCTGTCGGTCGCCCCGGAGTCGTCGGTGACCGTGAGGGTCACGGTGTAGTCGCCCTCGGCGCCGTAGGTGTGCTCCACGGTGGTGCCGCTGTCGCCCGCGCCGTCGCCGAACTCCCACTCCCAGGCGGTGACCTCACCGCTGGAGGTGGAGCCGGAGCCGTCGAAGGAGCAGGTCAGGGTGGTGTCGTCGCAGGCGTGGGTGATCGACGCGACCGGCCCGTCGGGCGGGGTGGTGCCGCCGTCGGCCGGGAAGGTGGCGGGGTCGCCCACGTCCAGCAGCGGCTCGTGGTGGCCGTCGCCGGAGGTGTCGTCCCAGTCCTGGTTGCCGGCCGAGATCAGGGTGTCGTAGATCGCCATGACCCCGTTGCGGTCGGTGGGCTTGGCGTTGCCGACGGCCAGCAGCGCCAGGCCGCCCGCGGCGTGCGGGGAGGCCATGGAAGTGCCGCTGGAGCTGCCGTACCCGCCGCCCGGGACGGTCGAGATAATGCAGGACCCGGGGGCCGCGATCTCGACGACCTGGCCGTAGTTGGAGAAGTAGGACAGGGTGTCGTCGTCGTCCCCGGTGCACCCGAGCGCTCCGCCGTTGCCGCCGGGGGCGCCGTCGGAGTCCGCCATCGAGGACACGGTGAGCACGTCGGGGTGGTTGGCGGGGAAGAAGTTCGCCGCATCGCGCGAGCTGTTGCCCGCGGCCACCGCGAACGCCACCCCGGAGTCCACGGCCGAGGTGATCGCCTGGCCGAGCGCCTGGTCGGTGCAGCCCTCGCAGCCCAGGCTCATGTTGGCGACGGCGATGTCCCCCGCGTTGGCCGCCACGTAGTCCACGCCGGCGGTGATGCCGGCCAGGCTCCCGCTGCCGCTGGAGTTGAGGACCTGGACGTTCCAGATGTCCGCGCCCGGCGCCATGCCGACGACGCCCTCGCCGTTGTCGATGGCCGCGATGCTGCCCGCGACGTGGGTGCCGTGCCCGTTGCCGTCGGAGGCGGTGTTGGAGACGCAGGTGCCGCTGGTGCAGTTGACGGAGTTCACCACGTTGAGGTCGGGGTGGGCTCCGTCGACACCGGTGTCCAGGACGGCGACGGCCACGTCCGGGACGTAGTCGTCCTGCCCGTTGATCGCGAGGCCGGGGTTGTCGGGGGCGAAGGTGCGGGCGATGCCGTCGGGCACGTCCTGCTCGAAGGTGTGGACCGGCTGGTCCTCCTGGACGTAGGCCACGTCCGAGTCCCGGAGGAGCTCGGCGGCCTCGGCCGCGGTCATCTCGGCCGCGTAGCCGGTGAGCGCGTGCTCGTAGACGCCGATCGGGTCGTCGCCGTGGCGTTCGGCGACGTCCTGCGGGGTGGCGGAGTCGTCCAGGACGACGATGTAGGTCCGCTCGGTGGTGTCGGAGGTGTCGAGGAAGTCGGGGACCTCCTCCGCGAGGGCCGGTGCTGCGAACATGACAGGCAGCAGGGCGACGGCCGCGAGGGCCGCGCCTATCTTGCTCTTGCGCATGATGCGGAGAACCCTTCGGGGGGATGGTGGGGGACGGGGGATGTGGAAGGGTGGCCACCCGGGATCAAGAATCCGTCACGGAGGGCGACCCTGACCATACGTGTTCACTACGTAACTTCGTACACGTCGGGGGGTGCTACGTAGTGCCCCGGCGGCCACTACCTACCCGGCGCCCGCCGACCCCGTGAGCCGGTCGCGGCCTTCGGGGTCGGCGGTGTCCGAGCAGGTCGGCGCGGTCCCGGGCCGGTCTCCGGCCGACCGCGCCGGCGTCAGCCCGGCAGGGGGACCTCCGCGAGCAGGGGCAGCAGCCCTGCCTCCTCCTCGTCGAGGTGGGCCTCCAGCTCCCGGCTCATCCTCTCCAGGTCCGCGCGGAACGCGGCCGGGTCGGCGGTGGCGACCTCCGCCAGCAGCGCCTGGATGCCCTCGCGGATGCGGTCGACCTCGCGGTGCTGCTCCGACAGCCGCTCCAGGGTGCCGGCCAGGTGCGGGTACCGCTCCGCCAGGGAGGGGAACAGCATCTGCTCCTCCCCGTCGTGGTGGAACCGCAGCGACTCGCAGAACGCCAGGCAGTGCTGGCGCAGCTGGAGGCTGAGCCCGGGGGCGGGGACCTCCCCCTCCCGGGCCGCGCGCCCGTCGCGGTCGGCGAGGTAGGCGTCGGTCTCCTCGCGGATCCGGCGCAGGTGCCCGCGCAGCCAGCGGTGGACCTGCACCAGCTTCTCCGCGAGGTTCGCCGCGGCCTCCTCCGCCCCCGGGCCGTCCCCGGCGACCGCCGGTTCCAGCACCACCACGGGCAGGACCCGGTCGGTCCCGGCCTGGTAGTCGCCGTACCCGGGGGCCACCCGAACGGCCTCGGCGAACAGGCGGTCGCGGTCCTCGCCCTCGGCGGGGACGGCGACCGCGGAGAACTCCTCGGTGCCCAGCTCGACCCGGACCATCGGGTGGGCGAGCAGGTTGTGGTACCAGGCGGGGTGCCGGTCCGAGCCCCCGGCGGAGGCGATGACGAACAGCCGCCCGTCCGCCCGGACGTAGCCGAGCGGGCTGGTGGTCTCGCGGCCGCTGCGCGCGCCGACGGTGGTGAGCAGCAGCAGGTCGCCGCCCTCGAACATGCCGCCGACGCGGCCGCCGTTGGCACGGAACTCCGCGACCACGGGCCGGTTGAAGTCGCTCACGTACGGCTCGGGCCGGGCCAGCGGTCCGGGGCCGCCGGTCGCGGCCGGGCCGCCGCCGCGGGCGGCCTGCGAGGTGTCGGTGTCCTGTGTGTTCTGCAAAAGGTCTCCTCTCGGTACGGGGGAATGCGGGTGGGCGGCCGCCCCGAGAGGTCCGTGCGCGCGGGCGCCGCGGACACGGTTTCAGGGAAGAGGGGCATGCCGACGCCGGCGTCCGCGGACACGGAGGAACGCGGACGGGGTCGGGATGCGGGAACGGGGAGGCCGCCGGAGGGCGCGGCTGTACGCCGCACCGGAACGCGGATCAGGCGTGCTGGGTGCTCATGGTCGGCTCTCCCTCGGATCGTGTGCTCGCCCGTCGACCCGACCGGCCCACTGCTCGTGGTCGGGGACACGTGGCACGCGCGACACGGTATGCCATGCCCCGGGGCGCGTCAACCGCCGGGGCCGGGACACGGCGGGGGCGCGTCCCCCGCTCTCCGAGCGGCGTCCGGCCGCGGAGCCCGGTCCGGTAGGGCCCGCCCCACCCCCCATCGACGGGACCGCCCCAGCGACCGCGGCACCCCGCCCTCCGTAGTTTCGAAGGCCTCGGCGCCTCGGCGGAAACGGCCGATACCACGGAACAGGAGACACCGATGGCTTCGCACACCCCCCGGGACCGGACGGGGTCCGCACGGGCGGACGGCCCCGGACCGGCACGGCGCTCACTGGCCCCGGACCTCGCCCGCGGGTTCATGCTGCTGTTCATCGCACTGGTGAACGCCGGCTTCTTCCTCACCGGCCCGGAGACGGTGCGCACCCTGGCCGACCAGGTGGTGACGTTCGTCCAGCTCACCCTGGTGTCGGGGCGCGCGATCCCGCTGTTCGCCCTGCTGTTCGGCTACGGCGCGGTGATGATCGCGCGCCGGGTGCGGGCCTCCGGCGGGGGCTGGGTGCAGGCGCGCATCCTGCTGCGGCGGCGCGGGTGGGTGCTGCTGGCGCTGGGGGCCGCGCACGGCGTCCTGCTGCTGCCGGTGGACATCCTGGGCGCGTACGGGCTGGCGCTGCTGCTGTTCGTCGGCCTGGTGCGGGCGCGCGACGTGACGCTGTGGTGGACCGCCGGGGTGCTCGCCGCCGCGTCGGCGGCCGTCCACACGGTGTGGGCGCTGTCGCTCCCGGTCGACGGCGGGGACTCCTCGGTGGCCGCGCCGTCCCTGGTGGAGCCGTCCTTCGTCGCGGCGTCCGTCGAACGGTTCAACGAGTGGACCCTCTACACGCCGATCACGATGCTGCTGGTGGCGATGCCCACGATCGTCCTGGGCGTCTGGGCGGGGCACCGGCGCCTCCTGGAGGAGCCCGGGGCGCACCGGCCGCTGCTGCGGTCCGCCGCCGTCTGGGGGCTGGGCGCCGGTGTGCTGACGGGGCTGCCCAGCGCCCTGGTGACGGCCGGATGGGTGCCCGCGGGGCCGCGTCTGGACGGCGCGCTGGCGGTCCTGCACGAACTCGGCGGCTGGGCGGGCGGCATCGGCTGGGCCGCGCTGATCGCCCTCCTCGCGGCCCGCTGGGAATCCCGCCCCGCGCGCACGTCCCCGCACGACGGCACCCGGGCGCCCGTGCCCGCCCCCGGGCCGGCGGTGGCGGCCGTCGCCGCCGTGGGCGAGCGCTCCCTGAGCTGCTACCTCCTGCAATCGCTGGTGTTCACGGCGGTGTTCGCCCCCTACGGCCTGGGCCTGGGGGCCTCCCTCGGCGCGGCGGGCGCGGCCGCCGTGGCGGTCGCGACCTGGCTGGCGTCCGTCGCGGCCGCCGAGGCCCTGCGCAGGGCGGGCCGCCGCGGTCCCGCCGAGGTGCTGGTGCGCCGTCTCACCCGGCGCCGCGAACCCCTGGTCGCGCCCCCGCTGCCCCGCGCGGAGTAGGGCGTCTGCTCCCCGGGGAGCAGGCGCCGTGCTCCCCGGGCGGTGCCGGACCGCCCCGGGGTGCCTCCCGGCGGGGGACGCGGCGGCCGGCACCCGCTCCGTACCTTTCCCCCATGACCTTCTCCCCCTTGAACACGCGGACCGCGATCCTCGCCGGGAGCGGCCTGTGCGCCGCCGCCTTCATCCTCTCCGACCTCGTCAACCGTGAGATGAGCCCGGTCGCCGAGACCGTCAGCCGGTTCGTCAACACCGGCCACGGCTGGCTGGTCACCGTGGGCCTGGTCGGCCTCGCCCTGGCCGGGGCCGCCTCGGCCGTGCGGGTGGCCGACCGGCCCGGCCGGGTCCTGCTCTGGATCTGGGCCGCGGGGATCGCGGTCTCCGCGGTCTTCCCGGCCGACCCGCCCGGCAACTGGGCGGCCCCCTCCGTCTCCGAGACCGTCCACGGCCTGGCCGCCTGGGTGGCCCTGGGCTCCTTCACCACCGCCGCGGTCGTGCTCGCCCGCCGGTGGCGCGGCCTGCCCGGCACCCCGCGGGCGCTCGCCCCGGTCACCGCCGTCCTGGCCGCCTCCATGGTCCTGTTCGTGGTCACCCTGGTGGACGCCATGGCGTTCCGGGAGCTCCCGGCGCTGCTCGGCGTGACCGAGCGCGCCGTCATCGCCGCGGACCTGGTCTGGATGTGCGTCGCCGCCTTCCGCGTCCCGGCCGCCTCCGCCGCACCGGTGCCGGACCGCGTCCCGGAGCGCGCCTGATCCCGTGCACGGGCGGGGCCGCCCCGCCCGGGGCGGCCCCCGCCCGCCGTCACCTCTGGACCTCCTCCGGCGCCGGGACCCCCACCTCCAGGTCCCCGTCCAGCCCCGCGAACGTGTACCGCGTGTACCAGTACTCCGGCGCCGGGACCGGTTCCGCGAAGGCCGCCGGGACCGCCTGCGCCACCGGCCGCCCGTTGAGCACGTACCCGCCCTGCGGCGGCCCCTCGGTGGAGAACGCCAGGGGCTGCCCGTCCTCGGTCGCCACCAGCGTGAACGCCGACTCCTGCGGCGACTCCTCCGAGGGCCGGAACGTCCCCTCCACCAGCACCGCCGGGACCCCGTCGGGCGGGTCCTCCCCCGCCAGGTGCCCGTAGGCGTCCTCCGTCGGCCCGGGAGCGTCGAACACCGTCTCCTCCTCCGAGGTGACGGTGCCGGTCTCCACCACCCGGGCCATCGGCTCCAGGATCCTCTCGGGGTCGAACACCGCCTCCGACGCGCCCAGCTCCTCGGGGACGGCCGGCCGCCACACGGCGGGCCCGTTCCAGGCGGTGGTGTCGCTGTACAGCAGTTCTCCGTCCACCAGCATCAGGTCGCTGGCGCGCGCCCCGCTGACGGTGCTGGTCCAGCGCACCGCCTCGGGGTCGGCCTGGTACAGCACCCGGTCGAACAGGGTGGGCTCGGCCGCGGTGTCCGCGGGCAGCGGCTGCCCGTACCCCTCGCCGTTCCCGGCGTGGGTGAGGATGGTCAGCTCCAGGGTGCGCGCCCGCGTCAGCCGGTCGAGCGAGGCGGACACCAGGTCGATGCCCGTGGGTGCGGCGCTCTCCCCCGGGCCGTCCGGGCCGCCGGGGTTCTCGGAGACGGGCTCGGCGTCCTGGGCCAGGGCGTCGAACAGCACGTACCCGCCGCCCCCGGCCACCGCCAGCGCGAAGCAGCAGGCGGCGCCGACTGCCAGGATCCGCCCGGCACCGCCGCGCCGTTCGCGGCGCCGACGGCGGGAGCGCCCGCCCCGGCCGCCGGCCGCGCCCTCCGGGACGCCCCGCCCACCGCCATCGGATTCGGGCCCGGGGCCGCCGTGCGCCTCCCCCGGCCCGTCGTCGGGGGCGGGCACCATGATCAGCTCCCCCGTGATGGGGTCGCGGGTGCTGACCAGCCGCCGCGCGTTCCGCACCCTGGTCCCGGGCGTCCAGGTGCGCCGCCCCGAGGCGGCCGCCTCCTCGTCCAGCCCGCGGGCCGCCTGCGTCCACAGCTCGGGCCGGTGCCAGGACACGTCCACGTACGGCCAGTGCGTGCGCGCCGCCCCGTGGAGCCGGTCGCTCCACTCCTCGCGGACCGTGTCCTCGGGGACCCCCAGCAGTGCCAGGCACTCCAGGTAGACGTCCTCGGCGGAGGGCCGCCGGGCCGGGTCACGCTCCAGGGCCCGTTCCAGGACGCGCGCCAGCTCGGGCCGGAGCGCGGACAGGTCCACGTACCCGCGTGCCCGGACGGCGGCGTCGGCCTGTGAGACCACGGTGCCGAACGGCGGCAGGCCGGTGCCCGCGAAGACCACCGTGCACGCCCACGCGAACACGTCGGACGCCTCGTCGGGGCGGCTGCCCGCATAGCGTTCGGGCGCCATCCAGCCGGGGCTGCCGACGGTGGTGTGCGAGTCGCCGTCGTCCACCTGGCGGGCCAGCCCGAAGTCGACCAGGCGCGGCCCGGTCGCCGTGACCAGCACGTTCCCGGGTTTGACGTCGCCGTGCGGGACCCGGCCGTCGTGCACGTCCATCAGCGCCTCGGCGACCCCGGCGGCCAGCACCAGCAGCGCGGCGCCGCCCATCGGGCCGCGCACCCCGGTGTGGCGCCCCAGGTCGAGGGCGGGCAGGTACTCCACGGCGGACCACGGGCGGTTGCGGTGGACGCCGCTGTCGAGCACCCCGAGCGCGCACGAGCCGGGCACCCGGCGCAGGTGCACGACCTTGTCGTCGGGATCGGCCGCGGACACCCACTCCTCGCCCATGACCTTGAGCGCCAGCGGATGCCCCTCGGGGGTCAGCGCGGCGTAGACGGCGCCCAGGGCGGAGTCGCCGAGCCGGCCGATCAGCCGGTGCGCGCCCACCCAGGGCGGGTCGTCGGGCACGAGGGGCCGGACGTTCGGTGGTAAGACGACTGTCGGTGCCATGGGGGGTTCGCTTCCACTCTCCTGGGACCAGGGGTTCGGGAATATCGGGACACGGCGCTCGCATTCGGTGGATACCGAACGTACATTCCCCGATGCTCCGGGGCCAATGGTGCGCACGGGTCGCGGGCCGTGCACCGGGTGAGAACCTCGGGCGGGCGCCCGCGGTTCACTTCATGACCGATTCTTCACCGAACTTCGCACGAAAAAGGATATGCGCAGCGGCCCTCCGAGCACCGGTCCGGACCCGTCCCGTGGCCGCTCACGGCCACGGTCGGCGAATAAGGACACCGCCGGAAAAGCGGGTTCTCGGATGTTCCGTAACGTTTTCCCGATGATCACACGAACGTACCGGAAAAGGTCGAGGACGGGCCTTCTTCCCCGGCCCGGCCGCCCACGCGCCGCAGGGCCTGCTCGAGCACCGGCAGTGCCGCGGACGCGTCGCCCTCCACCGGCCCGGGTCCCCCGGCGGCCGGCGGCACCCCCGGCGGGGTGTCCCGCGCACGGTCCCGCCGGGCCCGCCGGCTCCTGAGCGACCTCGCCGACATGGTCGCCGCCCCCGCCCCGGCGGCGACCGCGGCGACCGCGCCCAGCACCGCCGCCACCCCGGTCCGGTCCAGCAGCAGCGCGACCCCGGCGAAGACGAACAGCAGCACGGACATGCCCGCGTAGAAGAACACGTTGTCGTCCCGGGCGTCCCGGGCTGCCGGGGAGTCCGGGGAGTCCGGGTCGCTCCGGACGAGTCCCCCCTCCCGCGGGACCCCGCCGGCCCCCTCCTCCGGGGCGGCGGGGGCACGCATCCCGCGCACGGTCCGCGCCGCGAGGTTCAGCTGCGGGGACGCCTCGCGCAGGGTGACGGCCAGCGCCCACTGCGCCTCGGGGGCGGCCATCAGGACGGCCTCCCGCACCGCGACGCGCAGTTCCGCGTTCTCCGGGTCCAGGTCCCGCGCCGCCAGGGCGGCCAGTTCGCCGCGGTCGGTGACCGGGGCCGCGGCGGCCCCGTGCGCCAGCGCGACCAGGCGCGGGAGCGGCGGGGAGAAGAGCAGCCCGCCGTCGGGGAAGGCGTCGGCGAACGGGGCGTTCCACTCACGCTGGGCGTCGACGGCCTCCATGAGCAGGTGCAGGTTCTCCGCCGTGCGCGCGTACCGGGCGCAGGGGGTGCCCCGGCCGCATCCGTGCGCCTCGGGGGTGCGGCAGTGGTGCCTGCTCAGGGTGCGCAGCAGCCCGGCGCGGATCGCCCCGGCGATGCCCGCCAGGAACGGCACCGGGTCCCCGGCCCCGTCCACCAGCAGGTGCAAGGACAGGTCCTCGCCCCGGTAGGAGGGCCGCAGGGCGGGCGCCATCCGGGCCACGACCCGGGCGAGGAGGAGTTCGTCCCCCGCGCCGTCCCCGGAGGAGGCGGGGGCGTCGGCTAGCAGGTCACGGGCCGCGGCGTCCAGCGGCGGCCACTGCGCCAGCCTGCGGCGCTGCTCCGGTGAGCGCAGGAACCCGACGGCGGTGTCCCACCGCTCCTGGAAGGCGTACGCCAGGGACACCGGCGAGGTGTGGTCGACACCGTCGAACCGGAAGGGGGGCTCCTTGCGGATCTCGGCCGCGGCCGCGGCGATCTCTTCCACGGGCACCCTGATCGTGGTGGTGTCCCCGCCGTCGGCGTCCACCGCCCCCCGTTCCGCCTCCCTCTCCGCGCCCAGGACGGCGGCGATCTCCTCGGCGGACATCAGCCGGGTGGCGGGCCGGGCGGCGTCGGGCCCGGCGCCCGGGCCCTCCTCCCCCGCACCGGGGTCGTCCCGGTGCCCCAGCAGCGCCATCAGCACGTCCCGGGCGGTCGGGCGGTTGCGCGGTTCCCTGTCCAGGCAGCGCCGCACCAGCGGCAGCAGCGTTTCCGGCACCCCGTCCAGGTCGGGTTCCCCGGTGGTCACCCGCATCAGCAGCGCCGGCATGTTCGGCGCCTCGAAGGCGCCCCGCCCGGTGGCCGCGAACACCATGACCAGGCCCCAGGCGAACATGTCGATCGCGGTGGTGACCTCTCCGCCCCCGAACTGCTCGGGGGCCATGTACTTCGGTGTGCCCAGAATGGCGCTCGCGCTCGTCCCGGTCCCCTCCAGCGCGCGGGAGATGCCGAAGTCGATGACCCTGACCCCGTCCCGCCCCAGCAGGATGTTGTCGGGTTTGAAGTCCCGGTGCACCACCCCCGCCCGATGGATGGCCACCAGCGCCGTGGCGGTGGACACCGCGAGCCGGTACAGGTCCCCGTCCGAGCCCGGCCCCCTCCCCCGGATGTAGCCCTCCAGGGGCGTCCCCTCCACATACTCGGTGGCGATCCACGGCGGATCCCCGCCGGGGTCGGCGTCCAGCACCCGGGCGGTGCAGAACGGCAGCACCGACTTGATCAGCCCGATCTCGCGGTCGAACCGCTCCCGGAAGTCGGCGTCCCCCCGGTGGCGGACGTGCAGCACCTTGACGGCGGCGCGGTGGCCGTCCCGGTGCTCTCCCAGGTACACGGTGCCGAAACCGCCCGCGCCCAGGAGGCGGCGCAGGCGGTATCCGCCGACCTCGGAACCGATGTCGACCACGGGGGACTCCTTGTCGCTCTCTGCTCGGGCGCCGCTCCCCACCGCGCACCGGGAACGCACCGTAGCACCGCGGGGTGAACGGGACACGCGGTGTGCCGCGCCCATCCTTCTCCGCAGGGACGGGGGTTCCGAGGACGCTGACCGCATGTGGCCATGACGCCCCACGGGCGGTCAGGGCTCCGGGTGCCGGGGCGGAGACACGGCCCCGCCCCACCCGGCGGCGGACCGCCCCGGGAGGGCGGGCGGCCGGGGCCCCAAGTGCCGGGACGGAGCACAGCCCCACCACGCCCGCCGGCAAACGGCTCCTGGAACACACCTCACCGAGCGTCCGTCCCGGGAGGGCGGTCGGCCGGGACTCCAGGTGCCTGGACGGAACACAGCCCCACCCCACCGGGCGCCCGTCCCACGGAACAGACGGCGACCGGGACGACAAAAAGGGAAACCCACACCGAGGTAATACCGGAATTCCGGAAATGGCGAAGAAGAACAGCAAGAGCGCGTGTGAGGCGTGACGACATCCCCGGGCGTTCCGTGCCGGTTCATCCCCGGAGAACATCCGCCGGGCGCGCGCGATCACCGCCTTCCACGTCTCCACCGGGTAGAAATCCCGCGGCCGTTCCACCGATCCATCCCGTGGAACGGCTGGGGGCGCGTTCTCCGAAACGGCATCGCACCCGCGCGTTCCCGTGCATGCGTAGGGCAACGACTCCGGGCAGGGGCAGCGAACGGGCACGACGCACCCGACGAGAGGGGCACACTCGTGTGCGCATGCCGGGGGTCGTCAGCGGCCGCGGTCGGACACCTCATTCGCGCAGGGTTCATGCGAAGCGGCACAACGCGTACAGGGACCGGTGGGAAAACTCCGTTTTCCGCGTCCGCCCCCATATGCCATAACACTCAGGGGATGGCGCTCCGGCCCGACCCCCGGGGGATAAAACGGACCTACCTGCCACTTATTCGCGAGAAACGGCATGTTTTCTCGAATACGTCCGGGCCTTCGCCCTTTCCCCTAAAGTGGGGGGCCGGGGCCGCCACCCGGCCCCTGGGGCGGGCGGCGCCCCGCGCTCCCGTTCACTCCTACTCCCGGGGGCGCGGGGTTCCGCTCGCCTCGTCGCCCCGGCACACCGGAGCGCGGGCGGGAACGGGAGACCCGGGCGAGACCCGAAGAGGTTCCCGGCCGCCCCGGGTCGGCTAGACCGACCGGACCGCCGCCTCCGCGGCCGCGTCCGCGCCTCCGTCCGCGGGCACCGTGTCCCCGCAGGCGAGCGCGCCCCGCTCACACGAGAGCACCGTCTCCAGCAGCCCCGGGAACCGCTCGGACACGTCCCCGTCCCGCAGCGAGATGAAGCACCGGGTGCCCTCCGTACGGCTCTGCACCAGACCCGCGTTGCGCAGGATCTTCAGGTGATGGCTCAGCGTGGACTGCGCGATCGGCAGGTCGATGTCCTTCCAGGCGCGTTCGCCGTCCCTGGCCGCGAGCATGCGCACGATCTTCAGCCGGGTGGGTTCGGCCAGCGCGGCCAGCACCGTCACCAGCTCGACCCCGTCGAGCGGTGGATGGTGTTGCTCCCTCGCCGCCACGCGAACCTCCTCACACCGGCGTTTCGCACCAGCATAGTGGGACGGGTGTATCTTCGATATTCGACGATCATCGAACACCAAGGGACAAGCATGCCCATCACCCTGTCCGTGCTCGACCATGCCGGCATCTCCGAGGGGTCCACACCCGGGCAGGCCCTGCGCGACGCCCGCGACCTGGCCCGACACGTGGAATCGCTCGGCTACCGGCGCTTCTGGCTGTCCGAGCACCACAACATGCGGGCGATCGCCAGCGCCGCCACCTCCGTCTCCCTCGGCTTCATCGCCGAGGGCACCTCGACCATCCGCATCGGCGCCGGCGGCGTCATGCTGCCCAACCACTCGCCGCTGGTCATCGCCGAACAGTTCGGCACCCTGGAGTCCCTCTACCCGGGCCGCGTGGACCTGGGCCTGGGCCGGGCCCCGGGCACCGACCCGCGCACCATGATGGCGCTGCGCCGCGACCACTCCGCCGCCTCCGCGTTCCCGCACGACGTGCAGGAGCTCCAGTCCTACTTCGAGCCCGCCGACCCCGGCCAGCCTGTGCGCGCCATCCCGGGCGAGGGGCTGCGGGTGCCGCTGTGGATCCTGGGGTCGAGCCTGTTCGGCGCCCAGCTGGCCGCGCAGCTGGGGCTGCCGTACGCGTTCGCCTCCCACTTCGCGCCCGATGCCCTGTACGAGGCGCTCAAGGCGTACCGGGAGAACTTCACCCCCTCGCGCCAGCAGGAGACGCCGTACGCGATGGCGGGGGTGAACGCGTTCGTCGCCGACACCGACGAGGAGGCCCGGCGCCTGTTCAGCACCATGCAGCAGGCCTTCCTCGGAACACTGCGCGGGGCGCGCGGGCTGCTGCGCCCGCCGGTGGACTCGCTCGACACCATGTGGCGTCCCGGGGAGCGGGAACGCCTGGACCACATGCTTCGTTACTCGTTCGTGGGTTCCCCGGAAACGGTGCGCCGCAAGCTCGAGCTGTTCGTCACCGACACCGGTGTGGACGAGCTGATGGTGTCGTCGATGATCTACGACAAGGAGGCTCGCCTGCGCTCTTTCGAGCTGCTGGCGGAGGTCGCCGGTCTGGGCTGAGTCCCGTCCCCGCCCCGGGGGTACCGGGCAAGGGTGGCGGCCATCGGGCGCTGTTGGCAGGCGGCGCCGGCCGCCTCCCCCGGGTGGGGAAGACGAAGGGCCGGGCACCCCGCGGGTGGGTGCCCGGCCCTTCGGTGTGCCCGGACCGGCCCGGGTCCGTTCGGCGACGCCTTTCACGGCAGAGCTCGGTGCCCCACCCATCCGAAGGCTTCTTCTCCCGAAGCCGCGGTCGGCCCGGACTCGCCCCTGCGAGCGTCCCGCCGGAGCGGGGCACCCTTCCAGGACGTGAACTCTTGTCGTCCCCCGCCCCAGAGCCGGGTGAAGAAGACACCCCCGAATCCCCGCCGCGCACGCGGATGAACGCATTCGCACCGGTCGTAGGCACGATCGCCCACCGATCACCGGACAAGTAGTGACGCCTCACGTGTCGGCTGAGAAGATGGTGACCCGTCGGGCACCGACCGTTATACGTGTTCATGGGCGCTCCACCCGAATGCGGTTCCGCCCCCGGAAGGGCGGACGGAACCGCGAGAGGCGCCCCCACCTGCGTTTTCAACGGAGCCGAGAGGGCCTGTGGACAAGGTGTGGTGGCCGGGATCGACGGGCATCGTGAAGGAGGATGACCTCTTCTGGACAGGTACAGGGCGTATGCCCGGGACGTGTGCAGGATAGTGAGAACCCCGAGGCGACTGTGCGAGCAGGAGCCTCGCTCCGTAGCCGAGTCGTTGACACCGGTGAATCCTTACCCTTGGTTCACCTTGATGAAGGCCACCAGGCCGAAGAGATGCCCGGCCGCGGGCCACGAGGACGTGGCCCGTCGCCCCGGATCTCCTCCCCCAAGGAGCTGACCCCTTGTGAAGACGCCAATGAGCAAGCTGTGGGCGACCCTGAGCGCCCTGATCGTCCCCCCGTCCAAGAAGAACGACACCGGCGCCACCATCATCGAGTACGCGGCCATCCTCCTTCTCATCGCCGCCGCCGCCACCCTCATCTGGGGCCTCGGCATTCCCGAAGACATCAGCGGGTCCATTGGAACAGCGGTCTCCGACATCCTCAGCGGCCCCTGACAAGATCATCCAGCCATCTTCGAGGCATCAACGGCAGATTTGATGAAGAAACCGAAAAAGGAAAACCCCCTCTCCGCTTCCCCACCCCGGGGGCGCAGAGCAAGAGCCTCCCGAAGAATCTCATCCTTGGGAGTGGCCACACTCGTATTCCTTGCTTCTGGCTGCGTCGTTTCCTCCGAAGCAACGGACCCCGAAGAAGCATCTGGGGCGACTCCCACCACAGAACCAGAGCAAGGCACAGAAAAACCAACGGAAGCCATCGCGCAAACCATAACAACAACGACGGACCTGGGAAGCGATCTCAAGATAGAGGTACTCGCCCTAGAGAATCTCGCAAACAACATCCTCAGGCTCAGAATAAGAATCACAAACAACTCCCCAGAATCTTTCTCTCTCTCAAATGGCCTAGCCGAAGAAAGGGATGCCAATACCGCAAGCAACATCTCCCTCATCGACGCCACCAACCAGAAGAGATACCTCAGCTATGACTTGAGCAACGGAAACTGCTTCTGCTCACCCCCTCTGAGCGGACCCATACAAAGCGGAAGCAGCGAAGAACTATGGGTCGCATACCCCGGGCCAGCCGATGACATCGAATCCATGAGTGTCATCATGCCCCTCGCTCCACCAATACTAGATGTTCCGATCACCGAATCCACTGAAAGCCTTGAAAACGAGTCGATCGGCGCCGACCAAATACTCGATCTGACTCTGATATCCGACGGCCTCGAAGACCAGACCGGCCGGACAGAGACCAATGAAGAAGTCAGCATCATCCTCTCCTCCGATGTCCTATTTGAGACAAACAGCGCAGAACTAAGCCCCGAGGCTCGGGAAATCCTTGAGCAGGTCGCACAAGAAATCGACGACTCATCTTCATCCGTGGTTAACATCGATGGACATGCCGACAACAGAGGAACCGACGCATCCAACATTCCCCTCTCCGAGGACCGGGCTTCAGCAGTCGAAGCAGTTCTCTCAGAATTGGTCACAAGAGCAGAAGTTCAATTCGAATCAGCAGGCCACGGGTCGAGCGAACCCATCGCGGACAACAGCACAGAAGAAGGTCGCGAAAGAAACCGCCGCGTCAGTGTCACCTTTGAAAAGTAGGAGACATGAAGAATAAAGCGACCCGAAGAATCGGGCTTCTCTCGGCATCCGTGGGCATGTCACTTGCCTTCTCAATTGGAGTGAGCTCGGCATCTCATACGCCAAAATTCGAAGACCTTGAATCTCTTGGGGAATCACAAGGGGTCGAAGAACGCTCCTCCTCCCTCGTCGCGGAGGCAAACCAAGCTGGGCGCAACACAGAAGGAAACCTGCTCTCGATCACTTGGAGCATAAAAAACGAAGGCAACGAGAGAGTTGTGCTGACCTGGCTCGCTGGACGCTCCTACCTTTACACTGGAGGAAACTACGCAGGAGTCACAGTAGTCGACTCCGAAGGGGCCTCCAGATACCATCCCATCATGGACAACCTGGGATCTTGCCTGTGCTCAGGGAGTTCTTCGTCGACCTTCAAAAAGAGAATAGAACCCGGGGAACAAGTCACTTACTGGTCAGTCTACTCCGTTCCCGGCGATGTCGAGAACGTGACATTGGAGATCCCCGGGTTCGAGCCGATCGAGAACATCCCCATTTCTTGACCGCCCCCGACCAAAACCTTCTGGAGAATGATTTGTCTGGCTCCCGGCACACGAACTTCGGGGAACCGCGGAGGCCATCGCCTTCGCGGCCTGCGGGGCGTGCGGGGGAACGCAGTGGACCCCCGCGCTTCTGGCGTTGGCTGTGGCCCGCGGACCCCCATGGCGGAGACCGGGGCGCGGCACTGACCGAGACGGCGGCCGTGCTCATCCTCGTCGCCGCCGTCATGGTCGCGGTGTACCAGCTGGAGCTGAGCAGGACCTTCAACGAAGGCGTGCGGCAGATGGTGTGCTTGGTGCGCGGCCCCTCCTGCGGGGAGACCTGGACCGAGGCCGATCGACCGGAGGCGCCGGAGTCGTACGAGTGGGGCCAGGGCAACCCGAACCGGGTCGACAACCAGAACATCGCCCGATCCCTCGCCGAGGGCTACGGCTGGCAGGACGCCGAATGGCAGTGCCTGAGCAACCTCTGGGGGGCGATGTCCCACTGGGACCACACGGTCACCGACCCGGAGACGGGGGCGGTCGGCATTTCGGGGTTCGTCCCGGGGGTGCACGGCAGCCTGCCATCCGGGTTCCGGGACAGCGCCCAGGCCCAGGTCGAGTGGGGGCTCGGGCACATCAGGGACACCCACGGAACCCCGTGTGTGGCCTGGTCCTACTGGCAGGGCAGCGGCTCCTACTGACCGGGGCCGCCCGGCACGCCCGCTCGCGGCGGTGGCGGGAGCCCATGCGCTTCCAGCACGTCGCGAAGCCGGGTCCGGCCCGCCCCGTCCCCCGGGCAGGCCGAGTACCCCTCGGTTCAAGGAGTCGCGCAACAGAACTCCGTGACTTCCGACGCCTCCGCGCACTCACCACCGTGGGTGCCGTGGCCGCTCCTATCGACGGAGCCGTCCCCGCTCCCGTCCACCCGTGGCCGTGCCCCTGCCCCACGCGCGACGCGTGCACCCCCCCCCCACCCGGGAACACCGGTCAGGGCTGGGTCTCCTCCCGCTCGGCCTGCTCCTCGATGAAGCCGATGACCTCGGCCAGGTGCTGCTCCACGTCCAGGGTCTCCTGGGCCTCCGGTCCCGCGACGCGGCGCAGCGCCGCCAGCACCTCCCGGTACTCGGCCTCCGCCTCCTCCAGGAGGCCCAGGCTCGCCCACGTCGCCGCCATGCGGCTGCGGACCCGCAGGGTCTCCGAGTGGTCGGCGCCCAGCGCCCGGGTCTGGGCCGACACCAGGTCACCGAGTTCCGCGGCGGCGCCCTCCAGGTTCTCCCGGCCGCCCGCCCGGACCAGCGTCACCACCAGCGCCTGCCAGACCCGCCAGGTGTCCGGGTCCCGCTCGCCGTGCCGCAGCAGGTAGCCCCGCACGATCGCCCGCAGTCCCAGCACCGCTTCGTCGTGGACCCCCATGTCGCTCAGCGTCCAGGCGGCGACGAACAGCAGGTCCAGGCGTTCCTGGTCGCCGGGCTCCCGCCCCGGCAGCCGGCCGGCCTCGGTCAGCGCCCGCACGGTCTCCGACGCGGCGGCGCGGTAGGCCTCCAGGCGCCGCACCATCGTCTCCGCCTCGTCCGCATCCGACGCAGCCTCCGGGCCCGCGTCCGGCGTCACTCCCGGCGGGTCGGTGGCCTCCAGGGCGCGCCGGTGCGACTCCATCGCGCCGGTGAGCCCGGCCTCCTGCCGTGCCGGGTCCCACCGCAGCGCGCGCAGCAGCTCGGTCCGCATCGCCAGGGTGTGCGGGTGGTCCTCGCCCAGCGCCCCCTCGAGCCTCCGCACCAGGGCCTGGACGAGGTCGGCGACCGCGGCCCGGTGCTCGGGGTGCCGCGCGGCCACGTCGCGCAGGCCGGCCGTCCACTCCCGGTGGTAGCGCCGCACCTGCCGGTGTCCCTCCCCCAGGACGCGTTCGGCGGTCTCGACCACCGGGGCGAGCTCGAACGCCGACTCCGCCTCGGCCCCGCGCCACCGGGGCATCCGGCCCAGGTCCCAGCGGCGGGCCAGGGTGTCCGGGTGGTCCGGGCCCAGCACCCGGCAGGAGGCCACCACCAGGGAGAGCAGTCCCGATTCCAGATCCGGGAGCCGGTCCGGCTCCCGGTCGGGCATCGTTCCCGGCCCGGTGCCGCGGTCCCGCGCGCCCCGCCGCATCAGGTCCTCGTCGACCCGGCAGGCCAGCTCCCAGGCCTTGAGGGTGTCCGGATGGTCCGCACCCTGGACCCGCCGCCGGTCCCGCAGGACCTCGCCGATCTCGGCCCCGGCCTCCTCCGGACGGGCGAGCGCGCGCAGCGTCAGGGCCAGGCTCTGGCGGGCGGCCAGGGTGTCCGGGTGGTCGGGGCCGAGGGCGCGCATTCGCCCCTGCCACACCGCCCGGTACTCCGGGACGGCGGATTCGCGCCGGTGCTCCCACAGCAGTGCGGCCAGTTCCTCCCGGGCCGCCAGGGTCTCGGGGGCCTCCGGGCCCAGCGTCCGGGCCCGTTGCCGGGCCCGGTCCTGCAACCGCTCCCGCTGCGGGGCGAACCCGGCCCTGCGCTCGTCGCGGCGGGCGCGGCCCCGGAGCCTGCGCACCCGCCGGTAGGCGGACTCCGCCTGCCGCAGGGCGCCGTCGGCGAGCTGCGTGCGGGCGATGTGCAGGGCCTCCTCCCGCGAGGAGCATCCCAGGAGCACCTGGAACTCCGCGTCCGGGACCTGGTCGGTGTACCCGCGGGGCGGCTCCGGATCCATGCCGGTGACCGTGTCGGCGGTGAGGAACAGCCGCGGCATCCGCGCCCGGGGGGCGGTCAGCCACTCCCACGCCTCGGCGAGGGGCTCCGGTTCCCTGGACAGGGCGTCGTCCCCGGCCCCGGGATCCGCGTCCTCGGGCAGGTAGCGGGTGTGCAGCTCCTCCACGGCCGCGCGGCGCAGCGGCCACGGGTAGCCGCAGCGGCGCATGCCCATGACCGCTCCCAGCAGCGCGGCGGCCCGCAGCGGCATCACGATCCCCACCGTCCTCTCCGCGGGCCGCCCCGGTCGGGGACCCGCTCCGGTCTCCCCGGAGGAGGCCCCGCGGCCGCCTCCGGCCGTCCCGGCCCGCGCACCGTCGCCGCCCCCGCGCCGCGGACGCCCGGGACGCAGGACGAGGCTACCGCCCGGTCCCCGGCCGCGGTGGACGTTCGCCCGGGAGGGCCGGATGCGGTCACGGCCCGCCCCACTCCGGCGGGCAGGCCGCCTCCCCGGCGCGGGCGAGTTCCCCCTCGACCTCCTCCCGTGCGGCCGGGACGTCGGCGCCCTGGTGGATGCCCGCCGGGAGCCCGGCCGACCGGGGCACCGTGACGAACACGTCCGTCCCCACGGCGAGCGCCCCCAGCGGGTCCGCGTAGGCGGGGTCCGGGACGGTCACCCGCGCCGTCTCCCCTCCGGAGGCGGGCTTGACCCACTCCCGCACGGCGATGGTCACCTCCACCAGGGGCTCCTCCGCCGCCCTGGGCCCTTCCCCTCGTGGGTCCGTCACCGCCTCCACCGAGCTGACCTCGCCCTCCACGATCACGTCGGCGCAGGCGATCTGCTCCGCCAGGGTCTGCCCCCGGTCCACGGCGGGGCCGGTCCCGTCTCCGCCGAGCGGCACCACCAGGACCGCCGTCAGGGCGCCCGCGGCCGAGACCCCCGCGATCCCCCACAGGGCGGGGTGCCCGCGTCGGCGCCCTGCCGCCCCGGGTGCACCGGCCTCACGCCTCACCCCCGACCCCCCGCCCGGAGTCGGGGGAGTCCGCTCCGCCGTCGGCGGCTTCGGTCGCGGCCGCCCGGAGCGCCTCGTTCATCCGCTGCTCGCTGCGCAGGGTGTCCTCGTGGTCGGGCCCCAGCACCCGGACCCTGATCTCCCACACCGCCCGGTACTCGGCGGCCGCCTCCTCGTACCACTCCAGCCCCTTCCAGGCCAGGGCCAGCCTGCTCCGGGCCCAGAGGGTGTCGGCGTGCTCGGGACCCGACACACGGGTCCGGACCTCCAGCATCTCGCGGAGTCCGGCTTCGGCCTCCGCGAGCCGACCCGCCTCGTGCAGCACCAGCACCTGCCTCTCCCAGGCCCAGAGGGTTTTCTCGTGTTCCGCGCCCAGGACCCGCGCCGAGGCCTCCCGCATCGCCCGGTACTCGGTCAGCGCCTCCTCGTACCGGCCCAGATCCTCCAGTGCCAGGGCCAGTCCGCTCCAGTCGGCCAGCGCCTCCTCGTTCTCGGGGCCCGCCGCCCGGGCCCGGACCTCCAGAAGCCCCCGGTACTCGACCGCCGCCTCCTCGTGCCGCTCCAAGCGCCCCAGGAGGTGGGCGACCCACCTCCGCCCCTGGAGGACCTTCGAGGCCTCCTCGCCCGAAACCCGGGCCCAGGCCTGCGTCAGCTCCCGGTACTCGGCCAGCGCCTCCTCGTACCGTTTCAGATTCACCAGTACACCGGCCGACCACTCCAGCATCTTGAGCGCCTCTTCATGGTCGGGCCCCGAGAGGCGGTTCCGCGCCTCACGCACCGCCCGGAACTCGACCAGCGCCTCCTCGTACCGGCCCGAGGAGGACAGTGCGTGCCCGTACCACTCCCGGGTATTCAACGTGGTCGGATGCTCCTCCCCCAGCAGGCGCCGCCGTACCTCCAGCGCCGCGCCGAACTCGGGAACGGCCTCCTCCCCCCGCCCCGTGTCGGACAGTGTCCGGCCCAGCTTGTCCCGTGCCTCCAGGGTCTCCCGGTGCTCCTCCCCCAACACGCGCCGCGTGTCCTCCACCAGTGCGCGGAGTTCGGCCTCGGCCTCCTCGTAGCGCTCCTGCACCCGGTGCAGTTCGGCCAGCCGGCTGCGGAGCCCGAGCGTGGACTCGTGCTCCTCCCCGGAGATCCGACGCCGCATCCGGAGGGCCTTCAGAAACCCGGTCTCCGCCTCGTCCATGCGCCCCAGCCACCAGGACGTCGCCGCGAGGTCCTGGTGGTAGGCCACCAGGTCCGGGTGGCCCTCCCCGAGGTCGCGGATGAGGTCGTCGCGAGCCGCGGCGGCCTCGGTGTAGTGCTCCTCATAGCACCCGGCGTCCCGCAACGCCGTGGTCATGGCGTACCGGGAGGCCAGGGTGTCCGGGTGGTCGGCGCCCAGCACTCGGGCGCGGTCCTGGTACACCGCACGCCATTCGGCGAGGGCCTCCTCCTTCCGGTCCAGGGCCGACAGCACCCGGCCGAGCCAGTGGCGGTCCGCCAACACGAGGGGGTCGTCGGGGCCCGACATCCGTGAGCGGATCTCGTACAGCGAGCGCGCCTCGGGCTCGGCCTCCGACCAGCGTCCCGCGTTGACCAGTACCGTCACCAGGGTGTTCCGGGCCCTCACTTCGAGGGGATCGGCGGCATCGGGCCGGCGGTCCAGGACGGCCACGATGTCCCGCAGTTCCGCCTCCAGTCCGATCCGGTCGACGTCACCGCCTTCGCTCTGTTCGGCCGCGTAGCCGGCCATCAACGTTTCGAACCGGGCCTTCTGGGTGTCCGGGTGCTCCTCACCCATCGTGCGGCGTCGCAGCTCCCACAGGGCCCGGAACCCGGCCTCGGCCTCCCGGTGCAGACCTTCGCGCGAGGAGACCACCGCCAGCTCCCACATGGCCGCCGGGATGAGCGGGTGTTCTTCGCCCAGGGCGTGCACCGCCGTGTCGAGGATCTCCCGCAGTTGAGCACGTGCGGTGGACAGCCGCTTCAGGCCCACGTTGGACTGCGCGAGGCGGAAGCGGGTCCACAGGGTGTTCTCAGCGTCCTCGCCCGCGCTCCGGCGCAGCACTTCCACGGTGGCCTCGAACTCGGCCCGAGCCCGTCCGTGCTGCCCGAGCAGGGCCAGGGTCATGCCCAGCCGGTTCCTGGCCTCCACCGTGTCCGGGTGGTCCTGGCCCAAGAGGTGCAGACGCGCCTCCCGCACCGCTTCGGCCTCGGGAAGGGCCTCTTCCAGGCGGCCCGCCCGGTGCAGCGCCAGCGCCAGGAAATACCGGGTCGACAACGTGTCCTCATGGGCTTCTCCCAGGATTCGGAGCCGTGCGCGGGCGACCCCCTCCAGCTCGGCCACGGCCTCGGTGAGACGCCCCCCGAAGGTCAGCACCGTTCCCAGGGACTCCCGGAGTTCCAGGAGCACCGGCTCGTCCGGGGCCACGGTGGCCGCGCGCAGTTCGACCGCCTTACGGTAGGCGCGTTCCGCCAAGTCGTAACGCGAACGCCCCGAGGCGTCGCGCCCCAGGCCGGAGGCCGAGCCGATGGTGGACGCGTACCCCAGGATGCGGTCGAACTCCTCGTCCGTGATCGGGATGTCGTCCGGGTACAGGCTCCAGACCTCGTTCAGCACCCGTGGGGATATGCCGACGCCGTCGCTTTCGAAGGGGATCAACAGGGCCTCGAACATCGCCATCGGCCCGGACGAGAACGAGAGCTGGGCCATGGGCGAGGACTCGGCCACGGCCTCGGTCGCCCAGGCCCACGCCTCCTCCAGCGTTTCGGGGATCGGACCCGACCCGCCCGGCCGTTCCTCCAGGAACCTCGTGTGCAGGTGCTCCACCAGTTCCCGGGGAACGGTCCCCTGGAAGCCGCGGCTGTACACCAGGGCCGTGGCGGTGACCAGGGCGACGCCCCGGGGGCGGGGTGTCCCGCCGGCGGCCGGGTCGGCGGACCGGGCCCGGTCCCAGCGGTCGGCCAGCAGGTCGGTGTTCTCGATGCAGGAGGCGAAGCCGTAGCGGCCGCCGTTCTTGAGGACCCGGTCGAACCGGTCGTCCCCCGACCAGGATCGCACCTCCCGCACGCGGTCGCGCTCGGCCTCCGACAGGGCCCGGGGCACCATCACCTCGACCGCCCGGTCCAGTTCTGCTTCCACGGCCCGACCGGGAAAGGAGCGTATGAGGGTGCCCATGTACTCCTTCAGGTCCTCCTCCTCACCCTCCTCCAGTCCCGCCAGCCGCGTGGCGGTCCGAACCGCGTACGAGGGCAATGTCGTGCTCCCCGCCCTGGCCAGCAGGGCCCGCTCGTCCTGGGAGAGCATCCCCACCAGCAGGCGGTGGCCGCCCGGCGGGGCGTCGAGGAAGCGGGCGAGCTCCTCCGCGGGGTTCGCCGGATCCATGCCGAGCCACAGCCACTGGATGCCGCCGTCCAGCCACAGCACGCACCGGGGGTGCCGGGCCGCCTCCCGCCACAGTCGCGTGAGCCCGGTCCCGGGGCGGGGGATGAGGAGGGTGTGGTCGGTCAGGTGCGACACGGCCTCGTAAGCGCTGCGGGACCGGCCCGCGGTCCTCTCACCCGTCAGGAGGACGAGCCCGCCCGCGTCCACGGCCGCCCGGAGCCGGCCGTCGAAGTCGCGGGGGACGTAGGGCGGGACCACCGCCGTTCCGTCGGCGGTGACGACGGGGCGGCGCACCCCCCAATTCGTCGGGTCGCCCCACTGACCGACGGTCGGGGGCGTGCCGTCGGCCAGCGTCTCGTACGCCGCGCTCTTCCAGCGTTCGATGTCCTCGCTCCACTGAGCGGGCATACCCCCGAGCCCCCTGCGTCTCCCGGACGACTCCGACATGTGCGACCTCCGTCGTGTTCTCCTCGGCAACACCTCTAGGACGCCAGGGGGGACACGGACGGTGCCGGGGCTCCGGCCCCGTGGCCGGGAGCGGCCACGGGACACGGGCGGCGGCGGGCGGTCAGCCCGCCTCCGCCGGCGGGGCGTCGAGGCGGCGGACCTGGTCGTCGGTCAGCTCCAGCCGCGCGGCCGCGGCGTTCTCCTCCAGGTGGCCGACCGAGGTCGTCCCCGGGATCGGCAGGATGTGGGCGCCCCGGCGCAGCAGCCAGGCCAGCTGCACCTGGACGGGGCTCGCCCCCGTCTCGGCGGCGACCTCCGCCACCGGCGAGGCGGCCACCGCCTCCCCCATCGCCACCGGGAAGAACGGCACGAACGCGATGCCCAGCTCGGCGGTGCGGTCCACCACCGGGTCGTGGTCGCGGGCCGCGTGGTTGTACAGGTTCTGGACGGCCGAGATCGGGGCGACCGCGTGCGCGCGCTCCAGGGTGGCGACGTCCACCTCCGACAGCCCGATCGCCCGCGCCTTCCCCTCCCGCTGCGCCTGTGCCAGGGCTCCCACCTGGTCCTCGATCGGGACGGCCGGGTCGACGCGGTGCAGGTAGAGCAGGTCGATCGTGTCGGTGCCCAGGCGGCGCAGGCTCGCCTCGACCTGCTGGCGCAGGTAGGCGGGGTGGCCCAGCGGCACCCATTCCTCCGGGCCCGGCCGGGTGACGCCGACCTTGGTGGCGATGGTGGCGCCCGTGCCGCGCAGCGCCTCCCCGAGCAGCCGCTCGCCCTCGCCCAGGGCGTAGGCGTCGGCGGTGTCGAAGTGGTCGATGCCCAGTTCCAGGGCCCGGTGCAGCAGGGCGATGAGGTCGTCCCGGTCGGTGGGGGCGCTCCAGACGGGGGCCGTGGCCCCGGACCGCCGGTGCGGGGCGTCGGCGAAGCGCATGGTCCCCAGGCCGATCCGGGAGGTGGAGAGGGAGTGCGCGGGGGCGGTGTTCCGCTCGAGGGTGCCCGTGGTGTTCTCTGTCATGCGAGGACGTTAAGAGCTGACATCGGTGAGAGGGGCAAGGGGACGTGGCACGGATCACCGGAATGCGGATCGGGGACCTGGCCGCGCGGACGGGTGTCGGCGTGCGGCTGCTCCGGTACTACGAGGAGCAGGGGCTGCTGGCGCCGCGGCGCACGGCGGCGGGCCAGCGGGTGTACGAGCCCGGTGACGTGGAGACGGTGCACCGGATCCGCCGCCTGTTGGAGGCGGGGCTGGGCACCAAGGTCATCCGCACCGTTCTGGAGTGCGCGTGCGGCGGCGGGGGCGACGTGGAGCCCTGCCTGGACCCGCTGCTGGCGCGGGAGCTGGAGCGCATGGACGACGAGCTGGCCCGGCTCGCCCGGCACCGGAGGGCCGTCGCGGAGCTGCGCCCGGGGGCGCGGGCCGACGCCGCGGCGGGCTGAGCGCGCACGGCGGGCCGTCGCCGCGGGGTCCGTCCTCCCCGGGAGCACCTGCGCGGCGAACAGACCCGGCGCGCAGGCGAGGGGCCTGCGGGCCCGGTACTGACCCCGGAGGCACGGGCGGCACCGCGCACGCGCCCCGGGTCCCGGCCGCCCGCCATCGGCCGCCCCGGGCCGGCGCGCGGGTCAGAAGAGGAAGTGCCCGGCGAAGCCGGCCAGGGGCAGGGCGCGGTCGTCCGCGGCCCTGCGCAGGGTGCCCAGGCCCTGGTCATGGCGGGTGCCCGCCAGGTGGACCACCGCCACGACCAGGAGGAAGACGGCGACCCCCGCCCAGGAGTAGGTCAGCGAGATGTTCGGGAAGGCCGCCGCGGCGGCGGCCAGGAGCGCGACCGCCAGGGCGAGCAGCGCGCCGCCCCGCACCAGGCGCCTGGGGCGCACGCGGTCCCTGATCGACTCCAGGCTGTGGACCTCGACGGTGAACTCCTCCTTGCAGGTCGGGCAGACCACCGGGTGGATCACCGCCCCCGTGGCCGGGCGCCGCACCTTGACGGTCACCGACTGACCGGTGTGGTTCCGGCGCCTGCTGTGGGCCAGGCGGACGGTGGCGACGGGCGAGGGGCGTTCGGGCATGGGCCGGTCCTTCGTGCGACGGGGGTGCGGACCAGGTTAGGGCACCGTGGTCCGAGGGCGGTCCCGACGGATAGGGGTCCGCGGCGGACGAGCGCGGGCCGGAGCGGCGGCACGGGCCCGGAGCGGCCCCGGGACCGCCCTCCGTGTCGTACGGACCCGCGCCGGCGGCCCTGTGAACAGCATGCAAAACACCGACATACCGTGGCAAACCTTCCGGCAGGAGTTCACAGGACCGCACGTCGGGGGTGGCCGCCGCTCTTAGCCTGTTCATTCCCGCACCGCTCCGCCCGCCCCGGCGGCGGGGCGTCCGGTGCGGGTGGGCGACGACCGGGGCCGGTCCGCGCGGGGGCGCGGACCGGCCCCGAGAACACGGGGGCCAGGTGAAGATCGCTTATCTGATCAACGACATGTACGGCATCGGTGGCACCATCCGTACCGTCGCCAACCAGGCGGCGGCCCTGGCCGTCCGGCACGAGGTGGAGATCGTCTCGGTGTTCCGCCACCGCGACGAGCCCGCCCTGCCCGTGCCCCCGGGGGTGGCCCTGCGCCCGCTCGTCGACGTGCGCGACCACGACGGTTCCACCGGGGTGGGCGGCCGACCGCTGTACGAGGGATCGGAGCGGGCCGGCCTCCCCCCCGTCCTCTTCCCGCCCGAGGACTCCCGGGGCTCGACCCACAGCAGGCTCACCGACGACCGGCTCGAGCAGTACCTGTCCACCACCGACGCCGACGTCGTCGTCGGCACCCGGCCCGGGCTCAACGTCGTCATCGCCCGGTGCGCCCCCGACCGCGTGGTCAAGGTCGGGCAGGAGCACCTCACCTACGAGCAGCACTCCGGATCGCTGCGGCGCGTCATGGCCGAGGAGTACCCGGGCCTGGACGCCTTCGTGACCGTCACCGAGGCCGACGCCCGCACCTACGCCCGGAACATGCCGCTGCCGGGCGTGCGGGTGCTGTCCATCCCCAACTCGGTCCCGGCCCCGCCGTTCACCACCAACGGGCACAACAGCCGCACCATCGTCTCCGCCGGGCGGCTGGCCCCCAGCAAGCGGCACGACCTGCTGGTGAAGGCGTTCGCGTCGCTGGCCGAGGAGTACCCCGACTGGACGCTGCGCATCTACGGCCGCGGCGACCGGCGCAAGACTCTGGCCCGGCTGGTCGGCTCCCTGGGGCTGCACGACCGGGTGTGGCTCATGGGTCCGCACACGCACGTGGAGGAGGCGTGGGCGCAGGGGGCGTTCGCCGCGGTGACCTCCAGCGAGGAGCCGTTCGGGATGACCATCGTGGAGGCGATGCGCTCGGGCCTGCCGGTGGTGAGCACCGACTGCCCGCACGGTCCCGCCTCCATCATCCGCGACCAGGAGGACGGCTTCCTGGTGCCCAACAAGTCCGTGCAGGGCATAGCCGAGGGCATGTCCCGGCTCATGGCCGACGACCGGCTGCGGCAGCGCATGTCGGCGGCGGCGCTGGCCGACTCCGAGCGGTTCGACCCGGCGAACGTGGTGCGCCTGCACGAGGGCCTGTTCTCCGACCTGGCCGGGGCGCCGCTGACCGCCTCCGACGTCGCTCCCCCGGTCCCGGTCCCGGCGCCGCGCGCCGAACCCCCCGTCTCCTGCCGGGTGCGCGCCGGCGGCGACGGGCTGGTGACGCTGTCGTTCACCGACCCGCCCGACCTGGTCGAGCTGGTGCGCCCCGGGCAGCGCGTCACCCTGGCCCCGGACTGGCGGGGGCAGGTGGTGGTGGACCCGGCCAGGGAGCGGCTGGCCGCCGTCACCTGGGAGGTGACCCGGGTCGACGGCGACGCCATCACCCCGGTGCGGGACCTGGAGATCCACCAGCAGGGCTACCCGTTGGCGCCCAAGCGGACGCCGGAGCTGTCCCTGGTGATCCCGACCCGCTCGGCCAAGGGCGGCCTGCTGCTGCACGTGCGCCGGTCGGCCCACCACGCGGAGGTCGAGCACGTGGAGGTCGCCGAGGGGCTCATCACCGTCCAGGGCCGGGTGCTGGGGCACGACGAGGCCGACGCCCGCGCCCGCATGGTGGTGCGGCTGCGCAACTCGCCCCGGACCCTGCGGGAGTTCTCGTCCCCGGTGGCGATCGGCGGCCTGTTCACCGCCGTCATCGACCCGGCGGCGGTGGTGCGCGGCCGCCACGGCGACTCCGAGACCTGGGAGATGCGTCTGGTGCTGTCCAACGGCACCGAGTGCAGTGTGGGCCGCCACCTGCCCGGGGTCGTCGGGTACAAGAAGATCATCGAGTACCCGGCCCAGGACGTGCGCCCCGCCCGCGGGCCGGGGTCGCGGGTGCGCCCCTACTACACGGTCAACGACCGGCTGGGGCTGCGGACCTCGCCGCTGGCGCCCACTGTGGAGGTCGAGGACGTGCGGGTGCGCGCCACCGCCCGGGGCGACCGGCTCCGGTTCGCGGTCCGGCTCACCGACGCCCTGCCCGAGGGGGTCGCGGCGGCGGTGGAGGTGGTGCGGGGCTCCGACGCCGGGCAGCGGTACCCGTTGGACGTGGAGGGCCGCCTGCTGACCGGGACGCCGCCCCTGCTGGCCCGCCCCGAGTACACCGGCACCGACGGCCTGCGGGCGACCTGGCAGGTGCGGCTGCTGGTCGGCCCGGCCGGGGCGCTGAGCCGGATCGGCGCCGGGAGCGTGCTCGGGCACACCGCCCGGCGCTGGAACCACGGCCCCTACGTGCGCTCGGTGACCGCGTCGCCGCTGGCCAACGGCGACCTGAAGGTCACCGTGGCCGACGTGCACCTGTGGTCGGCGATCAACCGGCGGCTCCGGTGAACGGGTCGCCCCCGCCGTTCGCGGTGCGGATCATGCGCTGGGCGCGGCCGAGCCGCTCCAGCAGCCAGTCGGGCATGTGGTCGGCGCTGCGGGGGAAGCGCACCGCGTCCCGGTAGAAGTCGCGGGGGTCGGGTTCGGCGTCGAACTCCGGCGGGTTGCCGTGGTCGAAGTGGACGCCGATCTCGCGGGACTCCTTGACGGTGAGCCTGGCGGTGAACCAGGTGCCCTTGCCCGGCTGGTACATGCCGGTGCGCAGCCGGTCCAGCAGCCGGGCCGCCTCCGGCGGCAGCAGGTCCCATTCGCGGCCGTCCTCGCGGGCGACCTCCACCCGGGTGGAGGCCACGCCGACCAGCGCCTTGTGGTCGATGACGATCTGCCTCCACTCGCCCCAGACCGCCGCGACGGTGCGGTCGGCGATCTCCTGGACGGTGTCCATCATCTCCTCCGGGGTCATGTCGCCCGGGTCGATGCGGCCCTCGCGCGAGGCCCCGGGGGCGGCCAGCGCCATCCACGGCGACACGGTCTCCGGGACCAGGTCGCCCTCCAGGCGTTCCAGCAGCCAGTCCGGCATGTGGGCGCGGTCCCGGGGGAAGTGCTCCAGGTCCAGCAGGTAGCTGTCGTTGTCGCGGGGCTCGTCGAAGTGGGGCTCGTTGTCGTGGTCGTAGCGGACCCGGTAGCGGGCCGGGCGCTCCAGGTCGTAGTAGACCGTGTACCAGGTCCCGGTGCGGGGGCGGGCCATCCCCGCCCGCAGCTCCCGGAGTTCGTCGAGCAGCGCCAGGGGCGGGACCCGGCCGACACGGCCGCCGTCGGGGAGCAGGGCCTCCAGGTGGATGGACTCGCAGTCGACCAGGCCCGCGTACACCAGGCGGAGTTTGATCCAGTCCTGCGGGGCGGCCTCCAGGAGCACCGACCCGATCCGGCGCAGGGACCGGTCCTGCTCTACCGCTGTCATCGGAGTACGGGGATTCATACTCTCGCCTTCTGGTCACCGGGCCACCGCCGGCCGGGCGGTGGATCTGCTGATACGGAATGTGTCGGACAGCGTCCATCCTCTCCGCTGGAGTCGGTTTTTGTCGGACACACGCGCTGGAAAGCCGGGTGTGTCACGGAAACGATGCCGAACACACCCTTCCCGTGTTCCCGGGCGGGCGCACCCCGGCGACCGCACCCGGCCACGGGCCGCCCTTCCACAGGGAACCCCGGCCCCCTACCGATCGCCGTGGCCTCGGGGTAGGCTGCGCCCGGTGGCCCCAACGTGGTCGGGTGCTCACCCCGTGCCATTCGCGGCCTTCCCCGCCCGCCCCCTTCACCCCTCGGACGACAGCATGGGATCGCCGACCCCCGCCCCCCGACGACGCCACCTGCTCGGTCACCGCGACGACGGGCAGGCCAACATCCTGCTCCTGTTCGGGCTGACCCTGGCCCTGCTCGCGTTGACGCTGCTGTTCGTGCGCGTGGGGGCGGCCGGGGACCAGCGTTCGCGGGTGCAGACGGCCGCGGACGCCGCCGCGCTGGCCGCGGTGAGCGCCCTGCAGGAGTCGGCGGCCGAGGACCTGGTGGAGGGGCGCTTCCCCATGCCCCTGTTCGACGAGGAGGTCGCCCGGGAGCGCGCCGAGGAGTACGCCCGCGCCAACGACGCGGTGGTCACCGACCTCCGGGCCAGCGACAACGTCATGGGCCGCAACGGCAACATCGTGCGGGTCGAGGTGCGCGGGGCCATCTGCCAGAAGGAGCTGGAGGAGGACGGCTCACGGCACTGGGGCGACGTGACGTGCGACGGCGAGGAGGACGGGAGCACGCGGGTGGGGACGGCCGCGGCGATCGCGATCGCGGAGTTCCCCGAGTGCGGGCGCGACGACGGCGGGATCTACTGCTCGGGCGCCGAGGTCACCAGCCTGGACCAGGCCCGCCGGGTGGTGAGCGTGCACCTGGTCGACCAGGAGGGGCGCTACGAGTTCGACCCGAGCCGGGTGGTGTTCGGTGCCGGGGCGATCGTCGACTGCGCCTCGCTGGGGCAGCTGCACCCGACCATGTGCCAGGTGCACGAGACCCTCCAGCAGGAGTTCGGCGGGTTCTACCTGACCGCGGGCGGCTACCGCAGCGAGCCCACCAGCGACCACGGCTACGGCATGGCCGTGGACTACATGATGGCGCCCATCGGGACCGTCCCCACGCCGCAGATGCACGACAGCGCGGTGGGCGTGATCGACTGGATCATCCAGAACGCCCACCGGCTGGGCGTCAAGGGCCTGATCTACGACCACCACATCTGGAACGCGACCAGGGGCGACCCGGTGGGCCCCTGGATGGAGGTGCGGCGCTTCCACCAGAACACCGGGAACCTCACCCAGGACCACGTGGACCACATCCACCTGGCGGCGGGGCCGGGGAACATGCGGTAGCGGCGCGCGAGGGTTGTCCACAGGTCCGGAGAAGGGCTTGTCCGGGCCCGGGCCCGCACCGAACCTGGATCCATGACCCGTGACCCCCTGGACACCGAGAGTCCCCCCGCGCCGGCGCACGAGCCCCTGCCGGACCGGGGGCTGCTGCTGCGGACGCTGCGGCCGATCGTGCCCGTGCTGTCGCCCCACGCGGTGGTGCGCGACCTGACCGCCGCCTACCTGTGGGGCGTCGACCTGACCGGCCCCGAGGAGCACATCACCCGGTCACCGCCCCGGGTGGCGCTGCCGCCGGGCACACCACTGCGGGGCCTGCCGGTGGCGGTGCGCCGGGAGGTGGTGCCGGCCGCCGACCGGGTGGTGGTGGAGGGGATCCCCGTCACCTCCGCGGCGCGCACCGCCGCCGAGGTCACCGCCCGGGCCCCGTCGGTGCCGATGGCGACCGCGCGCATCGACGCCTTCCTCTCCCGGGGGCTGGCCGCCCCGGAGCGGGTCCTGGGATACCGGCACCTGTTCACCGAGGCGCACTTCCGGCGGCTGCGCACGGCGGTGGGCTACGCGTCGCCGCTGAGCCGGTCCCCCGCCGAGTCGTGGCTGCGCGCGGTGATCCTGCAGGCGGGCCTGCCCCCGCCGCAGGCGCAGTGCCCGGTCCGGGTGCACCACCGGACGCTCCACGCCGACCTGGGGTGGCCCCGGTACCGGCTGGCGGTGGAGTACGACAGCCTGCTGCACCACAGCGGCCCGCGGATGGAGCGCCGCGACCGGGCCCGGTACACGCTGATGCGCGCGGCGGACTGGCAGGTCGTGCCGGTGACGATCCACATGCTCCAGTGCCACGCCCCGAAGCTGCTGACCCGGATCCGCGACGAGCTGGCCGCCCGGGGCTGGGAGTGCCCGCACGGGGAGCGGGAGCGGATCCGGCGGCGCATCCGGGGCTTCGAGCGCCGGCCGCCCCGGCTGCGGTGAGGGGGCGCCGTGGACCGCGGACACGCGCTGGCGGAGTACGCGGCCGTGCTGGCCCTGGTGGCGGTACTGGTCGTCGCGGTGCTCCCCGCCCGCCCGGCCTGGGAGGGGGTGGAGCGGTCGCTGGACCGGGTGGTGCAGGGCCCCGGCTCGGCCCCGGACTGGACCCTCGACCCGGTGGCCGCGGCGGACGTGCTGCTGCGCTGCGGGCGCGGACTGCCGCGCCCCGACCCGGTGGGCAGGGTGGACTGCGCCCTGGCCGTGCTGGCGCTGCTGGACTCGGAGGTGCTGGAGGCGACCGTGCTGCGGCTGGAGGCGGAGGAGCTGTACGAGCTCTTCTCCAGCCGCTCCTTCTCGGAGGTGCCGGCCGCCCGGATCGCCGTCCGGCTGCTGTGGGAGCACGCCGCGGAGGAGGTGCTGCGCCGGCTGGCGCGGACCGAGACGTTCGGGTTCCTGGAACAGGCCCTGGACTCCCCCGCCGGGGACTGGATCCTGAGGTTCGTGGGCACGGGTGGTGATCGCGTGTACGCGATCCTCGAACAGAACGCTGCGTCACCGCGTCGTACCTTGGGCACGCACAACACCGCGATGTCGTCCGGACGCCCCGGGCGACGACCCCCCGTACCCCCCGCGATCCGCGCGTGGTCGCGTGAACCGCAGAATCGAGGTCGAGGCCGTGTCGTCGATGTCGTCGTTGCCCGACACCGCGCCCGAGGACGAGTCGGCCGCCCCGGTCGGGCGACCCGGGTGGCCGATGACCCTGGCGATCCTCGCCGTGTGCCTGGCCGTGGTCGCCAGCGGCTGGTGGGTGGCCCGGGTGGTCCTCAAGGAGCCCGAACCCGAGCGGCCCTCCCCCGAGGACGCCGCGGCGTTCGTGCTGGACGCCGCCGAGCGGATGGAGGCGGCCGACTCCTACGCGCTGACCTTCACCCGGCTCCGGGAGGGGCGGCCGGTGGGCGAGGGCACCGCGTCCTACGACGTGTCCGGGAACCCGCGGTTCGAGCTGTCCTTCACCTACGCGGACGGCCCGGAGGTGTACCACTACGACCTGGGGGACGGTGTCCCGATCACCACGGCGGGGCACGGGCTGCAGATCCCGGAGGAGCCCTCCGAGGCGGACCGGTACCTGTGCTCGGCGATGTTCGGCTCGGCCAAGCTGCGCGAGATCGCCGAGTCCTCCGAGGACCTGGAACTCGCGTCCCGGGAGGAGCTCGACACCGGTGCGGGCGACGTCACCGCCCTGCGCTACGAGGGGACGTTCACCGCGTGGGTCGGCGGCTACGACTCCGGCACCGGGACCAACACCCTGGAGTCGCTGGAGGGGGTGCCGTTCACCCTGTGGCTCACGCCCGACGGGGACCCCCTGCGCCTGGCCTACGGCACCTCGACCGGTCTGGAGGAGCTCTACGAGTACGGCCCTCCGCCCTCCTGAGGCCCAGCCGGGGACCGGCCCGGCCCGCCCGCCGGACCGCCGGGACCCGGCCGCCCTACCGGGACCCGCCCGGCCGGGCGCCGCCGAGGGACGGCGGGCCCGGAGCACCGTGCCAGGGCCACGGACGGACCCCGGACGGGCCCCGCTCACGCAGACGGCGGACCGGGACGCCGCGCCGGTCCCGGGCGCCGACGGCAGGGAGTGGAGACGGATAGGGCGGCGGGGCCGCTGATCGGGCCGGGGGTGGCGCGCCGGGGCGTGGGCGGCGCGGGTCAGTGGGGGGCGCCGGCGGTGGCGGAGACGATGTCGGGGACGTCGGCGGTGTCGTCGAGCTCGTAGGCGTAGGGAGGGTCGTCGACCGAGCCGAAGAGCTCGGGCTGGGCGGTGTCCACCAGGAGGTTGTCGCGGGTGAGGGTGGCGCCGGGCTCCTCCGGGTCGATCCGGACGGAGATCCCGAAGCCGTCGAAGTAGTTGCCCTCGACCAGGACGGCGGCGCCGTACCCCGACTCCACCCCGTACTCGGCGTCGCCCCGGTACAGGTTGTTGAACACGTGCACCTCGCCGCCGCGGACCCGGGGGCTGCGGGTCTCGGTGCCGTCGAAGAGGTTGTGGTGGACGCTGACCCGCAGCGCCCCCGGCTCCTCCTCGCGGCCGCCGATGCTCAGCGCCGCGTCGGCGTCGCGGAAGTGGTTGCGGGAGACGGTCACGTGGTCGGCGCCGCCGGTGACGGACACGAGCGGGTCGCCGCCGCCGTCCCGCAGGGTGTTGCCGTCGATCCACACGTGGTGGGCTCCGCCGCTCACCGACACCGCGGTGCCGTCGGTGTCCAGGGTCAGGCCGCTGACGATGACGTTGGCCGCCCCGTCCACGGCCAGGCGCCCCCCGGTCAGCTCGGCGCCCTCGCCCGCGGCGGCGACGAGGGTCTTGTCGGAGCCGATCTCGACGGTCCCGTCCAGGTCGATGCCGCCCGAGACCTCGATCACGAGCGGCTCCTCGGCGCTCAGGTGCCGGGCGAGCTCGTCGGCGCCGGTGGCGGTGACGGTCTCGCCGGCGGCGCCGCCGGTGACCGCGGGGAACTCCTCGCCGTCCCGTTCCAGCGGCTGGGCGGCCCAGCCGACGGGGGCGGCCGCCCCGTCGTCGGAGGCCGGGGCCGAGGGGCCCGCGCTCTCGTCGCCCGTGTCGGGCGCCGGGGAGGCCGCCCCGGCCTGGGCGGGCTCTGAGGCGGGTGCGGGAGCGGGGTCCTCCCCACCGGAACAGGCGGCCAGGGCGGCGCCGAGCGCCAGGGCCGTCGCGACGGCGAGGAGCGAACGTGCGGTCATGGGGAGCTTTCCAGCGAGCGGGGCGGGGGGTGGAGGGGGGATCCGATCCACACCTTGCCACAGCACGGGCCGCGGTCCCAACCCGGCCCGCACGGGCCCCGGAACACAGGAGGGCGCCGACCCCGCGAGGGGGTCGGCGCCCGGAGGACGTTCACCGGCGGCGGGTCAGGGCCGCCCGTGACCGTTTCTCACAGAGGGAGGACTACTCCGCGGCCCAGCCGATGTCCTCGTAGACGTAGTCGCCCGCGAGGCCGACCTCGCCCCAGTTGTGGAGGTTGTCCTTGAGGACGTACTGGCCGGGGCGCTCGAACATCGGGATGGTCAGCACCTCGTCCCAGATGGCGGCGTCGATCTGGTTGGCGATCTCCGCGTACCGGTCGGGGTCGGTCTCCTGGCCCAGCTCCTCGAACAGGTCGTTGATCTCCGGGGTGGAGTGGAAGCTGGTGTTGTTGCCCCAGTCCTCGCCGGCCTCGTCGTACGGGCCGCCGAAGTTGCCGGCGCTGCTGGTGGCGTACGGGTTGGTGCCGGTGAGCACGAACGCGGCCAGCTCGTAGTTGCCCGGGATGATGTAGTCCGAGAACAGGGCGTTGCCCGGCACGTGCTGGACGTCGACCTCGATGCCGATCTCCGCGAGCATCTCGCGGGTGATGTCGGCCTCGTCCTTGGCCAGCTGCATGTCGTCGGAGGCGACGTAGCTGAGGGTCAGGGTCTCACCGTCGGCGTTGGTGCGGAACTCCGCACCCTCCTCCAGGGTCCAGCCGGCCTCGTCGAGGAGCTCGCGGGCCCGCTCCGGGTTGTACTCGCCCAGCTCGCCGCTGTTGTCCTGGTAGCCGTGCTGGCTGGAGCGCAGGAGGCGGTTGACCTCGCCGGTGACCGGCCAGTCGACCGGGCTCAGGGCGACCTCGGCGAGGGTGTCGCGGTTGATGCCCATGGCGAGGGCGTGGCGGACGTTCTTGTCGGCCAGGATCTCGCTGCCGGCGTTCACCGAGACGAAGCGGTGGCCGTTGTTGACGGCGCGGGTGAAGTACGCGCCCTCCTTGCCCTCGAGGAGCTGGTAGCCCGCGGCGTCGTAGCCGAGGTAGAAGCCGTCGATCTCACCGTTGTTGAACGCGGTGGCCTGGCCGTCGATCGCCACGTTCACGAAGATGATCTCGTCGAGCAGCGCGGGGTCGCCCCACCAGTCCTCGTTGCGGCTGACGGTGATGCGCTGGGTGACCTCGTCGAACTCGGGGTTCGCGAACGGGCCCGCGGTGACGAACTCCTCGCCCTCGGTGTAGCCCTCGGCGAACAGCTCCTCGTCCTCCATGTACTCCTTGGGGTACACGATGTCGAAGAGGGCCGGCCAGTCGGAGTACGGCTGGGAGAACTCCAGGGTGAAGGAGTACTCGTCCTCGCCCTGGACGACCTCCTCGATGTACTTGTAGCCGTCGTCGCCCTGGATCTCGAACTCGCCCTCGACGTCACCGTTGATGACGGCGACCATGGCGGCGTAGTCCTCCCAGGTCACGGGCTCGCCGTTGGACCAGGTGGCCTCGGGGTTGAGGGTGAAGTCGACCGTGAGGCCGTCCTCGCTCACCCCGTAGTCGAGCACGTACTCCTCGCGCGGCTCGTAGGTGCCGTCGGGCTGGAAGCGCGTGATCGAGGGCATCAGGGAGCCCATGACGCGACGGACGTCGGCCTTGTTGCCCTGGATGTGGACCATGTTGTACTGGTCCTCGTACTCGCTGAGGGCCCAGACGAACTGGCCGCCCTCCTGCAGCTCCTCGCGGGGCGCCGGGTTCAGGTCGGTCGCCTCGAGGGAGGCGTTCTCCTGCTGGGCCTCCTCGGGCGACTGCTCGTCGCCGCTGCTGCACGCGCTGGCCGCAACGACCAGTGCCGCGACGGGGGCGAGATAACGCGCCTTCCCGATTCGCATGGGGATTCCTCCTCTGGGGATGGGTAGGCCGACGCGCGGGGCGGCGTCGGCCCGTGCCGTATCGAAACCGGACGGGTCTAGAGGACCGACCGCCGCTCCGCGAAGTGGCAGGCGGTCGCCTGGTCGCCACCGTTGGTGGCCTCCAGCGCCGGTTCGACGCTCATGCACCGCTCCTGTTCGGGTTCGGAGAGGGTGACGAACTTCTGGCACCTGGTCCGGAACCTGCAACCCGATGGCGGGTTGGCGGGGCTGGGCAGGTCGCCGTCCAAGACGATGTGCGTGCGCGCGCGCTCCTTCTCCGGGTCGGGGATGGGGATCGCGGACAGCAGCGCCTGGGTGTAGGGGTGTGCGGGCCGGGTGTACACCGAGTCGGTGTCGCCGATCTCGACGATCCGGCCCAGGTACATGACGGCCACGCGGTCGGCGATGTGCCGGACCACGGACAGGTCGTGCGCGACGAAGAGGTACGACAGGCCCAGCCGGGCCTGGAGCTCCTCCAGGAGGTTGACCACGCCCGCCTGGATGGACACGTCCAGGGCGGACACCGGCTCGTCGAGCACCAGGAGCTTGGGCTCCAGGGCCAGGGCTCGGGCGATGCCGATGCGCTGGCGCTGGCCGCCGGAGAACTCCGAGGGGTAGCGGGTGGCGTGTTCGAGGTTGAGGCCCACCAGCTCCAGCAGCTCGTAGACGCGGGCGGTGGTGTCGGCCTCGCTGTACCGGTGGGTGCGCAGCGGCTCGGCGATGATGTCGAAGACCGGCATGCGCGGGTCCAGCGAGCTCATCGGGTCCTGGAACACGATCTGCATGTCGCGGCGGAGGGCGAACCGGTCGGCGCCGCTGATCTTGGAGGTCTCGCGCCCCATCACGGTGACGGATCCGCCCTGAGGCTTGGCCAGCCCCATGATCTCCATGAGGGTGGTGGACTTGCCGCAGCCGGACTCGCCGACCAGGGCCAGGGTCTCGCCCTCGCGGATGTCGAAGTCGATGCCGTCGACCGCGTAGACGGTGCCGACCCGGCGCTTGAACACCGCGCCCTTGGTGAGCGGGTGGTGCTTGATCAGCGACTCGACCCGCAGCATCTCGGTCCGGTCCTCGCGGCGCACCGCGGCGGCGGGGACCTCGGGGATCTCCGGGATGGGGTAGATGTCCTGGGCGGTCCAGCCGTTCTCGGCGATCTCGCCGGAGCGGATGCAGGCCACCCGCTGGACGCCCGTGTCGCCGACGGCGGCGGCCTCGGCGGGGGCGCCCGCCTCCTGGGCGGCCCGGATCTGCGCCTCGGAGGGCTGCTCGCCCACCGGGAGCAGGTCGGGTTCGGCCAGCGAGCACTCGGGCTCGGCGATGGGGCAGCGCGGCGCGAAGGGGCAGCCGGGCGGCAGCGCGGTCAGCGAGGGCGGGGTCCCCTTGATGGGGACGAGGGCGCCCTGGCGCTCCAGGTCCATGCGGGGCACGGCGCCGAGCAGGCCCATGGTGTAGGGCATGCGGCTGCCGTAGTAGATCTCGTCGACGGTGCCCATCTCGACGGGGCGGCCCGCGTACATGACGAGCACCCGGTCGACGAACCCGGCGACGACGCCGAGGTCGTGGGTGATCATGACGATCGCCGCGCCGGTCTCCTCGCGGGCGGTGCGCAGCAGGTCCAGGATCTGCGCCTGGATGGTGACGTCCAGGGCGGTGGTGGGCTCGTCGCAGATGATGACGTCGGGGTCGTTGGCCATCGCCATGGCGATCATGACGCGCTGGCGCATACCGCCGGAGAACTCGTGCGGGAACGAGCGGTAGCGGCCCTCGGGGTTGGGGATGCCGACCAGGTCCAGCAGGTGGACGGCCCGCTTGCGGGCCTCCTCCTTGGACGCCTTGGGGTTGTGGACCAGGACGGCCTCGGACAGCTGGTCGCCCACGGTGTAGACGGGGGTCAGGCCCGACAGCGGGTCCTGGAACACCATGGAGATGACCTTGCCGCGGCGGGTGGCCATCTCGCGGTCGTCCAGGCCCAGGATCTCCTCGCCGTGCAGCTTGACCGAGCCGGTGATGACGGCGTGGTCGGGCAGCAGGCCCATGGCCGCCATGGACGACACGGACTTGCCCGAGCCGGACTCGCCGACGATGCCGAGCACCTCGCCGCGGCGGACCGCGTAGCTGACGCCGCGCACGGCGTTCACGTCCGGGTTGCCGTTGAACCCCCGAAAGGTGACGTGGAGGTCCCTGACCTCCAGGACCGGGGTCTCGTCGCCCTGGCGTTCCGAGGCGGCCTCGGTGTTCTCGATGGTCTGTGCGCTCATGTGTGCTTCCCCCCTAGGACCGGCGCGACTTGGACTGCGGGTCCAGGGCGTCACGCAGCCCGTCCCCGATCATGTTCACCGCGAGCACCAGGATCACCAGGAGCACCGTGGGGAACGCGAAGATCCACCAGCTGGTGTTGGCGAACTTGGACCCGTCGGCGATCACCACGCCGAGGCTGATGTCCGGCGGCTGGACGCCGAAGCCGAAGTAGCTCAGCGAGGTCTCGCCGATGATCGCGGTGCTGACCGCGATGGTGGCGTCCGCGATGAGGAGCGACGACATGTTGGGCAGGATGTGCCGGAGGATGATCTTGTGCGAGGGGACGCCCATGAACCGGGCCGCGTGGATGTACTCCCGCTCCCGCAGGGAGATGGTCATGCCGCGGATCATCTTGGAGGTGACCATCCAGCTGAACGCGGCCAGCAGGACCACCAGCATGATCCAGCCCCCGTTGCCGCCGAACTGCTCGGCGAGGATGGCCAGGATGACGAAGCTGGGCAGCACCAGGGCCAGGTCGGCGATCCACATCAGGGCGCGGTCGGTGATGCCGCCGAAGTAGCCGGCGAAGGCGCCGACCAGGGCCGCGATGCCGGTGGACATCAGCGCCACCAGCAGGCCGATGAGCAGCGACTTCTGCAGGCCGGCGGTGGACTGCGTCCAGACGTCCTGGCCGGTCTTGTTGGTGCCCATCCAGTGCTCGGCCGAGGGCTCGGAGAAGAGCGCGGTGTAGTCGCGCTCGCCGACCTCCCAGCCGCTGACGGCCGGTCCGACGAAGGCGAGGATCGCGAGCAGGGCCAGCAGGACCAGCCCGATGATCACCCGGGGGGTGCCCAGGAGCTGGCCGACGATGGCCTTGGCCCGGTTGGGCGCCGGCGGTACGGTCGGGGCCTTTCCGAGCTCCGTGCTCGTTTCGGTGGTGCTCATGACCGGATCTCCAGCTCGATGGCAGCGTGGGCGTACTGGTGGGGCGGGGTGTGCGCGGACGCGCGGTTCCTTGTCACGGTCACACCCGCACCCTCGGGTCGAGCCAGGCGTAGAGGATGTCCGAGAGGAACGACGCCACCATGATCGTCACGGCCATGAAGCAGGAGGCCGCGGCCACGACGTGGACGTCCTGCTGGAAGATCGCGTCGATCAGCCAGGCCCCCATCCCGTGCCACCCGAAGATCTTCTCGGTGAAGGTCGCGCCGGAGACCATCACGCCGAAGGTGAAGGTGAAGTACGTGATGGTCGGGATCAGCGCGGTGCGCAGGGCGTGCTTGAACAGAGCCTTGCGCCGGGTGAGCCCCTTGGCCATCGCGGTGCGCACGAAGTCCGAGCCCAGGACGTCCAGCATCATGTTGCGCTGGTAGCGGGCGAAGGCGGCGAAGAGCGCGACGGCGAGCACGAAGGTCGGCAGGATCGCGTGGTGGATCCGGTTGAGCAGGAGTTCCCATGCGTTGCCGCGGAAGCCCGCCGAGTACTCGCCGGAGAACAGGAAGAGCTGGAAGCCGAGGGCCCCGTTGATCTCGGTGGCGAACACCTGCACGCTGAGCGCGATGACGACGGTGGGGATGGCCAGCACGAAGAACGAGGCGGCGGTCGCCGCCTTGTCGAACATCCGGTACTGGCGCACGGCCGCGTAGGCGCCGATGGCGATGCCCAGGGCGCTGCCCAGGAGGGTGGCCACCGTGATCAGCCGCAGGGTGACACCGGCCTTGAGCCAGATCTGCGGGGTGACGTCCCTGCCCTGGATGGTCTGTCCGAAGTCGCCCTGGGCGACACCGCTCAGCCAGGTCACGTACCGCTGCGCCAGGGGCGTCTGGTCGTTCAGGTTGAGGGTGTCGAGCTGAGCATTGATCACCGCGTCCGTCGGCGGCGGCTGCATCTGCTCGAAGTAGCCGCGCGGGTACAGATTGGCGGCGGCGAGCAGGTACGCGAAGCTCGTCGCGAGGAAGATCAGTACGACGTAGTTCAACAGTCGTCTGACCAGGAACTTGCCCAAAACTCTCTCCGAACCTCACAGCCGAGCCCGGCGCGGCGGTCTGCTGACAGGGCGGTCGTAGCCAAGAGCGCCGGTGGAGGAGGCACGGATCCGCGAGGCTGGTGGCCTGTTAAGCATCCGTGATCCCACTACCACCGGCGGGGGTCACTCCCGGTGACTGCCGAAACACAATTGCGTCCGATTCACGATCAGTGACCGGAATGTCAAGAGTCTGGGGCATCGCTAGACACTCGACGGTAACCAGTGCATCAAGAAAAGACAACGGAGCCCTTTTGCCCGGTGAACTCGTGGCGATTTGTCAATCTTTGCACAGAAAGTCACGAGTGCGTCACCCACAGCTAGAAAAGCGCGCTGAGCTGCGGAGACGCACCCGCCGAACCGGGCGATACGTCATCCCTGTTTACATGAAACCCGACAAACCCGGCAATCATACGACCAAAAGACAGCAAGTTGTCACCCCGGGGAAACACGCTTCCGCTCCGCCGGACCACCGCCGCCTGTTCGCCTCCGGGAGCGCCCGGACCCGCGAAAGGGGTTCCGATGCCCCGGACCGGCGGACATCACCCAGTGTGAGTGGACTTAACCGGACCTAACGAGGGTGCGTGAGCCCTCCTCAGCCCGAGCGGGGTCCCGTGCGCGGGCCGCCTGCGCCACGGCGAAGTCCGGACGGCGCACCCGGGGCAGGAGCGGGGCCGCGCTGCGCGACCGCGCCATCCCCCACCAGGTCCCCAGGCCCCGGGCCGCGTCACCCGCGATCCCCAGCGCGGTCCAGGTGAGCGGGTCGACCGGGGCGGCGCCCCGTGCGGTCCGCCAGGCCGCCGGATGCGGCGCCACCAGGGCCGCGGCGGTGGCCGCCGTGGCCAGCACCGTCGCCGCCGCGGGCCTGCGGCCGCACCGCAGGTCCCGGGTGATCCGCACGGCGCCCAGGGTCAGGGCCGCAGCGGCCGGGGGCCACCAGGCGCCCCTCAGGGCCCGGGACGCGGCGCGGGTCTGGCGCACCAGCCCGGCCGCGACCGCCGGGGCGGTCCGGTCCGCGGGCACGCCGGCGGCGGCCAGGGCCGCCACCCGCACCCCGCCCCCGGCGACGGCCAGGGCGGCGGCCGACAGCGGTCGGCCGGCCAGCAGCGCGGCCAGGACCGCGACGCCGGTCGGGGAGAGTTCGGGGCCGGCCGCGCGGGTGCCGCGCAGGCGGGCCAGCCGGGCCGCGGCAGCGCCGGTCCCGGCGCAGGCCCGCAGGTAGCCGCCGAGGTCGGCGAGCGGCGGGACCCGTACCCGGGACCGGGGCTCGTGGCGCACGGTGAGCCCCCGGTCGGCCAGGGACCACAGCAGCGCGGGCTCGGCGGCCGCGCCCAGGGCCGGGTCGAGGAGGGAGGGGTCCACCGCGGAGCGGCGCAGGACCAGGGCGGTGACCGGGCCCAGCGGGTCGCCGGTGTCGGCTCCGGCCGGGCGGGCGAGGCCGGGGGCGGCGTGCCCCCAGGGCAGCACGGGGGCCGGGTCGGGTCCGCGGTCGGGTCCCACCCGGGCCGCGGCGACGGCGGCGACGGCCGCGGAGCCCTCCCCGCCGGAGGCCGGGAGGTCGACGAGCGTGCGCGGCAGCACGGCGGCGACGGCGGGATCGGCGAAGTGCCCGGTGCACGCCTCCAGCCAGCCCGGCCGCGGCAGGTGGCCGGCGTCGACCAGGGCGACGAGCTCGGCGTCGGAGACGGTGAGGGCGAGCGCGCGGGCCGCGGCGCCGCCCACGGGGATGGGCAGCACCCGGGCGCCGCGCTCCCGGGCGGCCCGGGCGGCGGGCCCGGTGGCGCCCACGACGATCGGCTCCGCTCCGGGGTGGAGCCGGGTGAGCCGGTCCAGGGTCGCGGTCAGTCCGCCCGCCGCGCCCCGGTCGATCACGACGATGTCCACCGTGGGACCGCCCCGCTCCCCCACCGGACGCGAGGACGGGTGGGAAGGGCCGCCCCGAAGGCGTCCGTTGAGGGTGGCGGAGGGAGACGGGTGGGCGAGCCCGGCCGCGATGAGGTCGGCGGCGGTCGCGCCCTCTTCGGCGTCGCGCACCGGTGCCCCGCTGATCCACCTGATGAGTCCGCTGACCTGTCGCGACGTCAGGCGGACGGCGCGGGTGGGGTCGCCGCCGACGAGGAGGTGCCCTTCGTCGGCGAGGCGCACGGCGCGGTCGAGTTCGACGCCGAGGCCGGTCGGCAGGGGGGAGCGGGAGGCCATGTCCCTTACCTTGACGGGTCGTCCCCGAAGTGCGCAAGACCCCGGTATGGGATGAAAAGCGCAACTACGTTACCGCATCGTTACTCATTCCCTTGAGTCACACCAGTCACGGAACCCCGGCCTTGACCGGTCGCATACCCTGACCGAACACCCTCTTTAACCAGGTCAAGAGGGGTCGTTCCGACACGGCCAGGTCGGCCGGGTCCCCGGAAGAGCACGGAGCGTATGCTATGCGCGAATACGCCCTTCAGTGTCGTGGGGCACATCCGATACCAGACACGACCATTCGCCCCGGACCTCCCCCGCACCCCGTCCGCCGCCCTCCCGCCGCGCGCCCGGTCGTGCGGCACCGCACCCCTCCCTGTACCCGGGGGCCTCGACCCGTGTGTCCGCCCCGCGCCGTGACCCGTTCCGGGCATGGACGCGACACCGAGGGGCAGGCGCTGCTCCGCCCTGTCCTCCGAGAACACACCGTGGAGTGAACAGCACATGACCGCAGCAGCACCCCACGACCCCCTCGTCCACCTCGGTGTGCGCGGTGCGCCCGTCCCGGAGCGGGCCGCGAGCGTCGACTCCTCTCCTCCCGTATGTGGTCCGGCAATGGAAGAGCACAACAGATCCGCCAGACGCCGCTTCCCCGGTCTGCCGAGCCAGATCGCGTACGCGCGCAGGTTCGTCGCCCGACAGCTGGCCGACTGCCCCGATCCCACCACCGCCACGCTGTTGACCAGCGAACTGGCGACCAACGCCATCACACACAGCGCCTCGGGGCGCTCCACCGGCAAGTTCGAGGTCAGCGTCCACCGCGCCCCGGGCTGGGCCCGGGTGGAGGTGCGCGACCTGGGGAACCTGAACGAGACGCCCCGACCCCAGCACCGGGACCCCTACGACACGGCCGAGCACGGCCGGGGCCTGGACCTGGTCGAGGCGCTCTCCAGCAAGTGGGGCAGCGAGCCCCGCGGCGACGGCATGGGCCGCCAGGTCTGGTTCGAGCTGGTGTGGGACGAGACCGCCGAGGACGGGTGACCCGGGGTCACCCGCCCGTCGCGGTGTCCTCCTCGGGGGCCGTCCCCTCCCCCGCGGCCGCGGGCGCCTCCGGCAGCCGGTAGCGCTCGTAGAGGAGGCGGGCGTAGTCCTTCGCCTCCTGGGAGGGCTCGGCGCCCAGTTCCTCCCGAACGAGATCGTCGAGTGACTTCTTCTGCGTTTCCGTCATGTATCGCAGCCTGCCGTTCCCGCGCCGATGACACAAACCAACGCTCCGGTCACAGCATGCCACCGCTGCCCCGTCCCCGGGGCCGGAACGGCGACGGGCGCCCCGCGCCGGAGCACGGGACGCCCTCTCACCTGGAGATTCCCAGCGTCAGCCGACGGTCTCCTTCTCGCGCGCCGACGCGGAGGCGGCCGCGCGCTTGGAGCGGCGCAGCTCCTCGCGGGAGGCCCTGCGGGCCGCCCGGCGCTGCTTGCCCCACTCCACCAGCTGGTAGAGGACGGGGACCAGGATCAGCGTCAGCAGGGTCGAGGTCACCAGGCCGCCGATCACCACGAGCGCCAGCGGGGCCGAGATGAACGCGCCGCCGCCGGTGATGCCCAGCGCCATCGGGGTCAGGGCCGCGACGGTGGCCAGGGCCGTCATGAGGATCGGGCGCAGACGGTGCCGGGCACCCTCCACGATCGCCTCCGTGAGCGGCATCCCCCGGTTCTGGTTCTGGTTGATGAGGTCCATCAGGACGATGGCGTTGGTGATGACCACACCGATGAGCATCAGCATGCCGACCAGGCCGGCGATTCCCAGCGCCGTGTCGGTGACGAGCAGCAGTGCCAGCGAGCCGGTGATCGCGAACGGGATCGAGATCAGCAGCATGAACGGCTGGAGCAGGCTCTTGAAGGTCGCGACCATGATGAGGTAGCAGATGACCACGGCGGCCAGCATGGCCAGGGCCATCTGCATGAAGCCCTCGCTCTGCTCCTGGCTGACACCGCCCAGCGTGGCGGTGGCGCCCTGGGGCAGGTCCATCGTGTCGAGCGCCTGGGTGATCTCGGCGCTGACCGCGCCCAGGTCGGAGGCGGTGACACTGGCCTCGACGGTGGTGCTGGTGATGCCGTCGATGCGGGTGAGCTGCGGCGGCTGCTCCACCTCGACCACGTCGGCGACCTCGGACAGCTCCACCGGCCCGGCGGTCGGCGAGACGACCACCAGCTCCTCGAGCTCCTCGACGGTGGTCGGGGCCTCGACGGCGCGGACCACGATGTCGCGGCGGCTGTCGTCGACGGTGACGGTCCCGGTGTTCTGCCCGTTGAACGCGGCGCTCACCTGGCCGCCCACGGCGGCCTCGGTCAGGCCCAGTTCGGCGGCCTTCTCACCGTCGACGCGGACCTCCATGGCGGGCTGGGTGGCGGAGATGCCGTTGACGACGTCGGCGGCGCCGTCGATCCCCCGCAGCTCCTCCTCCACCAGGTCCGCGGCCTCGGCCAGGACCTCCTGGTCGTCGGCGGTCACCCGGACCTCGATGCCGGAGCCGGCGCCCATCGCGCCCATGGCGCTCATGGTCGGCTCGTAGTCGGTGTCCAGGTCCTCCAGGGAGTCGCGCAGGACCTCGCGGTTGCGCTCCTGGTCGGTGTCGGGGTCCGCGGTGATCGTGTAGTCGATCTGCGAGGCGCCGCCACCGCCGAACGGGCCGGCCATCGCGTTGCCGCCCACGTTGGTCTGGTACGACTCCACCCACGCGAACCCGGCGAGCATCTCCTCGACCTTGACGGCCTCGGCGTCGGCCTCCTCCAGGGAGGTGCCCGGGGGCAGCTCCTGGCTGAGGGCGTAGGTGTTCTCCTCCGACTGGCCCATCCAGTCGGTCTCCAGCTGGCCGGCCATGTAGACCGTGCCGCCGAAGATGACCGCGGAGGCGACCAGGGTGACGATCGTGGCCTGCTTGCGCTTGGTGGTGATCCACCGGATGACCGGCATGTAGGCGCGCTGCAGCGGGCTGCGCAGCTCGCGCTCGGTCTCCTCGCGCTCGATCTCCTCCTGGGTGGCGTCGCCGATGTCGCGCGGCTTGAGGAACCAGTAGCAGAGCACCGGGATGATGGTGATCGACACGATCAGCGAGGCGAGCAGGGCGAGGCTGGCGGTGACCGCGAACGGCATGAAGAGCTCGCCGACCATGCCGCCGACGAAGGCCAGCGGCAGGAACACCGCGACGGTGGCGAGGGTGGAGGAGACCACCGCGCCCGCGACCTCGCGGACACCGGTCTTGACCGCCTCCATCTTCTCCTTGCCGTAGTCCAGGTGCCTGCGGATGTTCTCCAGGACCACGATGGAGTCGTCGACGACGCGGCCGATGGAGATCGTGATGGCCGCGAGGGTGAGCATGTTCAGGGTGAAGCCGAACGCCTGCATGCCCAGGAAGGCGATCAGCACCGACACCGGGATGGACACCGCGGTGACCAGGGTGGAGCGGATCGACAGCAGGAAGACGAGGATGACGATCACGGCGGCCGCCAGGCCCATGCCGCCCTCTTCGAGCATCGCGAGGATGGACTCGTTGATGTAGGGGGCCTGGTCGAAGACCACGCTGATCTCGATGTCGTCGCCGAGGACGTCGGCCTGCTCGTCGAGGACGCGCTGGACGCCCTCGGAGACCTCGACGGTGTTGCCGTCGGGGGTCTTCATGATCATGACGCCGACGCTCGGGTCGCCGTTGACACGGGCCAGGGTGGTGGCCTCGTCGCGGACCAGCTCGACGTCGGCGACCTCGGAGAGGCGGACGGGCTCGGGCTGGGCGGCCGGGGGCGCGCCGGGCATGGCCGAGGTGGCGCCGGCCTCCGGGGCGGCCGGCCGGATCCAGATGTCCTCGACCTGCTCGACCGAGGTGAACTGGGCGCCGGTGGTGACGTTGAGCGTGCGGCCGTCGGAGTCGACGTCGCCGCCGGGCACCAGCTGCCCGCTGCCCTGGAGGGCCTGGGTGATGTCCTGCGCGGTGAGGCCCGCCTCGGCCATCTCGTCCTCGTCCGGGGTGATGACCAGGTCGGAGGAGATCGCACCGGTGATCGTGGCCGAGCGGACGCCCTCGACGGACTCCAACTCGGGGATGAGGTGGGTCTCCAGCGGCTCGACCATGCCCTGGTCGTCGCCGTTCTCGGCACCCGCGGCGAGCATGACGACAGGCATCATGTCGAGGCTGAAGGACATGACGCTGGTCTCGACGTCCTCGGGCAGCATGCCCGCGACCTGGTCGACCGCGATCTGGGTCTGGCGGACCAGGTCGTCCTGGTCGGCGCCGTAGTCGAACTCGACGGTGACCTGGGCGGTCCCGCTGCTGGAGGTCGAGGTGACGGTGGTGGCCCCCGCGACGCTCTGGACGGCCTGCTCCAGCGGCACGGTGACCTGGTTCTCCACGACCTGCGGGGAGGCGCCCTGGTAGGTGCCGGTGACCATCACCATCGGCAGGGACATCTGCGGGAAGAGCTCCCGCTTGGCGGCTCCGGCGGCGAGCACGCCGAAGAAGAGCACGGCCAGGGTGATGAGCAGTACCAGCGCCCGGTTCTTGAGCGACATGACCGCGAGGCGGTTCATCCGGTCGCCCCTTCCGTGCGGGGGGAGCCCGCGTGCGGGGTCCTGAAAGCCGATCTGGACATGAGAGGTTCTCGCTCCTACTCGCTGCGGACGTTGGACCGGTCGGCGCGGTGTGCGCCGGGTCGTCGCCGCCGGGCGGCGGTCGGTCCTCGAAGTCGTGTGGTGGGGATGCCGTCGAAGGCGTGCCGCCCTCGTCCGGGCGGGATCCGCCCGCGGGACCGTCCCGTCCCCCGGGTGCTCCGCCGGGCATTGCATCCGCCGGGCGCCTCCCCACGATACGTCGCGTTATATCGGGACTTCTCGTCCTCGGACGCGGATCGGGGGGCTTTCAGGGACGCGTCAGTCTTCTGTCAGGGTCGGCCCCTGACCAAAGTTAGGGACATCCGACAGAAGTCGGAGATTCCCCGGCGGGACATGGGACTTCATCACGCTCCACCACCCCCGGACCCCTGTAACGGGCATCACAGTGGCAGGTTCCGGTCATCCGCAACAACGGCGGCGGGAACGCGCTATGGGGGAGCCGGGCAACGCGGGAGGCGGGTGCGCCGGACGGGTCAGCCCGCGCGGCGCTCGGCCCCGGCGTCCCGCCCGGCGTCGTCGCCGGGGGCCTCGTGGGGGCGCCCGGTGCCCCAGACGACGCGCAGCAGGTCCTCCAGGGCGTGGGCGAGGGAGGAGTCGACCAGTTCGTAGGCGACCCGGCGGCCGTGGGCGTGGGTGCGCACCAGTCCGCAGTCGCGCAGGCAGGCCAGGTGGTTGGAGACGTTCTGGCGGGTCAGGCCCAGGTGCTCGGCCAGGTCGGCGGGGTAGCCGGGCCCCTCGAGCAGGGCCAGCAGGAGGCGGCAGCGGGTCGGGTCGGACAGGGCGCGGCCGAGCCGGTGGATGGCGGAGAGGCGCTGCTCGGAGGTCAACATGAAAACCATTGTACATAGCTTGCTGTATAGACAGCGCAGACTGTATAAACAGTGGTGACTGAACCGACGTGCGCACGCACGCGGGAGCACGCACACGAGAAGGGGGACCCATGGGCGCCGGACACGGCCACGGCCATGGCCACGGACACACCGCGGGCGCGGCCAACCGGGGACGGCTCGCGCTCGTCCTCGCGCTCATGCTCGGCGTCGCCGTCGTCCAGGTCGCGGGCGCAGCGTTCAGCGGCAGCCTCGCCCTGCTCGCCGACGCCGGGCACACCGTCACCGACTCCTTCGGGGTGGCGCTGGCCCTGGTCGCCGTGTGGATCGCCGCCCGCCCCGCCCGGGGGCGCAGCACCTTCGGCCACCAGCGGGCCGAGATCCTCGCCGCCGCCGTCAACGCCCTGGTGCTGTTCGTCCTGTGCGCGTTCATCGTCGTGGAGGCCGTCGAGCGGCTGCGCTCCCCCGCCGAGGTGTCCGGCCCCGGCATGGTCGTGGTCGCCGCCGTCGGCCTGGTCGCCAACATCGTCGGCGCGCTGGTGCTGCGCTCGGGCGCCAAGGAGAGCCTCAACGTCAAGGGCGCCTACCTGGAGGTCGTCAGCGACGCCCTGGCCTCGGTCGGCGTCATCGTCGGCGGCCTCGTCGTCTGGCTCACCGGCTGGACGCAGGCCGACACCGTCGTCTCGCTGCTCATCGCCGCGATCATCGTGCCCCGCGCCTGGTCGCTGCTGCGCGAGGCCGTGCACATCCTGCTGGAGTCCGCGCCGCGCGGCATGGACCTGGACGAGGTGCGCGGACACCTGCTCGACCACCCGGCCGTGGTCGACGTGCACGACCTGCACGTGTGGACCATCACCTCCGGGGTACCGGTGATGTCGGCGCACGTGGTGGTCCCCGAGGAACGGCTGCGCGACTGCGGGCGCACCCTGGACGAACTCCACGCCTGCCTGGCCGGGCACTTCGACGTCGAGCACTCCACCCTCCAACTGGAGCCGCCCGGGCACGCCGACCACGAGGGCGCACGCCACGACTGACGGGGAACGGCGACACATCCTCGCCCGTCCCACCCTGGGACGGACCGGTCGCCCCCTGCTGGCACAATCGTTCGGGTCGAACGACGGTGACCTGCACGAAGCGGTGGAATGACGAGGACATGAGGCAAGCCCTGAGAGCCTTCACGACCCGGATGTCCCGGAGCGCCGCCGCGCTGCGGGACCTCCGCGTGCGGCTGACTCCGCGCCGGCGCCACACCGGCTTCGACAGCGGGCCCGTCCACCACCGCAAGAACGCCTGGGGCAAGCCCGCCCGGGCATTCGTCCTGATCTTCTTCGTCGTGGACCTGCTCGGGACGCTCCTGCTCATGACCCCGTTCGCGGCCACGGGCGAGCCCCTCACCTTCACCGAGGCCCTGTTCACCGCGACGTCGGCCCTGGCCGTGTGCGGCCTGAGCGTCATCGACATCGGCGACCAGCTCTCGTTCTTCGGCCACCTCGTCATCCTCGTGATGATCCAGACCGGCGGACTGGGGATCATGACCCTGGCCTCGCTGATGGGCGTGGCCATCATCCACAGGTTCAGCCTGCGCATGGAGCTGAACGTGCAGGCGGAGAACCGGGCCCTGGCGGTCGGGGACGTCCGGGGCATCGCGACCCGGGTGCTGAAGGTGAGCCTGATCCTGGAGGGCGCCGTCCTGGCGCTCGTCCTCCCGAGGATGTGGCTCGGCTACGACATGGCCTTCTGGGAGGCCCTCTACTCGGGCGTCTTCCACTCGGTCTCGGCCTTCAACAACGCCGGGCTGTCCCTGTACGGGGACAGCCTGACGCGCTTCTCCGGGGACGCGTTCATCCTGTTCCCCCTCGCCTCCGCGGTCATCCTCGGCGGCGTCGGGTTCCCCGTGCTGATCGAGCTGCGCCGCCGCTACCGGACCCCGCAGACCTGGAGCCTGCACACCAAGATCACCGTCACCACCAGCGCGGCCCTCTTCCTCATCACCATCGTGCTGGTGATCGTCATGGAGTGGAACAACCCGCTCACCCTGGGCCGTTTGGACTGGTGGGCCAAGATCACCGACGGGGTCTTCCACGGGGTGATGCCGCGCAGCGGCGGGTTCAACGTCACGGACACCGGTTCGATGTACGACTCGACCCTGCTGCTCACCGTCATGATGATGTTCGTGGGCAACGGCAGCGCCGGGACCGCGGGCGGGATCAAGGTCGCCACCCTGGCCGTCCTCTTCCTGGTGGTGTGGTCCGAGGTCCGGGCGCACGACCGGGTCCACGTGTTCGGCCGCCGGCTGGCGCCCGAGGTCATCCGGCAGGCGCTGAGCCTGACGTTCCTGTCGATGACCGTGGTCGCGGTGAGCACGGTGATCCTCCTGCACACCACACCCTTCAGCTTCATGGACACCCTCTTCGAGGTCGTGTCGGCCGTCGGGGTGGTCGGGCTCTCCACGGGGATCACCCCTCAGCTGGACCCGTGGGCCCAGATCTTCGTCACCTTCCTCATGGCCGCGGGCCGCATCGGACCGGTCACCTTCGCCACGGCGATCGCCTTCCGCGAACGCAAGCGCCGCTACGATCTCGCCGAGGCCCGCCCGATCATCGGCTGACCACGAATCCTCTAGGAGCACCCACATGCCCCAACAGACGAAACTCAGGGACAAGCGCATTCTGGTCATCGGGCTGGGCCGCTTCGGCAGCTCCCTCGCACTGGAACTGGTCAACCACGGCTGGGAGGTGCTGGGCGTCGACTCCAACCCCCGCCTCGTCCAGGCCTACGCCGACGCCCTGACCCACACCGTGATCGCCGACGCCACCGACGACGAGGCGCTGCGGCAGGTCGGCGCGCCCCAGTTCCAGCGCGCGGTGGTGGCCATCGGCACCCACCTGGAGGAGAGCATCCTGGCCACGTCGCAGCTCGTCGACATGGGCGTGCCCGACATCTGGGCCAAGGCGATCAGCAGGCGCCACGGCCGCATCCTCGAACAGGTGGGGGCCCACCACGTGGTCCTGCCCGAGCACGACATGGGCGAGCGCGTCGCCCACCTGGTGTCGGGCCGCATGCTGGACTACGTGGAGCTCGAGGAGGGGTTCTCCCTGGGCAAGACGAAGGCGCCCAAGGAGCTGCTGGGCAAGCCGCTGCGCGAGACGAAGGTGCGCCAGAAGTACGGGATCACGGTGGTGTCCGTGAAGCGCCTCCACTCGGCCTTCACCTACGCCACCGAGGAGACCGTGCTGCAGAAGGGCGACGTGATCGTGGTGGCCGGGCGGACCGACGACGTGGAGCGCTTCGCCGAGGTCACCTGAGCGGGGACCGGGGCCGGACATAAGGGTCAAATTGACAACCATTTTCATTTTCCCGATGATGGTCCCATGCGTACGATCCTGCGAACCGCCGCCCTGTCCGCGGTGGCACTGATGACGGCCACCGCCTGCGGTGGCCAGGGTTCCCCCGCCGGCGGGGAGGGCCCCGACCCCGCCGACGCCGACCTGACCGTGGTCACCGGGGTCTACCCCCTGGAGTGGCTGGCCCGCGAGGTCGGCGGGGACGGCGTGGCGGTGGTCCAGCTGACCGAACCCGGCATGGAGCCCCACGACCTGGAGCTGACCGGCCGCCAGATCGGCGAGCTCACCGAGGCCGACCTCGCGTTCTACGTGGCCGGGCTACAGCCCGCGGTGGACGAGGCCGTCGAGCAGGAGGCGTCCGACCGCGCCCTGGACGTGGCCGACGTGGTCGAGCTGCACCCGGCCGGGGAGGGCGGGCACGAGCACGGGGAGGACGACGGGCACGGGGGCGAGGAGGCCCACGGGCACGAGGAGGACGCGCACGGGCACGAGGAGGACGCCCACGCCGAGGAGGAGCACGCCGAGGAGGGGGCCGGGGGCGACGGCCACGACCACGGCGACCTCGACCCGCACTTCTGGCTCGACGTGGACCTCATGTCCCAGGTCGCCGGCGCCCTGGGCGAGCGGCTGGGAGAGCTGAACCCCGAGGCCGCCGCCGAGTACACCGCCAACGCGGAGGCGGTGACCGCCGAACTGGAGGCGATCGGCCAGGAGTACGAGGACGGCCTGGCCTCCTGCGAGCACAACGAGGTCGTGGTGGGCCACACCGCCTTCTCGTACCTGACCGAGCACTACGGCCTGGAGCAGGTGGGCATCTCCGGGGTCGACCCCGACAGCGAGCCCTCCCCCACCCAGATCGCGGAGATCGCCGACTTCGTCAAGGAGCACGGGGTCACCACGATCTTCACCGAGCCGCTCATGCCCGAGGAGACCGCTCAGACCATCGCCGGCGAGACCGGCGCGGCGGTCGAGGTGCTCGACCCGCTGGAGGGGGTCACCGACGCCTCCCCCGGCGACGACTACCCGTCGATCATGCGCGGGAACCTGGAGGCGCTCCGGGCCGCCCTGGTCTGCTCCTGACCCCTGCTCTCCGCGCGGCCCCGCCGGACACGCCCCCGAGGCGTCCGGCGGGGCCGCGTCGTGCTGCGCGCCGGGGAGCCGTGTCCGTGTTCGCACGGTTCGCCATGGAGAAGACCCCTGGTCGGGCGCCCCGTGTATCACGTGGGACTCAGGATGGCTAACTCTCGGACAAGTGGCGAGGGTCACGCTATGCTTATGAACGTGCCAATGCTCTTGCACGTGCATTTGGCAGTGCAGGCGCACGGCACATCCCCTCGAGTGACTCCGAAGGAGAAGTGGGCATGACCCCGTACAACGGCATCAACGCGACCGAGCTGACCGAGGCCGCCTGGCAGAAGGCCAAGCGCAGCAACTCCCAGGGCGCCTGCGTCGAGATGGCCCGCCTGGCCGACGGCTCCATCGCCGTCCGCAATTCCCGTTTCCCGGCCGGCCCGGCCCTGGTCTACACCCAGGAGGAGATCGACTGCCTCATCCTGGGCGCCAAGGACGGGGACTTCGACAACCTGTTGGGCTGAGGCCGCACCGCTCTCCCTCCAGGCCACGGGCGGGGGGTCGCACCCCAGGGGTGGGACCCCCCGCGCAGGCGTGGAACGGCCCCGTCCGGAGAGCGGCGGACGCCCCGGGCACACCGCGAAAGAGACCGCGCGGAACGCCGAAGGACCCCGTCGGGGGACGGGGTCCTTCGGCCGTGTGCCGTTCCGGCCGCTTCGGCGGGCCGGCTCGGGGGTGCCGCTGCGGGGTCCGACGGGGTCAGCCCAGGCCGGCCGCCTCGCCGTCGGGGCCTTCGTCGGCCTCGGTGAAGTCGGCGAGGATGGACCGGAGCATCTCCAGGCTCTCGTCGGGGGTGGCCGCCGAGACGCTCAGCCTGGTCATCGCCTTGGTGTAGGCCTCGACCACGTTCGGGCGGTCGTTGAGCTCGCCGTCGTGCAGCTGCTCCAGGTACACCATGTCGGCGAGCTCGTAGTCGGAGTAGCGCAGCAGCGTGAACGAGCCCGCCTCGGCGGCGTGCGCGCCCACCGAGAAGGGGATGATCTGGATGGTGATGTTGTCCTTCTCCGTGCTGAGCCGGATCAGGTGCTCGATCTGGCGGCGCATCACGCCCAGGCCCCGGATGCCCACGCCGATGGGGCGGCGGACCGCCGCCTCGTCGAGGACGACCCACATGCGCATGCCCTCGTCCGTCTCGACCCGCTTCTGTCTCTTGAGCCGCGCCGCCAGCCGCTGCTCGGCGACCGTGTCGGGGGCGTCGACGCCGCCGAAGATGATCTCGCGGGCGTACTCCTCCGTCTGCAGCAGGCCCGGGACGAATTGCGACTCGTAGATGCGGATCTGGTCGGCGGCCTCCTCGAACCCGATGTACTGGGTCAGCCACTTGTGGAGGGAGTCGCCGTAGTCCTTCCACCATCCGGGCTTGTTGGATTCCTTCGCGACTTCGAGCATTTCCTTGATCGTGCGGCGGTCGGTGCCGTACAACTTCAGGAGGTCCTCGATATCGCGCAGCTTGAAACCGACCCGGCCGAGTTCCATGCGACTGATCTTCGACGCCGAAGCCCGAATCCGCGCCCCGGCGTCCTCCCGGCTGATACCACGCTGTTCGCGTCGGCTGCGCAGTTCCTGGCCGAGCAGCATGCGACGCACGGTGGGGCCGCTCCCCTTGCGCAATCGAGCGATATCCACGTTCGCCGCCTCCCTGTCATTCCCGCAACGGGCGTCCGCTGCGCGGGACACCCGGGTACACGATATAGCCGATGTGATCGCGGTACCGGGGTCGGCTCCTCCGGTCCCCGCCACTCCGCGGATCCGGTCCGCTCGGGGGCGGTGCGAAGGACGCCGGCCCGGCACCGGCGGTTCACACGAATTGCGCCCAAACGAACTTTCCCCCGGGGGGAGTGGGAATCACACCCCACTCTCGCGCGAAGGCGCTCACCAAGGCAAGTCCCCGGCCACCCTCCATGGTCGGGTCGGACCTCCTTCTGCGCGGCAGCCGATCTCCGCCGTCGCGAACCGCGCAGATGAATTCACGGCCGCTTCTCATCAGGGAGAGTTGAATACCCCCGCCGCCCGGCCCGGTCGAGACCAGCGGCCCGCCATGGCGTACCGCATTGGTGACCAATTCCGAAACGACCACGGAGACATCGGGGGACAAGTGCCCCATACCCCATTCCCGGAGCAGGGCGTCGGAAATCTCGCGTGCGGCCGACACGGAGTGGGGGCGCGGCGCGAAGGTCCACGTGACGGCGTCGTGCCGGTCCCCGCACAGGGGCGTGTTCCAGCGCCGGGAGCCGTGGGTGAGGACCCTGAGCCACCAACCTCCGGCGGGCTCCATGACCGCCTCCGCACACTCCATGCCTTCCACTCCTCCCCGAGCAGGTCGGGCGCGTGCTGCTGCACGGATCGAATGCACGTGCATCCTGGCCTTGCAGACATCGTAGGCCAAGCGGGGGCGGTGTGCAGGAAAACGGGGGGACCCGATGGCGCACTTCTTTCCGCGGCTCGGGGACGCCCAGGTGGCGGCGTGCGGGCCCGTCCGGGAAGGGACCGGATAAGGCCCCCCGGCCGCTTACCGACCGGTAGGAATGTCGATAGGATTCCCCCGCGCCCACCACGTGAATTCTGGAGGTAACCCATGTCCGCAACGCCTCGTGTGGCCATTGTGACCGGAGCGGCCCGTGGTATCGGCGCCGCCACCGCCGAGCGCCTGGCGGCCGACGGCCGGGCCGTCGCCGTGCTGGACCTGAAGGAGTCCGACGCCCAGGAGGTCGTCGACCGCATCACCGCCGCCGGGGGCACCGCCCTGGCCGTCGGCTGCGACGTCGCCGACGAGGACCAGGTCACCGCGGCCGTCGACACCGTCGCCGAGCGCCTGGGCGCACCGTCGATCCTGGTGAACAACGCCGGTGTGCTGCGCGACAACCTGCTGTTCAAGATGTCCGCCTCGGACTGGGACACCGTCATGAACGTGCACCTGCGCGGCTCCTTCCTGATGAGCCGCGCCGCCCAGGCGCACATGACCGCGCAGAACTGGGGCCGGATCGTCAACCTGTCCAGCTCCTCGGCGCTGGGCAACCGCGGCCAGGCCAACTACTCCGCCGCCAAGGCGGGCCTGCAGGGCTTCACCAAGACCCTGGCGATCGAGCTGGGCAAGTTCGGCGTCACCGTCAACGCGGTCGCCCCGGGCTTCGTGGAGACCGCGATGACCCGCGCCACCGCCGAGCGGATCGGCATCTCCTACGACGACATGAAGAAGTTCAAGGAGGCGGAGATCCCGGTCCGGCGGGTGGGCCTGCCCGAGGACATCGCCAACGCGGTGGCCTTCTTCACCTCCGAGGACTCCGGGTTCGTCTCCGGCCAGGTCCTCTACGTGGCCGGCGGCCCCCTCGACTAGCGTCCCGGTCGGCCCGCCGGGTGTCCGCCCGGCGGGTCCTCCAGGGCCGAGGTGACCGTGGTGACCAGCTCCTCGGTCAGGGCCACGCCCGAGGTGTAGTCGCGGCTGCCCTCGGACATGACCGCGATGAGGTACTGGCGGTCGGGCCCGGCCACGTAGCCGACGCTGTTGACCAGCCAGCGGCCGCCGTCGGACTCGCGGGGCGTCCAGCCGTTCTTCAGGCCCACGACGTCCCCGGGTCCGGCCGCGGCGGACACGCCCCAGGCCTGTTCCGGGGCGACCGTCTCCATCAGGCCGCGGATGTGGGCGCGCTCGTCGGCGGTGAGCGGCCCCTCCTCGGTGTACAGGGCGCGCAGCAGCCGGATCTGGTCGGCGGGCGTGGTCAGGGTGCCGCCCCACACGCCGTTCGGGTGGGGCTCGGTCCCGGTGAACCCGAGCCGCTCGGCCCCCTCGGCGAAGCCCGGGTTGTAGCCGATCCTCTCGTAGAGCCCGTTGGCGACGTCGTTGTCGCTGTAGCGGATCATGGCCTCGACCTGGGACCGCTCGGCCGCGGTGAGCTCGCGCCCCTCGTCCCGGGCGTGCAGCACCAGCATGGCGGTGATCATCAGCTTGGCCACGCTCGCGGTGGCGAAGCCCTCCTGGGCGCCGTGGCTGAACGTCGCGCCGGTGCGCAGGTCCTGGACGGCGATCCCGGCGCGGGCCCCGCTGTCGGCGATGGTCCGCGCCACGCGGGCGTCCAGCTCCTCGTAGCGCTCCGGGGTGAGCACGGCCCCGCCGGTGGCGGGCGCGGTCACGAGCGGGAGGAGGGCCTGCGGCCGCAGGCCCCCGGCCGGCACCGCGCGCGCGAGCGCCGGGGCCGCCTCGGGCAGGACCCCGGAGGGAGCGGACGGGGACACGGCCAGGAGGAGGGCGAGGGCGGCCACCAGGAGGGTGCTCAGGCCGCGGGGGAACGGGGGGATGTCGGCGGGGAGGCGCCGGGGCACACGATCACCGGTTCATCGAACGTCGCTCAGTGACTTGGTGCACCCATTATCCCGCTCGAATCCCTCTGTCCCGAGGGCCGATACGGAATCGGTACGGACGTAACACGGCCGTGAGACGGCGTTTCCTCGGCGGGAACGCGGGCTCAGGCACCGGCGTCCTCGTCGATGCCGCGGGCCACCAGGGCCTCGCCCGTGGCCTCGGCCATCCGGAACAGCTGGACGATCAGCGGGGTGACCAGCAGGTACGGGCGCCCCGACAGGCCCCGGGCGCGGTAGCCCTCGACGGCGGCGCGCCAGGCGGCGGCGACCATGGGGATGGAGCGGATCGTCAGCGCCAGCACCAGGGCCACGCGTTCGGGGGCGACGCCGAACCGGGCCAGCGGCCGGGCCAGGCGCTCGAACAGGTCGAGCATCTCGCGGACCCGGGTGGTGAGGGTGACCGCGTTGGCCAGCACCACCAGCCCCAGCAGCTGGGAGCACAGCCGGACCGCGGTCAGGGGGTCGCCGAAGACCGCCTGGAACAGCCCGATCGCCAGCAGGAACGGCCACAGTCCGCGCAGCACCCCGAGGACCCGCCGGAAGGGCAGCCCCACCGCGGGGTACAGCAGGACCGCGCCCGCCAGGAGCCCCACCGACACCCACGGGTGCGCCAGGGCGATGACCGCGACGCAGACGGCGAGCAGCCCGGCGAGCTTGGTGCCCGCGCTCAACCGGTACAGCAGGCCGTCGCCGGGGATGTAGAGGCCGAGCGTGTTCACCGGTCGTCCAGGAGGCGGTCGTCCATGAGCTTCACGTAGTGGTCGACGGCGTCGGCGGGCGGGCCGTCGAAGACGATCCGGCCCTCGTCGACCACCAGGACCCGGTCGAAGGAGCCGAGCAGGTCGAGGTCGTGGGTGAACAGGACGACCTGCTGCTCCAGGGTGTCGAGCACCCGGTGGACCATGCGGGTGTTGCGCAGGTCGAGCAGGGTGGTGGGCTCGTCGCAGACGAGGATCTCGGGTTCGGTGGCCAGGACCGAGGCCAGGGCCAGCAGCTGCTTCTGGCCGCCGGAGAGCAGGTGGCCGGGGTGGTCGCGGTGCCCGGCCAGGCCGTAGCGCTCCAGCAGGGCGTCGACCCGCCGGGCCGTCTCCTCGCGCCCCAGCCTGCGGGAGCGCAGCCCGATCTCCACGTCCTCGGCGACCGTGGGCATGATGATCTGGTTGGCGGCGTCGGAGAAGACGAACCCGACCCTGCGGCGGATGTGCCTGGCGTGGCGCCGGGTGTCCCACTCCCCCAGCGTCACCCGGCCTGCGTCGGGGACGACGAGGCCGTTGAGGGTGCGGGCGAGCGTGGACTTGCCCGATCCGTTCGCCCCGATCACGCCGATGCGGTGCTCGGCGAGGTCCAGGGTGATGTCGCGCAGCACCGGCCGCGCCTCGTAGGAGTGGGAGACACCCTCCAGGCGGAGCATCAGGCGCCCTCGCCCCTGGCCGCACCGTCCCCCTTGTCCCCGGTCCCGGCCTCCTCGATCACCGGGCGCCCGGCGGGCGGGATCGGGTAGGCGCGGTAGACGGCGGCGGCGATGAGGGAGGCGATGACGGCCTTGGCCAGGTCGCCGGGCAGGTAGGCGACCATGGCCACCAGCGCGGCCAGGTGGTCGTTGCCCATGGCGACGCCCAGCCAGGGGACGCCGACGGCGTAGACGACGAGGACGCCGCCGAGGACGTTGACGGCCAGGCCCGCCCAGAACCGGTACCGGCCGCCGCGGACCATGAGGTCGGTGAGGAACCCGATGACCAGGGCGGCCGGAATCCAGCTGACGATGAACCCGGCGGAGGGCCCGGCCAGGACGCCCAGGCCGCCGGCGCCGCCCGCGAACAGGGGCAGGCCCGCCAGGCCCAGGACGAGGAAGACCGCGACGGCGAGGGTGCCGCGCTTCCACCCCAGCAGGGCGGGGGCCAGCATGATGCCCAGGGTCTGGAGCGTGATCGGCACCGGGGACAGCGGCACGGTGATCTGGCCGGAGATGCTGAGCACGGCGATGAACGCGGCGAACACGGCGATGAGCGCCAGGTCGCGCGCGGTGAGGCCGCGGTAGCGGATGCCGGCGGTCCGGGTCGTGGGCATGGGCTTCCCCTCGGGAGGCTGAACAGGAGTGGAACAGCACCCATTGTCCGTTATCGGGGTCCGCCGGCGGGATGGCGGGGATGCACAGAACCGCCCCGGCGGGAATTGTCGACCTCCCCCTGAGACGCACCTCACACCCCTGGCCTCCACGGGCCCCGGCCCGTGCCGCGGGCACCGGGGCGGGCGTGAGTGTCGCGGACGGGCGGTACGCTCCGGGTCTCCCCGTCCCGCCGCCGCGGCCCCCGGGCCCGGCGCCCACTGGAAAGACCTCCCCATGGAACCCGTCTACGCCGACCTGTCCGTCGAGCCGGCGCGCCTGGCCGACACCGCCGTGGAGTACGAGCACTGCTCGTTCGGCGGTAACCACCTCGCGCTGAACGCCGGGGGCGCCGTCAGGGCCGACTTCGATCTGGACGCCGCCGAGAGGATCGCCGAGGGGATCCTGACGGTGACGGCGCTCGTCTCCAAGAGCGGCCGCTCCGCCGGGTACGCCCCCCTGACCGTTCTGGTCAACGGCGAGCCCGTGGCGTCGCGGATGACCGTCCCCGGCGGCGGCGACCTGCCGCAGGACTGCGTGTTCTCCGTCCCGGGCGCGCTGCTGCGGCCGGGCCGCAACCGGGTGACCGTGCGCAGCGGCGCCGACGCCCGCACCCTGCTGTGGCTGTACCGGATCACGTTCGACTCGGTCCACGAGCGGGGCCTCTCGGCGCGGGCGATGCTCGCGGCCGCCGACGAGCGGTCGGTGCTGCGCTACGCGACCCGCACGCTGGTCCACGATCCGGAGGGCGGACCGCACCGCTGGGAGGACGCCGGGACGCTGGTGGTCCACGTGGACCGGGGCGAGCGGGCCCCGATCGCCCAGCTCTCCTGGCGCCGCGCGGACGGGTCGGAGGCCTCGGTGTCCTTCCAGTCGGCGCTGGAGGAGTTCCACGGCTTCCACCGGGCCGCGGACGGCGGCGTGGCCGAGTACCGCGGCCGCCTGCGGGACCGCCGGGCCCGCCCCGGGGGCACGGAGGGGGTGACCGTGCACCGCTTCCGGACCGAGGAGGGCTGGGGCGGGGGCTGGCACTCCTCCGGGGAGCTGAGGCTGGCCGTCGACGACGGCGGCGCCCCGCTGGAGCGGGTGACCTGGCGCGACCAGCGGGAGAACACCGGCTCCGTGGCGTTCGGGGAGGGGGCCGCGGGGTTCCTCGGCTACTACCAGCGCGCCGGTGAGGGGCCCATCGGGTTCAGGGGCACGGCGGTCGCCGGGGGGTGACCGCCGGGCCGCGCCCCCGGCCCCGGGCCGTGCCCGGGTTCAGGGGCGGTCGCAGGTGCGGCGGATGCGGTTGATGGGGACCGGCAGGACGCAGACCGGGACCGGGATCTCCAGGCGGTGGCCGGTGTCGGCGGGGACGCCGGTGTCGGGGTCGATGCGCAGCGAGCGGAGCTCGTCGCCGTTCTGGGCGGCGACGACCAGGTGGTCCGGCTCGTCGCGGTGGCCGCGGATGACCGCGAAGTGGCGGGGCCAGTCCCCCACCGGGGTGTCGGCCAGGTGCTCCAGCCGGGCGCCCTCGTCGCGGACGGCGAAGGTGGAGACGGCGTTCGCGCCGCGGTTGGACACGTACACCCGGCCCTCGTAGGTGGTGGTCATCGGCAGGGCGTCGCCGTCGGCGATGTCGCGGCCGTCGACCTTGAGGCGGTGCAGGGCGATCTCCGCCGGGAAGTTGGCCTCGTGCAGGCCCCCCAGGGAGGGGACCGACCCCAGGTGCTCGCCGGTGCCGCGGCGCGGGTTCCAGCGGACGACGTGGACCCGGGAGTCGAGCTCCCCGGCGACGTAGACGTGGTCGCCGTTGACGGCCATGTGGCGGGGGCCGGTGCCGGCGGGCAGCTTCACCGTGCCGAACAGGCCCTCCTCCGGGCGCGCGGGCTCCTCGTCCTCGACCGGCACGGCGTACTGGTACACGCGCAGCTCGTCGGCGCCCAGGTCGGCGGCGAGCAGGTAGCGCAGGCGGCGCTCGTGGGAGTTCATGACCACGGCGGTGCTGTGCGCGTGCGGGCCCTCCTGGCGGTCGGAGACCGGGCCGTGCCCCCGGTGGCCGAGCTCGCGGCCGGACGGGTGCGGGCGGCCCTCGGCGTCGGTGGGCACGAAGCTCACCACGCCGTCGGCGTAGTTGGCGACGGCCACCTGCTCGGGGCCCAGGTAGCGGACGTGGCAGGGCGAGCCGCCGCCGGTGGGGACCTCTCCGATCCCGGTGAGGCCGGCGTCGCCGTCGACGCGGAAGGCCGCCAGGGTGCCCTCGGCCCGCTCGTTCACCGCGTAGACCGTCGGCGGCTCGGGCCGGTAGGCCAGGAACGAGGGACCGGGGGTCTCGGCCGCGACGCCCTGGTCGAACAGCTCCCCCGTCACCGGGTCGAAGCCGACCCGGTGGATGCCCCGGCCCGCGCCCGGGGGGTCGGAGTCCGGGGTGTAGGTGCCCACGAGCAGGAGCCGTCGTCCGCTTGCCCAGTCGCCCACCGGGGACCTCGTTTCTCACGCGTCTGCACGAACCGTGGCCTGCGCCACCGCCGCATGCTACCGTCCCGCGCTCCGGGCGGGAGAACCGGCGCTGGACCTCGCGGAGGGTTCCTCCACGTAGCGGATCTGTTACAGTCCTCCCCAAAAGGCCACAAAAGCAACAAGGAACACTGACACCCCACGCGTCCGTTCGCTTCCCTCGGAGCCCAGGTGGAACGACCTCTGGGCCCGCGGACGGACTCACGGCCCCCCGGGCCCGCGCGAGACGCGCCGCACCCGCCGAGAAACGCCGGTGCAGGCCCCTCCGACCCCGGTGACCGTGAGTGCGCGCCGCCTCGTGCGCTCACCAGCCGTGGTTCCCCGCTCATTCGAACCTTGGACCGTCCTTGACCCTTCGCCGTGTATCCGAAGTGCCGCTTCCCGACCGGGAGACCATCGAACTGGTCCGCCTCTCGTCCGTGGACATCCCCGAGGGCTCGGCCCGCCTGGCCAGGAGTTTCTACGACAACCTGTTCGAGATGGTGCCCTCCGTGCGGAGCATGTTCGCCGACGACATCAGGCCGCAGCAGCAGCGGATGGCCGACGCGCTCCTGTCCGTGGTCCGCCACCTCGACGACCCCGACGAGGTGGCCCACCACCTCAGGAGGCTGGGCCGCCAGCACCACCGGGAGCTGGGCGTGGTGCCCGAGCACTACCCGTACGTCGGGCGCGCCCTGGTCCGCGCCGTCAGCGAGGTCTCGCCCACCTGGACCTCCTCCATGAGCTCCGCCTGGGTGCTGGTCTACCAGTGGATCACCGCCCAGATGATCGCCGGGGCCGAGGGCGATGACACGCCGCCCGCGCCGCCCCGCGCCCGGGGCCTGGGCGAGGACCGGATCCCGAACGGACCCCAGTACCAGGTTCCGGGGCGGGCTCCGGCCGGGACCCCGGGCCGGCACTCACGCTGACGGGGCGCTCGCCCGACCCCTCCCCGAACGCACGCACGTCCACCGTCGAAAGCCCGGTTTCATGACTCAGACCAGCCACAACACCGCGACCGGCACCGAGGGCGAACGGTACGTCCAGCAGGTCATGGGGACGTCCGATCGCGCGGCGCGCTTCTACCGCGACCAGATGCTGAACCACCTCAACAGCGACATGCGGGCCTTCATCGCCCGCCAGGAGATGCTCTTCATCGCCACGGCCGACGACCGGGGCGAGTGCGACTCCAGCTTCCGGGCCGGGCCCCCCGGGTTCGTGCACGTCATCGACGAGCGCACCCTGGCCTTCCCCGAGTACCGCGGCAACGGCGTGTTCGCCAGCGCGGGCAACATCGCCGAGAACCCGCACATCGGGCTGATGTTCCTCGACTTCCAGCGCGACCGGATCGGCCTGCACGTGAACGGCCGCGTGAAGATCATGGAGGACGACCGCCTGCGCGCGCACGTGCGGGACCTGCCCCTGCCGCAGGTCCCGGGCCAGCGGGCGCAGATGTGGCTGCTGGTGCAGGTCGAGGAGGCCTACATCCACTGCCGCAAGCACATCCCCCACCTGCGCAAGGTCGGTCCGGAGGAGGACTGGGGCACCGACGACACCCTGCGCAAGGGCGGGGACTTCTTCCGCGCCAAGCAGGAGAACGACGCGCGGCGCGGCGGGGACGTCCTCGGGATCTGAGCCGGGCGCCGGGCCGCCCGTCCGGGGGGCCGTGTCGCGGCCCCCGGACGGCCCCTCCCGGGACGTGCTCGGCGGATGCTCCCGTGCGGTCCGGCGCTCGCGCCGAAGGAGCACGGGCGGCCTCCCGGCGACCTCCTGCGGGACGACGAACACGGGCGGCCTCCCGCAAGGCGTCGGGCGCGGAGCGGCCCGGGGCCGTCCGGGCGGAGGCGGCGCCGCGGGAGGCTGCCCGCGGGTGTGAGGCGGGCGTCGACGCGGGTGGTGCGAGGCATCGAGGGCCTCCCGGCGGCCGGTGGGACGTCGCCGATCCACACCGGTACCGGAGGCCCTCCCGGTTCGTGTCAGGCGGGGCCGGTGTCACCGACCTCCATGGTCAGTACACCTAGGCGGCCTTGACCGCCTCGACGGCCTTCATGATCCGCTTGTCGGACACCGGGTAGGCGGTGCGGATCGCCCCCTGCGCGAACAGGCTCACCCGGTACTCCTCCAGCATCCAGCGCAGCTCGGCCACATCGGGGTCGGCGGCACGGCCGGGCTTGAGCGCCCCCGTGGCCCGGGCGACGGCCTGGCGCATCTGCTCGACCTTGGACATGCCGACCTGATCGCGGCGCGGGTTCTCCGGCAGCTTCTCCAGCCGGTACTCGACCCCGCGCAGGTAGCGGTGCAGGTCGTCGAGGCGCCCGACCCCGGCGGCGCTGATGAACCCGTCGCCGACCAGCGAGCCCAGCTGCCCCTGGACGTCGTTGAGCGAGGGCAGCACCGCCAGCGACGTGGTGCCCTTGACCTTCTTGGTGACCTTGCGCCACAGCGCCAGGACCCGGGCCGCCCTGGGCAGGATCTCCGCGACGGTGTCCCCCAGGTCGGCGCGGACGCGCTCGGCCAGGGCCGCGAAGTCGTCGCCGTTCCACACCGGCCCGCCCTCGCGGACGAGCAGGTGGTCGACGGCGGCCGCCTCGGCGTCGGCGAGGAGCTTCTTGACGGACCCGTACGGGCTGTCGGCCAGGGCCAGCTTGTCGGGGTTGTTGAGCCCCTTGCTGACCGCGGCCGCCGGGGAGGGCAGGTTGAGCAGCAGGAGCCTGCGGGTGCCGAGCCGCATGGCGGCCCGCTGTTCGGCCTCGGTGTCGAAGATGCGCACGGCGACGCTGTCGCCCTCGTCGACCAGCGCCGGGTACCCCTTGACCTTGGGGCCCAGCGCCTTGCGCTCCAGGGTGCGCTCCAGCGGCCCGAAGTCCCAGGCGGTCAGCCCCTTCTTCTCCACGCCCTTGGCCTCGGCGGAGATGGCCTCGCGCAGGCGCGGCTTGAGCTTGGCCCGGAGCCGCTCCAGGTCCTTGTCCTCGGCCAGGGAACGCTGCCGGTCGTCCACCGCGCGGAAGGTGATGCGCAGGTGGTCGGGCACGCGGCTCAGGTCGAAGGCGTCGGCCGGGATCCGCTCCCCCGACATGCGGGTCAGCTCGGCGGCCAGCGCCGCGGTGAGCGCCCCCTCGTAGGGGGTGAGCCCGCCCAGGGCGCGGTCGGCGTTGTCCGGCACGGGTACGAAGTTGCGGCGCAGCGGCTTGGGCAGCGACCGGATGAGCGCGGTGACCAGCTCGGCGCGCAGGCCCGGGATCTGCCAGTCGAAGCCGTCGGCCTCCACCTGGTTGAGGACCTTGAGCGGGATGTGCGCGGTGACGCCGTCGGAGTCGCTGCCCGGCTCGAACTGGTAGGTGAGCGGGAAGACCAGCGCCCCCTGCCGCCAGGTGTCGGGGTAGTCGTCCTCGCTGACGGCGGCGACCCCGTCGTTGATGAGGTCCTCGCGGGTGAAGTCGAGGAGCTCCGGCTGCTCGTGCCGGGCCTTCTTCCACCAGGCGTCGAAGTGGGCGGCCGAGACGACGTCCGCGGGGACGCGCGCGTCGTAGAACCGGAACAGGGTCTCGTCGTCCACCACGATGTCGCGGCGGCGGGCCCGGTGCTCCAGGTCCTCGACCTCGTCCAGCAGGGCGCGGTTGTCGCGGAAGAAGTGGTGGCGGGTGTCCCAGTCGCCCTCCACCAGGGCGCGGCGGATGAACAGGTCCCGGGACATCTCCGGGTCGATCCTCCCGTAGGACACCTTGCGCTGCACGACGATGGGCACCCCGTAGAGGGTGACCCGCTCGTAGGCCATGACGGCGCCGCGCTTGCGCTCCCAGTGGGGCTCGCTGTAAGTGCGCTTGACGATGTCCCCGGCCAGCTCCTCGGCCCACTCCGGCTCGATGCGGGCGACCATGCGCCCCCACAGCTTGGAGGTCTCGACCAGCTCGCCGGCCATGACGAACCGGGGCTGCTTCTTGAACAGCGCCGAACCGGGGAAGATCGCGAACCGGGCGCCGCGGCCGCCGAGGTACTCGTGCTTCTCGGGGTCCTTGAGGCCGACGTGGGACAGCAGCCCGGACAGCAGGGACATGTGGACGGCGCGCGGGTCGGCGGCCTCGGGCCGCAGCGGCGGGACCTCCACGTCCATCTGCCGCAGCACCTGCTTGAGCTGCCCGTGGATGTCCTGCCACTCGCGCACGCGCAGGTAGTTGAGGAACTCCTCCCGGCACATGCGGCGGAACTGGTTGCCCGACAGCTCCTTCTGTCTGTCGCGCAGGTGGTTCCACAGGTTCAGGTACGCCAGGAAGTCCGACTCCTTGTCGGTGAACCGGGCGTGCATCTGCTGGGCCTGCTGCTGCTTGTCCGTGGGGCGCTCGCGCGGGTCCTGGATGGACAGCGCGGAGGTGATGACCAGGACCTCGGCCAGGCAGTCGCGCTTCTCGGCCTCCAGGACCATGCGGCCCAGGCGCGGGTCGACCGGCAGCTGGGCCAGCCGGCGGCCCAGCGGGGTGAGGCGGCGCTTGGCCCCGGAGGGGTCCGGGTGCAGGGCGCCCAGCTCGGTGAGGAGGTTGACGCCGTCCTTGATCTGGCGGTGGTCGGGGCCGTCCACGAACGGGAAGGCGGCGACGTCGCCCAGGCCCAGGGCGGCCATCTGGAGGATGACCGAGGCGAGGTTGGTGCGCAGGATCTCGGGGTCGGTGTACTCGGGGCGGGACAGGAAGTCCTCTTCGGAGTACAGCCGGATGCAGATGCCCTCGGAGACGCGGCCGGAGCGGCCCTTGCGCTGGTTGGCGGAGGCCTGGGAGATCGCCTCGATGGGCAGGCGCTGCACCTTGGTGCGGTGCGAGTAGCGGGAGATGCGCGCGGTGCCCGGGTCGATGACGTACTTGATGCCGGGGACCGTCAGGGAGGTCTCGGCGACGTTGGTGGCCAGGACGATGCGGCGGCCGGAGTGGGAGGACCACACCCGCTTCTGCTCGGCGACCGAGAGCCGGGCGTACAGCGGCAGGATCTCGGTGTTGCGGAGCTTCTGCTTCTCCAGCGCCTCGGCGGTGTCGCGGATCTCGCGCTCGCCGCTGAGGAAGACCAGGACGTCGCCGGGCTCCTCGCGGGAGAGCTCGTCGACGGCGTCGAGGATGGCCTGGGTCTGGTCGCGGTCGGTCCCGCCCCCCGGGTTCTTCTCCTCGGGGTCGAGGATGTCCTCGGAGATGGGCCGGTAGCGGACCTCGACCGGGTAGGTGCGGCCGGAGACCTCGACGATGGGGGCGTCGTCGAAGTGGCGCGAGAACCGCTCGGGGTCGATGGTCGCCGAGGTGATGACGACCTTCAGGTCGGGGCGCTTGGGCAGCAGCTGCTTGAGGTAGCCCAGCAGGAAGTCGACGTTGAGGCTGCGCTCGTGGGCCTCGTCGATGATGAGCGTGTCGTAGGCGCGCAGCATCCGGTCGTGCTGGATCTCGGCCAGCAGGATGCCGTCGGTCATCAGCTTGACGAGGGTGTCCTCGCCGGAGGTGTCGGTGAAGCGCACCTTGTAGCCGACGGTGGCGCCCAGCGGGGTGCCGACCTCCTCGGCGATGCGCTCGGCGACGGTGCGGGCGGCCAGCCGGCGGGGCTGGGTGTGGCCGATGGTGCCCATGACGCCGCGGCCCAGCTCCAGGCAGATCTTGGGCAGCTGGGTGGTCTTGCCCGAACCGGTCTCGCCCGCGACGATGACGACCTGGTTGTCGCGGATGGCCTCGGCGATGTCGTCGCGCCGGGCGCTGACCGGCAGCGACTCCGGGTAGGTCAGCTCGGGGACGGCCTCGCGGCGCAGGTCCACGCGCAGGCGCGCCTCGTCGACGTCCCTGGCGATCTGGGCCAGGACCGAGGCGCGGCGGCGCTCGTCGCGCATCTTGGCGAGGCCGTCGATACGGCGGCGCAGCCGGTGCCGGTCCACGGGCATGAGGTCGCGGAGCCGGGAACGGAGATGGTCCGCGGTGGGCGCGGGCGTGGTGGTGCTCATCAATAGTCAAGGGTAGGAGGGGCGGCAACCGGTTTTCCCGGGGGCCGCACGGAAACGGGCGCGGACGGGGTCCTCGCGGCCCCTCGGCTCAACACCCGGGCGGTCCCCGTTGTTCCGGTCTCCGTCGGGTAACGGCCGCGGTCTGTACCGCCTCACGGCCTAGCATGGAGGGATGCCCCACGACACACGTACCGTGCTGTTGGCCTCGGCCACCGCCCTCCTGGACGGCGGCGGCGTCGAGGCGGTGACACTCCGGGAGGTCGGTCGCCTGAGCGGAGTGTCCCACATGGCCCCCTACAAACACTTCCAGGACAAGGAGTCCCTGCTGGCGGTGATCGCCACCCGGGAGCTCGACCGGCTGGCGGACATGATCGACCGCGCCGCCGACACCCCCTACGACCCCGGCGGGACGCTCCGGTCCGTCCTGCACGCCTACGTCTCCTGGGCCCTGGAGCACCCGGTGCGGTTCCGGCTGATCTACGGGGGGCCGTGGACCTGCCCCCGGCCCGAACTGGAGAAGGCGGCCGAGCGCACGGCCGAGCTGATGTCGGACGTGGTGCGCCGGTGCCAGAACAGCGGCGAGATGCCCGGCCGGGACCCCCAGCGGTGCACCTGCCTGCTGCTGGCCGCGGTGCACGGCGCCGTCCAGCTGCAGCTGGCCGGACACCTCACCTCCGGGACCGAACCGGACGCCATCGTCGACGACCTGCTGGACCTGCTGCGCTCCACCCGCTAGGGAGCGCAGCCGGACCGGTCACCCTGTCAGGATCCGGCCCCCGGCGGGAACACCGTGAACGTTCCCGACGGGGGCCCTCGCGTCCATCATCGGGGTATGGACCCCTTCTCAGGCACCGCCCCCTTCGCCGCCCGCGTCGCCGACGTGGAGCTGGAACCCGAGCCCCTGGACCCCGAGCAGATCGAGGCGGGCGACCCGCGCGTCTCCTCCCGCACCCTGTGGGAGTCGGCCGACGGCTCCCAGAGCCGCGGCGTCTGGCAGATCACCCCGGGCACGGTCACCGACACCGAGGCCGACGAGGTGTTCGTGGTGCTGAGCGGGCGCGCGACCGTGGAGGTGGAGGGCGGCCCGGTCCTGGAGGTCGGCCCGGGCGACGTGTGCCTGCTGCGCGCGGGCGACCGGACCCGCTGGACGGTCCACGAGACCCTGCGCAAGGTCTACCACGTCACCTCCTCCTGAGCCCGGCTGCCCACCACCGGCGGCGGCCGCTCCGCTCCGGACCGTCGGTCACGGCCGCGTCGACGGCCTCGGCCGTGGTGGACGCGTGCGCTTCCATCATGGAGAGGTGGTCGCCGGGCACTTCGATGCGGCGGTGATCACCCGGCCAGGTCCAGCCCAGCCCCGCGCCCTCTCCCGTGGAGACGCGGACCGGGTCGGTCGGCCGTATCTGGAAGGTCGGAACGTCCAGGGGACCGGGCCTCCAGCGGGCGAACAGCTCCAGATAACCGCCCATCGCGCTCAGCCCGGCCGTGTCCAGCAGTTCGAACTCACCGGCGCGCGCGGTGACCGCCTCCGTGACGATGGGCAGCACACCGGGAGCGTCCGGCAGCGGGGTATCGAGCAGGACCAGGTCCGACGGGGCGTGTCCTCGGCGGCTCAGCTCCTCGGCGGCCGCGTGCGCCGCCCACCCTCCGGACGAGCGCCCGACGAGGGAGAACGGGGAACCGTCCGCCGCGGCGAGTACCGCGTCGGCCAGCGCCCGGGAGAACTCCGAGAGGTCGTCGGGGAGCTCCTCACCGTCGAGGAAACCCGGCAGGGCCAGCGCCCGGACCGAACGACTGCCACGGAAGTGCGCGGCGAACCGGGAGAACTCCTGCGCCCCGGAGATCATGACGAGCGAGGGGACGCAGACCAGGAGGGGTGTCCGCGCGCCCGTGGCGAGCGAGGTCGGCCCGGTCGGCCAGGACCACCCGGGGGGCGGGGCCTGCCTGGTACGTGCGGCGGCGCGGGCGAGATCGACCGCGGCTTCGGGCCGTCCGGCCCGGCATGCCTCACGGAACAGGTCGACGAGCCCTCCCGAGGGCTCCCTCGCTGCGGAGGGCCCGGGGTCCCCGGTTCCTTCCCCCGCCAGAACGTCGTCCACATGGGCCGCCAGTTCCCGCGGGGTCCGATGGGAGAAGACGACCGCGGGGGGCAGCCGCACCCCCGCGATCTCCCGCAGGTGGTTGCGGAGCTCGACCGCGGTGAGCGAGTCGAAGCCCGACTCCAGGAAGTCCTCGTCCTCCCCCACCCCGGATCCGGCGGGGCGGCCGAGGATCTCCGACGCCCTGGTGCGGATCAGTTCCACGAGCAGGGCACGCCGCCGGGCCCCCGGCTCGGCCGCCCGGACACGGGCCGCCGGGTCCGGGACGGAGGAGCGGCCGGCCCCGGACGGTGCGCCGGCCAGGCCGCGCAGCAGTGCGGGCACCGTCTCGGACCGCATGGCACGCGTCCGCAGTCCGGCCAGGTCCAAAGGAACAGGGATGAGGTGGGGGGCGTCCAGGGCCGCGGCCGCGTCCATGAGCGCGCACCCCTCGTCGGCCCCGATGGCCTCCGCCAACCCCCAGTCCCGGGCCATGCGGGCCTTCTCCGCGTCCCCGAGGCGGGCGGTCATCGCACTCTCGTCCGCCCACAGGCCCCAGGACAGGGACTGCGCGGGCAGACCCGAGGAGCGGCGGTAGTGGGCGAGGGCGTCCAGATAGGAGTTGGCCGCGGCGTAGCCGCCCTGGCCCGATGCGCCGAACACCCCCGCCGCGGAGGAGAACAGCACGAAGAAGTCCAGATCGAGGCCGGCGGTGGCCGTGTGCAGGTTCCATGCCCCGTCGACCTTGGGGCGCAGGACCCGGTCCAGGGTCCGGGAGTCGAGACCGGCGACGGTGGCGTCGTCCGTCACTCCGGCCGCGTGGACGACACCGACGAGCGGCCGCTCGTCGGGCACTTGGCGCAGGAGTTCGTCCACCTCGTCCGGGTCGGCGACGTCGCAGGCGGCGACGCGCACCTCGGCCCCCAGGGCGGACAGCTCCGCCGCGAGCCCGACCGTCCGGGGGCCGGCTCCCCTGCGGCCCGCGAGCAGGATCCCGGTGACACCGTGCCGCACGACCAGGTGGCGTGCGATCAGGGCTCCCAGGGTCCCGGTGCCTCCGGTGATGAGGACGGTGCCGTCGCGGCGGTACCTCGAGGCCGTGTCGAGGACCACCTTGCCGACGTTGCGCCCCTGTTGCATGAGGCGGAATGCCTCCTCCGCCCGTTCGACGGGGAACCGGGTGACACCGATGCCGGGCAGTTCCCCCTTCTCCAGGAGGGGGACGAGAACGGAGAAGGCGTGCCGGATCCTCTCCGGGCCGACGGTCGAGAGGTCGAACGGACGGTATTCCACTCCCTGGCCGGTGCGGACGTGATCGGGGTCGCGGATGTCGTTGCGGCCCAGCTCCACGAAGCGCCCGCCGGGCGCCGTCAAACGCAGCGAGGCGTCGATCGCCTTTCCGGTGAGGGAGTTGAGGACGACGTCGACCGGGGGTGAGACCTTGCGGAACCGGTCCTCGAAACCGAGGTCCCGGGAATGGGCGAGGTGCTCTTCCGCGATCCCCAGACCGCGGAGCAGCCCCCACTTCTCCGGGCTGGCGGTGGCCAGCACCTCCGCTCCCAGGTAACGGGCCAGGTGCACGGCGGCCTGGCCGACTCCGCCCGCGGCCGAGTGGACGAGCACCCGTTGGCCGCGACGCAGGTCCGCCTCCTCCACGAGCGCGAGGTAGGCGGTCAGGTAGGCGGCGGGCACCGCCGCGGCCGCGGCGTCGTCCCAGTCGGCGGGCACACGGGCGACCAGCTCGCGGCGGGCGACGGCGGTCGGAGCGAAGGCGCCGGGGAAAATCCCCATGACCCGGTCCCCCGGCGCGAGGTCGGTCACGCCCGGCCCGGTCTCGATGACGACGCCTGCTCCCTCGTTGCCGATCATCCCCGGCTCGGGGTACATGCCGACGGTGATGAGCACGTCGCGGAAATTGACGCCCGCGGCGCGCACCGCGATCCGGATCTCGCCGGGCTCCAGCGGGCGGTCCTGCCCGGGGTCGGGCACCAGGGCCAGGCCGTCGACCCGCCCGGGCCGGACCGCGTCCAGCCGCCAGGCGGTATGCCGCTGCGGGGCGTGCAGGCCGGAGGCCGGGGCCGCGGCCCCGGCCAGGCGGGGGGCGTACGGTCGTCCGTCCCGGACGGCCACCCGGGGCTCCCCCGTTCGCAGCGCCGCGGCGAGGGCGTCCGTGCCGGGACGGTCCGTGTCCACCAACAGGAAGCGTCCGGGGTCCTCGCTCTCGGCGGAGGAGACCAGGCCCCAGACGGCGGCGCCCGCCAGGTCCAGGCGGTCCGGATCACCGGGGTGTTCCGGAACCCGTACGGCGCCCGTGGTGACGACGGCGACACGGGAGTCCCTGAGCCGCACGTCGTCCTGAAGTCCGTGGACGGTCTGCAGGATCCGGCGGAGTTCGGCGTGGACCCTCTCCGGTTCGCTCCCTCCCCCGGCGGGGACCACCAGCAGCTCCGGTACAGGTGCGCCCTCGTCCAGCGCGGCCGTCAGAGCCACCGGGTCGGTGTACCCGGGAACGCCCTCGGGGCCGCCTCCGCCGACGGCGGCCCAGGAGAGGGCGGTGGGTGCCGCGTCCCCGGGCGCGGGAGCCTCCGTCCACTCCTGGTGGAACAGGGCCCCGGGCTCGGTGCCGGGCACGGGCGCGGCCTCGCGCACGGTGAGTCGGTCGATGGACAGGACCGGTGTCCCGTCGGAGTCGCCGAAGGCCACGGCCCAGGTGTCGGAACCGGTCCGGCTCATCCGCACGCGCAGGCGCGACGGCGTCCCGGTCCCGTGGCGGCGGACCCCGTTCCAGGCGAACGGCAGGACCGGGCGCGCCGTGCCCTCCCCCGACAGGTGGTGCAGGAGCAGCGCGTGGAGCGCCGCGTCGACCGACGCCGGATGCGGTCCCGGCACGGTACCCGGCTGCGGCGCCACCGCCGCCTCGGCCCCGATGCCGTCCCGGTCCACCCAGGCGGCGGCCAGTCCCCGGAAGGCCGGACCGTAGTGGTATCCGTGCGCTGCGAACAGTTCGTAGGCATCCGCGACGGGCAGCGGGACCGCGTCGGTCCCGGCCGCGGTGACCGGGGCGGCGTCCCGTCCGCCCTCCGGTGCCAGCTCCCCCCGGGCGTGCACGGTCCATGCGCCGCCGTCCGGGGCGAGCGTGCTCAGCCGGACGGCCCGGCGCCCCTGCTCGTCGGGAGCGTCGACCAGCACCTGCAACCGTGTCGCCGGCCCGTCTCCGGGGATCTCGACGGGTGCCGTCACGGTGAGGTCGGCGATCTCGGGGCAGCCGCACACGTGCCCCGTGTGGAGCAGCAGCTCCAGGATCGTGGTCCCGGGCAGCAGGGGGCGCCCGCCGACGACGTGTTCGGTGAGCCAGGGGTGCCGGTCGGTGTCGAGCACTCCGGTGAACAGCGTCTGGCCGGTGCCGGCGATGGGCGTGTGCGCGCGCAGGAGGGGGTGCCCGGTGTCCGCCACCCCCAGGGCGGCGGGCTCGGCGGCCGGGCGGAGGTCGGGCAGCCGGTGGGGGCGGTGCTGGAAGGGGTAGGTCGGCAGGACGATGCGGGCCCGGCCGCCGCCGGTGACGCGCGCCCAGTCGACACCCACCCCCCGGCAGTGGGCCTCCGCCAGTGCGGTGATGAAGCGCACGGCGGAGTCCTCGCCCCGCCGCAGCGTCGTCAGGACCGCCGGTTCGGGTCCGCTCCCGGACTCCAGTGTGCGTTCGACCGCCGAGGAGAGCACCGGATGCGGACCGACCTCGACGAACGCCCCGGACCGCTCGGCGAGCCGGTCGACCACGGGGGCCAGGAGAACGGGGTTGCGGAGGTTGCGGTACCAGTACTCGGCGTCGAGCCGCTCCCCCCGCACGGGCTCCGCTGCGGGCGGGGAGTCCGTCGACCAGCCGGGGTGGGGAGAGACCGTGGAGTGGAACGGCACTCGCGTCGGCCCGGGGCGGATGCCCGCGAGGTCCGCGAGCAGCTCCTCCCGGACCCGTTCGACGTGTGCGGAGTGCGAGGCGTAGTCCACGTCGACCCGACGCACGTGCACCCCCGACCCCTCACAGGCGGCGACCAGCTCGGTGATCGCGTCCTGGTCGCCGGACACGACGGTCGACTCGGGGCCGTTCACCGCGGCCACTCCGATCCGGCCCGCCCAGCGGGAGGCGAGGGCCGCCGCCCGCTCGGGTCCGACCGCGACCGCAGCCATACCGCCGAGCCCGGCCAGGGACCGCAGGATGCGACTGCGCACCGCCACGATCCGGGCCCCGTCCTCCAGGGAGAGCGCGCCCGCCACGCAGGCGGCGGCGATCTCCCCCTGGGAGTGGCCCACCACCGCGGCGGGCTCCACCCCTGCCTCCCGCCACAGTCGCGCCAGTGACACCATGACCGCCCACAGTGCCGGCTGCACCACGTCCACACGGGCGTCCCCCCCGGTGACGGCGGGGGCCCCAGGCGCGCCGCGCAGCACCTCTTCCAGGGACCAGTCGACGAAGGGGTCCAGGGCCCTCGCACACTCGGCCACCGACGCGGCGAACCGGGGCGAGGAGGCCATCAGTCCGGCGGCCATCCCCTCCCACTGTCCCCCTTGTCCGGGGAAGACGAACACGGGGGCGGAGGCCCGGCCGCCCCGGGGCGCCGCTCCGGCCACGACGTTCTCGGCGCTCCGGCCGTCCGCGAGCGCGCGCAGACCCTCTGCGAGTTCCGCGGTGTCACCCCCCAGCACCACCGCGCGGTGGGCGAAGACACTCCTGGTCGTGGCCAGGGCCCGGGCGACGTCGGCCGGGTCGTCCGCGCCCGTCTCCTCCAAATGGGGGCCCAGCCGTGCCGCCTGGTCGGCCAGGGCCCCGCCCGTACGGGCCGACAGCACCCAGGGCACGGGACCGGACACGAGAGCGGGCGCCTCCCCCTCCTGGTCGGAGGTGTCCTGCGGGGCTTCTTCGAGGACCACGTGCGCGTTGGTCCCGCTGATCCCGAAGGAGGACACCCCGGCCCGCCGCGGCCGCTCGCCCCGGGGCCAGTCGCGCGCGCGGGACAGCACCCGCACCCGTCCCGCGGACCAGTCCACCAGGGGAGTGGGGGTGTCGGCGTGCAGCGACGCCGGGAGGACACCACGGCCCAGTGCCAGCACCATCTTCATGAGTCCGGCCACCCCGGAGGCCGCCTGGGTGTGGCCGATGTTCGACTTCAGCGAGCCGATGCCGACCTCCCGGCCCCCCGTGGAACCGAACACCTCGATCAGCGCCTGGGCCTCGATCGGGTCTCCCAGCCGCGTCCCCGTCCCGTGCGCCTCCACCGCGTCGATGTCCGCGCCGTCCAGTCCCGCGTCGGCCAGTGCCGACCTCACCACCCGCACCTGGGCCGGACCGCTGGGGGCGGTCAGCCCGTTGGAGGCTCCGTCCTGGTTGATCGCGGTCCCCCGGATCAGCGCCAGTACGCGGTGTCCGTTGCGACGGGCGTCCGAAAGCCGCTCCAGGACCACGGCCCCGGCCCCCTCTGAGAAGCCCGCGCCGTCCGCGGCCGCGCCGAACGCCTTGCAGCGGCCGTCCGCGGCCAGACCGCCCTGACGGGCGAACTCCGTGAACAGGGCCGGGCCCGACATCACCGTGGCTCCCCCGGCCAGGGCCAGGTCGCACTCGCCGCTGCGCAGCGACCGGACCGCCAGGTGTACGGCCACCAGTGAGGAGGAACAGGCCGTGTCGACCGTCAGGGCGGGCCCTGACAGTCCCAGCGTGTACGCCACCCGCCCGGAGGCGACGCCGGTGGAGGTCCCCGTCAACAGGTACCCCTGCGCCTCCTCCGGAACCGGGAGCGCGCCGGCGGTGGCGGCGCCTCCGTAGTCGCTCACGCTGATCCCCGTGAACACACCAGTGGAGCTGTCCGCCAGGGAGGTCGGGTCGATCCCCGCCCGTTCCAGCGCTTCCCATGACACTTCGAGCATGAGCCGGTGCTGGGGGTCCATGGCCGCGGCCTCGCGCGCCGAGATGCCGAAGAACTCCGCGTCGAATCCGGTCACGTCGTCCAGGAAGCCTCCCGCGCCCGTCCCTCCGGGGAGGGCGGTCAGCGACGCGACGTCCCACCCCCGGTCGTCCGGTATGCCGCCGATCGCGTCCCCCCGGCCCTCCACCAGGCGCCACAGCGCCTCGGGGGTGTCGGTGCCGCCGGGGAAACGGCACCCCATGCCCACGATCGCGATCGGCTCGGTCCCACGAGAGCGCAGGCCGTCCAGTTCGGCGCGCGTGCGGCGCAGGTCGGCTGTCACCCGTTTGAGGTAGTCGAGGAGTCGGGCGTCGTCCGTCATAGGTCTTGCCTCACCGATTCACGTTGTCCGTGTCCGTGGCCGGACACGGGAGGGGCCGGGTTCCGGGTGCCGGGGTGCGCCGATCAGTCGCGCAGCGCATCGTCGATGAACGCGAAGAGCTCCTCCCGGCTCGCGGATTCCAGATCCCGGTCGTCCGCGGTGCCGGGCGCCGGGGGCGACAGCCGGTCCAACAGGACGCGCAGCCGCCGGGCGACGGCGTCGCGGTCCAGGTCGGGACCCTCGTGCTCGGCCAGGGCGGCCTCGATGCCGTCGATCCGAGTCATGATGGCCTGCTCGGTGCCGCCGAACATCCTCTCCTCCAGATGGCGGGCGAGCGCCGCGCACGTCGGGTGGGCGAAGGCCAGCCCGGAGGGCAGCTTCAGCCCGGTGAGCACGGCGAGCCGGTTGCGGAGTCCGACCGCCGTGACCGAGTCCATCCCCAGGTCCCGCAGTCCGCGATCGGCGTCGATCGCGGCACCGGAGGGGTGTCCCAGGAGGACGGCCGCCTCTTCGCACACGTGCTCGGTGAGCACCGCGCGCCGTCGGGCCCGGTCGAGGCCGGCCAACCGCTCCGCGAGCCCGGCGGTGCCGGGCTCGGCCCCGGTGGAAGGTGCGCCCAGTTCCCCGATCAGCGGGCTCGGCCGGTTCGCGGTGAACGCGGTGCGGAACCGCGGCCAGTCGATGTCGGCGACGGCGAGCGCGGTCAGGTCCCGGTCGAGCGCCTGCTCCAGAACGGCGAGGGCGTCCTCGGGGTCCATGCCCGGCAGCCCGTGGCGGTTCAGGAGTTCGGAGACGACCGTGTCCTGGGCCATCCCGTTCCCGGACCAGGCGCCCCACGCCACCGACGTTGCGGGCAGTCCGAGCGAGCGGCGGTGATGGGCGAGGGCCTCGCAGAAGGCGTTGCCCGGTGCGTAGTTGCCCTGCCCGGCCACCCCGAACACCGAGGAGACCGAGGAGTACAACACGAACGCCGACAGGTCGCGCCCGCGCGTCAGTTCGTGCAGGTGCACGGCTGCGTCGGCTTTGGCGCGCAGGGCGGCGGCCACCTGGCCGGGGCGCAGGTCCGCGATCGCGGCGTCGTCCAAGGCGGCCGCGGTGTGCACCACCGCCCGCAGGGGGTACTCGTCGGGGATCCGGTCGAGAAGCCGTTCCAGAGCGGACCGGTCGGCGACATCGCACGCGGCGATCGTCACGCGTGCCCCCGATCCGCGCAGTTCCTCCTCCAGTTCCGCCGCGCCCGGGGCCTGCGGTCCGCTCCGGCTCACCAGGAGCAGGTGCTCGGCGCCGCGCCGGGCGAGACGGCGCGCGGTGTGCGCGCCCAGAGCCCCGGTCCCGCCGGTGATCAGCACGGTTCCGCGTGGTTCCCAGCGGCGCACGGCCTGGATCCGGTCCATCGGCGCCCGAACGATCCGGCGGGCCAGGACACCGCCGGAGCGGACCGCGAGCTGGTCCTCCCCCGCGGCCGTCTCTCCCGCCAGGACGGCGGCGAGCGCCTCCCCCGTGTCCGGCTCCCACTCGGCGGGCAGATCGACGAGGCCGCCCCACCGATCCGTGTGCTCCTGGGCCGCGACCCGGCCGAGTCCCCAGACGAGTGCGCCGGAGGGGTCGGTCACCGGCCCGGAGGCGGGTACGGCGCCCCGTGTCAGGCACCACAGGGGCGCGTCCACACCGGCGTCGCCCAGGGCCTGGATCAGCGCGACCGTGTCCCGTTGCCCGACCGCCTCCGTGGGCAGGGCGGCCCCCGGGGTACCGGGAGGATGCAGGAAGGCCGATACGACGCCGACCACGGGTGCGGCACCCTCTCCCGCCCGGGCCGCGATCGACGCCAGGGCCCGGCGGTCGGCGGACGGGGGGACGTCCACGATACGGACGTGGTGGCCCCGGCGTTCCAGGGCCGCGACGCAGTCCATGACCTCGCGGGGAGGGGTCCCGCGGCCGAACAGCAACCACGCCCCGGTCGGCACGGACTCTCCGCCGAAGGCCCCGGCGGGCCGCCACTCCTCTCGGTAGGTCCATCCCCGCGCGGGAGGGGCACCGGTGCCGGATCCGTCGCGGGCGGGGCGGACCCCGGCCCGGGAACCGTCGCCCCCTCCCGACCGCCAGAAACGCTGTCGGTGGAAGGCGTAGGTGGGCAGGTCGACGACACGGGCATCGTCGCCGAACACCCCGGCCCAGTCCGGGTCGACCCCGTGGGTCCACGCCTGGGCCACCGCGGCCAGGAACCGGTCGGCACCGCCCTCGCCGCGGCGGAGGGTGCCCAGCACGGCTGCACCCGGTGCATCGGCGGAGTCCACGGTGTCCTGAAGGGCTTCGGCCAGCACGGGGTGCGGACCCGCCTCGATGAAAACGTCGTACCCGTCCTCCAGCAGGGCGCGCGTCACCTTGTCGAACTCGACCGGTTCCGCCAGGTTGCGGTACCAGTGCCCGGCGTCGAGAGGGGCGCCCACCAACCGCCCACCGGTGACGGCGGAGTACATCGGGATCTCGGGTTCGCGGGAGGCGATACCCGCCAGGGCGGTTTCCAGGGAGCCGCGCAGGGCCGCCACGTGCGGCGTGTGCGAGGCGTAGTCCACCGCGATCATCCGGGCCCGGACCCCTGCCGCCTCGTACTCCGCGACCAGGGAGCGCACCGCCCCGGGGTCGCCCGCGACGACCGTGGTACCGGGGCCGTTGACGACCGCGACGTACACGCCGGCCGCTCCGGCGACGCGCTCCCGGACGGTGTCCACGGGCAGGGAGACCGATGCCATCGCCCCGGTGCCCGACAGTTCCAGCAGCGCCCTGCTGCGCGTTGCCACGACCTTGGCGGCGTCCTCGAGGGACAGCGCGCCCGCCACGCAGGCGGCGGCGATCTCCCCCTGGGAGTGGCCCACCACGGCGGCCGGGCGCAGCCCGTGGGAGCGCCACAGCTCGGCCAGGGAGACCATGACGGCCCACAGCACCGGCTGGACGACGTCCACGCGGTCCAGGGCCTCCGTGCCGTCCCCGTAGCGCCGCAGTGTCTCCGACAGCGGCCGGTCGATATAGGGGGCCAGGGCCTTCTCGCACTCGGCCATCCGCCCGGCGAACACCGGCGAGGTCTCCAGGAGTTCGACGGCCATGCCGGCCCATTGGCCGCCCTGTCCGGGGAAGACGAGGACGGGCCTGCGGTCGCCCGAGGCGCGTCCCGTCACAGCGCGGGGGTGCGGCCTTCCCTCCGCCAAGGCGTCCAAGGCGTCGAGGAACCCGGTCCGCTCCCCGGCCACGATCGCGGCCCGGTGCTCCAGAGCGGACCGGGCGGTGGCCAGGGTCCAGCCGACGTCGACGGGGTCGGCCCCCGGGTCGCCGCGCAGGTGGTCGCGCAACCGGGCCGCCTGCCCCCGCAGAGCCTCGCCGTCACGGGCCGACAGCACCCAGGGCAGGATCCGTCCGGGCCTGTCGCGCCGTTCGCCCGGCTCCCGGTCCCCGTCGTCCGCCGGGGCCTGCTCGACGATCAGGTGGGCGTTGGTACCGCTCACTCCGAAGGAGGAGATGCCCGCCCGGCGGGGGGCTCCGGTGCTCGGCCAGGGCCGCGCGCCGGTCAGCAGGCGCACCGCACCCGAACTCCAGTCCACGTACGGGGTCGGCTCGTCGGCGTGCAGGGTCTTGGGCAGCACGCCGTAACGCAGGGCCTGGACCAGTTTGATCAGGCCCGCGACGCCGGCCGCCGCCTGAGTGTGGCCCAGGTTGGACTTGAGGGAGCCCAGCCACAGGGGCCGGTCCGCCGGGCGCTGCCCGTAGGCCTCCAGGAGTGCCTGTGCCTCGATGGGGTCGCCGAGCCGGGTGCCGGTACCGTGTGCCTCCGCGAGGTCGATGTCCCCGGGGGTCAGCCCGGCGTCCTCGAGCGCCGCGCGGATCACCTTGACCTGCGAGGGTCCGTTGGGTGCGGTGAGCCCGTTGGAGGCGCCGTCCTGGTTGACGGCCCCGCCCCGGATGACCGCCAGGACCCGGTGGCCGCGGCGGCGCGCGTCGGACAGGCGTTCCAGCGCCACCAGGCCCACGCCCTCCGAGAAGCCGGCGCCGTCCGCGTCCGCCCCGAACGCCTTGCAGCGGCCGTCGGCCGCCAGCCCTTGCAGGTGGGTGAACTCCGTGAGCGGGCCCGGGGACGACATCACCGTCGCCCCGCCGGCCAGGGCCAGTGAGCACTCCCCCGACCGGAGCGCACGCACGGCCAGGTGCACGGCCACCAGGGAGGAGGAGCAGGCGGTGTCCACGGTGATCGCGGGGCCGGTGAGCCCCAGGCTGTAGGAGATCCGCCCGGAGGCCACGCTGAGCGCGGTCCCCGTCATGGTCAGCCCGTCGTCCGGGGCCTCGGACAGCCGGGGGCCGTACTCCGGGGTGAGGGTGCCGACGTAGACACCCGTGTCACCGCCCGCCAGCGAGAGAGGGGCGATCCCGGAGTTCTCCAGGGTCTCCCACGCCACCTCCAACAGCAGCCGCTGCTGCGGATCCATGGCCTCGGCCTCACGGGGGGAGATGCCGAAGAGCCCGGGGTCGAAGTCGGCCGCCGCCTGGAGGAAGGAGCCCTGCCGCATCCTCGACCGCGGTTCCGTTCCCTCCTCGCCCAGCAGACCGGGGAGGTCCCACCCGCGGTCGTCGGGCAACGGGCCGACCGTCTCACGGCCCTCCTCGACCAGTTCCCACAGCTCTCCCGGGGAGTCGATGCCTCCGGGAAGGCGGCACCCCATCCCCACGATGGCGATCGGCTCGCCGGGGGCCGCCCGGTCGAGTTCCTGCCGCAGTCGGGCGTTCTCCTTCAGAGCCGACCGGAGTGCCTCGATCAGGCGGTCGTCACCGGAAGCCATCTGCCCTCTCCTGTCCGCGTACGAGTGAGGGGGTCTCCCCCTGCAAAGCGAGATTCACGAGTTCGTCGACCCCCATGGCGTCGATACCGCCCTCGGGGGTGCCGGCGCCGTCCCGGGGTTCGGGGGGGCGGGTGGCGTGCTGTCCCCCACCGTCCGGCGCCGTCGGCGCGGGCACCAACAGGCCGTCGAGGAACCGCGCCAGGGCGCGGGGGGTCGGATGGTCGAAGACCGCGGTGGCCGGTATCCGTACCCCGGCCGAGGACGCGAGCCGGTTGCGCAGCTCCAGGCCTGTGAGCGAGTCCAGGCCCAGCGCGCTGAAGGGCCGGTCGACCGCGACGCGCGAGGCGTCGGCCCCCGGGCCGTGGCCGAGCACGACGGCCGTGTGCACGGACACCTCCTTGAGCAGGGCGCGCTCGCGTTCCTCCGGGTCCATCCCTCGGAAGCGGGCGGCGGGGTCGGCCTCCCCGGACGGCCCGCCGGACCGGCCGGGGGCCCCGTCGTGGTCCGCTCCGTTCTCCTCCACGGATTCGACCAGGCCGCGCAGGACGCCGATGCCGGCGGCCCCGGCCGGGTCCAACAGTGCGGGAACGCTGTTGGCCAGGTTCCACGCCAGCACGGTATCGAACGCGGCCAGCGCGTCCTCGGGCGCCATCGGCAGCAGACCTCCGCGCCCCAGGGTCGCCAGGTCGGCCCCGTCCAGGTGGTCCGTCATACCGCTCCCTCCGGCCCACAGGCCCCAGGCCAGGGAGACCCCGGGCAGACCGCGTTCCCGGCGGTGGTGGGCCAGCGCGTCACAGAAGACGTTGGCGGCGGCGTAGTTGCCCTGGCCGGGGTTGCCCAGCACTCCGGCGGCGGAGGAGAACAGCACGAACGAGGCCAGATCGGTGCCGGCGGTCAGTTCGTGCAGATTCCAGGCGGCGTCGACCTTGGGACGGAGCACCCGTTCGAGCCCCTCCGGGGTGAGCGAGGTGACGGTGGCGTCGTCGAGCGCACCGGCGGCGTGCACCACCGCGCCCAGGGGGCGGTCCCCCGGGATACCGCCGAGCAGGTCGGCCAGCGCCTTCCGGTCGGCGGCGTCGCAGGCCTCGACCCGGACGCGTGCGCCCAGTTCCTCCAGCTCCGCGGTGCGCTCGTCCTGTCCCTCGGCCCGCGGACCGCTGCGGCTGGTCAGCAGCAGGTAGCGCACCCCGTAGCCGGTGACCAGGTGACGGGCGATCCGGTGTCCCAGTGTGCCGGTGCCGCCGGTGATCAGGACCGTGCGCTCCTGGGGGAAGGGAGCGGGCACGGTCAGCACCAGCTTGCCGATGTTGTCGCCGCGCTGCAGGGAGCGCAGGGCGTCCTGGGCCTCGCTCAGTTCGTGAACGGTCACGGGCGGCGGCGCGACGGTGCCGCCCGCCAAGAGCTCCAGGATCCGCCTCAGCATCTGACCGATCCGTTCGGGATCGACTTCCGTCAGCTTGAACGACTGGTACTCGCGGCCGGGATAGGCGGCGGCGACGTCCTCCACCTCGCGGACGTCGGTCAGACCCATCTCCACGAAGCGGCCGCCGGGCCCGCCGCCGTCGGCCGGGGAGCGCAGCAGCCTCAGGGAGGCGTCCACGAACTCTCCGCTGAGGGAGTTGAGGACCACGTCCATGCCGCGCCCGCCGCTGGCCGCGCGCAGGAGCCGTTCGAAATCCAGGTCGCGGGAGGAGGCCAGCCGGTCCTCGGTGAGTCCGTAGGGGGCCAGGCCCGCCCACTTGTGCGGGCTGGCCGTCCCGAACACGCGCGCGCCCATGTGCCGGGCGAGCTGCACGGCGGCCGTTCCCACGCCGCCCGCCGCCGCGTGCACCAGGACGTTGTCCCCGGGGCGCACACCGGCGAGGTCCACCAGCGCGTAGTAGGCGGTCAGGAAGACGACGGGGACGGCCGCGGCCTGCTCGAACGTCCAGTCGTCGGGGAAGCGGGCGAGCCTGCGGGCGTCGGCGACCGCCACAGGACCGAACGCGCCGTCGAAGAGGCCGGTCACACGGTCCCCCGGCTCCAGGTCCGCCACCTCGGAACCGGTCTCCAGGACGATCCCGGCCCCCTCGATGCCCATACCCGTCTCGCCCTCGACCAGGCCGAGGGCGACCACCACGTCCTTGAAGTTCGCTCCCGCGGCGCGCACGGCGATCCGGACCTCATGCGGTCCGAGGCGCCGGGCGGCCTCGTGTGCCTGTACCGGCACCAGGTCCTCCAGGGACCCCGGCCCCCGGGTGTCCAAGCGCCACGGCGCTCCCGGCGGAGCCGGGTCCCGTCCGGCGTCCGCCGCCTTCACCAGCCTGGGCACCAGTACGGTGCCCGTGCGCAGGGCCAACTGGGGCTCGCCCGAACCGACGGCCTCCGCCATGACACGGTGGGACTCCTCGGAGCCGTCGGAGTCCACGATGACCAGGCGCCCCGGATGCTCGCGCTGGGCCGCCCGCAGCAGCCCCCACACCGGGGACGCGGCCAGACCCGCGATCCGGTTCCCGGGGTCGGTGGCCACCGCCCGCCAGGTCACCACGGCCAGGCGCGCGTGCTCGGTCCGGGGGTCGGCCAGCCAGGACCGGACGGCTTCCAGGGCCGATTCCAGTCCCCTGCGGACGGCGTCGGGGACCGGGTCGCCGGAGTAGACGAGACCCGCGGGCAGTTCGGTGTAGACCACAGGCGGTACGGGCAGGTCCGGGTCCAGCGCGTCCAGGCCCGGGGTGTCGGCGGGGACCGTCGTACCGGGGGTCGGGACGGGGGCCTTCTCCCACACCGTCTCGTACAGGCCGGGGACCTCGGAGGGATCGCGCGGCGGCAGGGCGCCCTCGTGCAGCGGCCTCAGGGTGAGCTCGTCGACGGTCACCACGGGGGTGCCGTCCCCCTCGCTCAGGCGCACGCGGTAGCGGTCGGGGCCGATCTCGGAGATGCGGGCGCGCAGGGGGGCTCCCGGAGTCCCCTTCCCACCCGGGGAGTGGACGCGCACCCCCGACCAGGAGAAGGGGACCAGCGGGACTTCCCCGCCCGTCCGCCCGTACAGCAGGACGGCGTGCAGCGCGGCGTCCAGCAGGGCCGGGTGGGGGCCGGGGAAGCCCGCGGCGTCGGCCCCGGGCGGAGCCACCGAGGCCAGGATGTCGCCGCCGTGCCGCCACACCTCCCGCAGCCCCCGGAAGGAGGGACCGTAGAAGTGTCCCCGTCCTGCCAGGAGCGCGTAGTCGGGACGGGCGGCCGCGGGTTCGGCGTCGGCGGGGGGCCACGGGGCGGTATCGACGGGCTCGGAGGCGGGCTCGCCGCCGGACTCCAGGGCCCCGGAGGCGTGCCGGGTCCACGGGGCGTTCGCGGCACCGTCCGGGCGCGCGTGGACGCTCACCCGGCGCAGCCCGTCCTTTTCCCCGTCCACTGTGACCTGGATTCGGAGGCCCGTGCCCCCGTACAGGACCAGCGGTGCCTCCAGGGCCAGTTCGGCCACGGTCGCGGCGCCGGTGTGCGCGGCCGCGTGCGCGACCAGCCCTACCAACGCTGTGCCCGGGAGGACCGTCCGTCCCCACAGACCGTGGTCACGGGCCCACGGGTGTTCGGCGAGGACGAGGCGCCCGCCGAACACCGTCCGCCCGTCGGCCAGCTCGAGCCCTCCGTCGAGCAGGGCCCCGGACGCGGTCGGCGGCCCGGCCGGAGCCGCCGACGGCTCCGTGCCCGCCCAATGGCGTTCGCGCCGGAAGGGGTCCTCGGGCGCGACGACGGGCGCTCCCTCGTCGGCGACGCCCTCCAGCACCACGTGCGCGTTGGTGCCGCTGATACCGAAGGAGGACACCGCCGCTCTACGGGGCCTGCCCGTGTCCGGCCATTCCTCGGCCTCGCGCAGCAGACGCACACCGCTGCCGTCCCACTCCACCTTGTCGGTGGGCCGGTCGGCGTGCAGGGTGCGGGGCAGCCGCCCGTGCCGCAACGCCTCCACCATCTTGATCACCCCGGCCACACCGGCCGCGGCCTGGGCGTGCCCGATGTTGGACTTGAGCGAACCCAGCCGCAGGTCCTCGCCGGAGTCACCGCGCGCCCGCCCGTACACCGCGATCAGCGCCTTGGCCTCGATCGGGTCCCCCAACCGTGTACCGGTGCCGTGCGCCTCTACGGCGTCGACCTCCTCCGGCGCCACTCCGGCCGCCGCCAGCGCGCTGCGGATCACACTCTCCTGGGCCTCCCGAGAGGGTGCGGTGAGCCCGTTGCTCGCCCCGTCGGAGTTGACCGCGCTACCCCTGACCAGGGCCAGGACGGGACGGCCCGCCCGGCGGGCGCTGGAGGCGCGCTCCAGCAGGAGCATGCCGGCCCCCTCGGCCCAGGCGGTGCCGTCCGCCCCGGCTCCGAAGGCGCGGCAGCGGCCGTCCGGGGACAGGCCGCGCTGCGCGGAGAACTCGAGGAACATGCCGGGGGTGGACATCACGGTGACGCCCCCGGCCAGGGCCATCTCGCACTCGCCCCGGCGGATCGCCCCCGCCGCCTGGTGCAGCGCGACGAGCGAGGAGGAGCAGGCGGTGTCGATGGTCAGCGCCGGGCCGTGCAGTCCGAGGTAGTAGGCGATGCGTCCCGATGCCACGCTCAGGGTGCTGCCCGTCAGGCGGTAACCGCCGTCGGTGCCGGCGCCCGGGTCCGCCAGGCGCGGCCCGTAGTCCCCGGGCATGGCGCCGACGAACACTCCGACCTGCCGGTCGCGCAGGTCGTCCGTGCTCAGCCCGGACCGGCGGACCGCCTCCCAGGAGACCTCGAGCAGCAGGCGCTGCTGCGGGTCCATGGCGTCGGCCTCGCGCGGGCTGATACCGAAGAAGCCGGGGTCGAACAGGGGCGCGTCGTAGAGGAACCCGCCCGACCGCGTGTACGTGCGGCCGGGGGTCCCCGGGTCGGGATGGTAGATACCCTCCAGATCCCATCCCCGGTCGTCGGGGAAGTCGCCGATGGCGTCCACCCCTTCCTCGACGAGCCGCCACAGCTGTTCGGGGGAGCGCACGCCTCCCGGCAGCCGGCAGGACATGGCGGTGATGGCGATCGGGTCGTCCTCCGGCTCCGGGGCGGCGGAGAGCGCGGGAGCCGGGATCGCGGAGGGCGCGGGCACGGGGTCGGCGGGGGCGGGCTGCGCGCCCCCGTCTCCGGACGGCTCGGGTGCCCGGTCCCCGATCTCTGTGACCAGGAACTCCGTCAGGGCCGCGGGAGTGGGCAGGTCGAACAGGACGGTGTCGTGGAGGTGGACTCCGGTCTCAGCGGTGATCAGGGCCGCGAGCTCGCGCAGCATGATCGAGTCGAAGCCGAGGTCGCGGAAGGCCCTGCGCTCGTCGTCGGCGGCCAGGGAAGCCCGTTCCAGCACGCGCGCCGTGAGCGCCGTGACCAGCTCCGCGGTACTGTTCCCCGCGCGTGCGGCTCCTCCGCGGGAGGCGGCCCCGGTCCCGGGCACCGCCTCCCCCGGCCAGAAGCGGGTGCGCTGGAAAGGGTAGGTGGGCAGGTCGATCGGGCGCGCGCCGGTCCCGCGGAACAGGCCCCCCCAGTCCACGTCCACTCCGGCGGTGAAGGCCAGGGCGGCGGACGCGAGCATCTGTGCCTGGTCCCCGCGGTCGCGCTTCAAGGTCTTGAGGGCCACCCCTTCGACCCCCGCCTCCGCCAGGGTGCTCGTGATGCCGAAGGACAGGACCGGATGCGGCCCGACCTCCAGGAAGGCCCTGTGTCCGTCCTCCACCGCCGCCCGCACGGCGTCGGCGAAGCGGACGGTACCGCGCAGGTTCCGGTACCAGTACCCGGCGTCCAGGGCCGGCGCCTGCGGGTCCAGGGCGCGACCCGTCAGAGTGGAGAAGAACGGCACCCGCGCCGGCCGGGTCTCGACCTCTCCGAGCAGTTCGGCCAGGTCTCGGCGGATCCGCTCCACGTGGGCGGAGTGGGAGGCGTAGTCGACGTCGACCAGGGAGCCGTGCGCCCCGGCGTCGACGCAGTGCTCCACGGCCCGGCGGACCGCCTCCCGGCCGCCCGAGACGACGACCGACGAGGGGCCGTTGACGGCGGCCAGGTACAGGTCCGGCACGCTCTCGACCAGGCGGGCCGCGCGTTCGGGGGACACCCCGAGCGAGGCCATGCCGCCGCTCCCGGCCAGGGCCCGCAGCGCACGGCTGCGCAGGGCCACCACACGCGCCCCGTCCTCCGGCGACAGGATCCCGGCCACGCACGCGGCCGCGATCTCGCCCTGCGAGTGCCCGATCACCGCGGCGGGCTCGACTCCCAGGTCGGACCACACCCCGGCCAGGGACACCATCACCGCCCACAGCACCGGCTGCACCACGTCCACCCGGGCTTCCGGACCGGTGAGCGCCGGGGACTGGGGGTCTCCGCGCAGCACCTGCGCCACCGACCAGTCCACGAAGGGCTCCAGGGCCCTCTCGCACTCCTGCAGCCGCCGTGTGAACCCCGCCGCGAGGACACCGTCGCCGTCCAGCAGGTCGCGGGCCATCCCCTCCCATTGCCCGCCCTGTCCGGGGAAGACCAGTACCGGCCGGGAATGTGAGCCTTCGACCGGTACCGGTGCGGGCGGGATCGATTCCGGTTCGCGCGATCCGTCGTCCACCGGGGCGAAGATGACGGCGCGGTGCTCGAACACGGTGCGGGTCGTGGCCAGGGACAGGCCCACGTCCTGCGCCCGCAGTCCGGGCCGGGACGAGACGAAGAAGTGCAGTGCCGAAGCCTGCGCGCGCAGCGCCTCCTCCGAACGGGCGGACAGCACCCAGGGAACAGGGGACAGCGCCCCCTCCCCCGCGGCCGGGCCGGAGCGGTCGGACTTGGCCGGCGGGGGCGGTCCGAGGACCAGGTGGCAGTTGGTGCCTCCCACACCGAAGGAGGACACACCCGCGAGCGGGGCGTCCACCGGCCAGGGCTCACGCCGGGTCTGAGGGCTGAGCCGCAGGGCCTCCAGGTCGATGTCGGGGTGGGGTTCGGAGAAGTTCCGGGTGGGCGGCAGTTGACCGTGGGACAGGCTCAGCACCGTCTTGACCAGGCCGACGATGCCCGCGGCGCCCTCCAGGTGGCCGACATTGGTCTTGGCCGATCCCACGTGCAGGGGGTCCTCACGGCCGGGGGAGAACACCGAGCCCAGGGCCCGGGCCTCCACGGGGTCCCCCGCGGGGGTGCCCGTGCCGTGCAGCTCGACGTAGCCCACCTGCGACGGTTCGGCCTGCGCCCGCCGCAGGGCCGCGCGCAGGACCGCCTCCTGCCCGGGCGCCTCGGGGCGCGCCAGGTAGGAGGTCTGGCCCGAGTTGTTGACGGCGCCGCCGCGCAGGACGGCGTGGACGGGGTCGCCGTCGGCCAGGGCCCGCTCCAACGGTTTGAGCACGACCACTGCCCCGCCCTCACCCCGGGCGTAGCCGTTGGCACGCGCGTCGAAGGTGTAGCACCGGGCGTCCGGGGACAGTGCGCCGAACAGGGCCGCGTCCTCGGTGCTCTCCGGGGCCAGAATGAGGTTGACGCCTCCGGCCAGTGCCAGGGAGCATTCGCCCCGGCGCAGGCTCTCCGCGGCCATGTGCACGGCGACCAGGGACGACGACTGGCCGCTGTCCACCGTGAGGCTGGGGCCGGACAGGCCGAGGGTGTAGGAGACCCGGTTCGCGATCATGCCGCGCTGGGTGCCGGTCATCGTGTGATGGGCGCCGCCGTCGGACCGGCTCCGCAGGAGCGAGTAGTCGGAGGAGATGGCGCCGGTGAACACACCCGTCTCGGAGCCGCGCAGGGAGTCCGGCGCCGTCCGGGCGCTCTCCAGGGCCTCCCAGCTCAGCTCGAGCATGATGCGCTGCTGGGGGTCCATCGCCAGGGCCTCACGGGGGGAGATCCCGAAGAAGGCGGCGTCGAACTCCTCCGGCCGGTCGAGATAGCCGCCCCAGTAGTGGTCGCGGTTCGCGGAGGACACGCCCAGGCGTTCCGGGGGTGCGGTGATCGACTCGCGTCCTTCGCACAGCATCCGCCAGAACGCTTCGGGGGTGGAGGCGCCGGGGAGGCGGAGCGCGAGTCCCACCACTGCGATCGGGGAGTCGGAATCCCTCAGCCGACCGGACGGACCGTCACTGCTCATCTCGTTCGCTCCGATCACGCTTCACGTTCTCGTCCTGCCCGTGCATGGGATCGTGCGGGGGCACACAGTGCATGTAATGCGCACATGCACGGGCAGTTGTAAGTTTTCACAGGTCAGGGTGGTTGTTCGGAGAGCGGGTGGATCAAATCGCCAGGGGCTCAGCGAGGAAGAGGGGCGCGGCGGACACGAATGGGAAGAGAGGGTCGGGTGTGGTCGCTCCGCCGGAAGAAGCCGAACAGGTACAGGCAAATGCGCATGCGACATGCGCAATATGACTAAAAAGGCACATAAAACCCAATCATATACACATGTCACTTACAGCTACAGACCTCTAGATCAGGGATCATAACCGCTGCTCACGATGCATGCCAATGAATCTCCCCATTTCGGTCAGGCAAGATGGTCATTGTGTTGACGGCGTAACCCGAAGACCCGTCCGAAACAGGAAAAGCCCGATGCCGGCAAGGGCATCGGGCGGGAGCGCCACGCGCGGGGTCAAGCCCCGTGCCGCGCTCGGACCTCCGCGAGATAGGCCAGGGCCTTCTCCGGGTCGAGCAGCCATTCCCCGTAGTCCGGCGGGTAGTCCCACCCCTGGATCCACCGGTCCGCCACCTCTGGGAACTTCTGTGCCCCGTCGATGAGCTCGTAGAAGTGCGGCGGGAGGTCACCGGCATCCCACATGGTGGAATTCATTTCGGACCAGAGCTGGTTGTGCAGACCGAACTCCCAGAACCGGTCGAAGGTCCGCACGAGGAACTCCTCGTCGAACTCCCGGTCGCCGTGCTCGATGATGCTCTCCAGGTAGGCCTTGGCGCACCGGGTGGAGTTGTTCCAGCTCTGCCCCACGTACGGGTCCATCGTGACGACCACGTCGGCCATGCCCAGCACCTTGCCCCCGGAGGGCAGGGTGCCCACCGGGTTGCGGACCTGCGGGGTCAGATCCTCGATCAGGGCGCTGTTCTTGCCGTCGATCAGGACGGCGTCCTTGATCCGCTCGAAGTACTCGGGTGTGTACTGGCGCGTCAGGTCCTTCATCCGGCGCAGCTGTTCCTCAGGCCCCGGACGGTCGGGCCAGGCGTCCATCGGCCCGCCGCGCTTGTCCACCATGAACATGGCATGGCAGGGACCCTCCTGACTGAGGATCGGCAGGAAACCGATGTTGCCGGCCTCCGCCGCCGACGCCGCCCAGCCGATGTTCTCGTCCGCGCCGTCCTCGGGCCAGACGTCGTAGATGTACGCCTGGGCGATGGAGCGCGGCCGGGCCCCGCTGAACCGGCTCTCGTCCCGGTCGAAGAGCTGTCCCAGCTCGCCGTGGCCGACGGCCACGATGATCAGGTCGAACATCCGGGAGAAGTAGTCGAGGTCGGTGACGGTGACACCGTGGATGACGACCTTGCCGCCCCGGTCCTCGAAGTACTCCAGCCAGTCCGCCATCTTCACACGGCGGTCGACCGAGACCATGTAGTCGTTGTCCTTGCCGGTCCGGCCGGCGAAAGACAGGACCGGGCGGTCCGCCCCCGGGTACAGGTGCACCCGCTGGTCCCTGATCTGCGGCGACAGGGCACTCCAGAAGTCGAGATTATGGCCGCGTTCGTAGTTCAGCGCCGTCGGAAGCGTGAACTGCGAGATCGACGCCCTTCCGGTGCGGATCTCCATGGAGGACTGCCCCGTGATCACCGTGACGTCGTAGCCTTCGGTCAGCAGGCCGTGAGCCAAGTGCAGGCCGGCATGGCCTGCACCGATGATGAGGATCTTGCGCATCTGTCGCTAACTTTCCTGGGGGACCAACGGGGTCGGTGGGGACCCGTGCGTCACGGCTCCCCGCCCGTCAGGCGACGGGCTCGCTGGCGCGGTTGTGCTCCAGGGCGTACCGCAGGAGGGCCTTGAGGACCTCTCCCCCGGACAGCCGCTGGCGGGCGTCGAAGTCGATGATGGGGACCTCCGGGCTGACCTCCAGGGCCTCCCGGACCTGTTCGGCCGTGTAGTCCAGCTGCCCCTCGAACCGGTTCAGCGCCACGATGTAGGGGATGCGCTTGTTCGTCTCGAAGTAGTCGACGGCGTCGAAGGAGTCCGCCAGCCGACGGCAGTCGACCACGACGACGGCGCCCACGGCGCCCCTGACGAGATCGTCCCACATGAACCAGAACCGCGCCTGGCCCGGTGTGCCGAACATGTACATGACGAGTTCGTCGTCGATGGTGATGCGGCCGAAGTCCATCGCGACGGTGGTGGTCGTCTTGTCGGGGGTGATCGAGGTGTCGTCGTGACCGATGCTCGCCTCGGTCATGATCGCCTCGGTTGTGACGGGCGGGATCTCCGACACCGAGCGCACCAGAGTCGTCTTGCCGGCGCCGAAGCCGCCGGCGATGACGATCTTGCTCGACATCTTCTTGCGATTGGACCGCTTGTCACTGGAAAAGTCGTTCGAGACCACGAAGAGCCCTCTCCAGAACCTGGTTTTCCGATGGACTGCTGCCGGTGATGGTCGGGTGGATGTACACCAGATCCTGCTCGGCCAGGTCACTGACCAGGACCTGGGTGACGCCCAGGGGGATGCCCAACTCGGCCGAGATCTCGGCCAGCGACCGGGTCTCCCGGCACAGCTTGTAAATACTGATCGACTCCGGCATGAGGGTGCCAGGGGGCTCCTGCCCGGGCTCGGAGGTCGAGACCAGGGTCTGCACCATCAGCGGATGCCGAGACCGCGTCCGCCCACCGGTGAAGGTGAACGGGCGAACGCGGTTACTCCTTCGCCTGCGGAAGCTCATTGACGTGGCAACCTCATTCCTGCTGAACCGTAACGGGTCACCGTCGTCAGTTCTGGATGACTTCGCGCAGCTGCGAGCGCAGCTGCGGCGTGAGGACGTGGGCGACGTTCTCGACGAGCTTGGCCATCTGGAAGCCCACGATCTTCAGCTCGGTCCCGGGGGCGGTGAGCACCGCCATGCAGGAGCCGTCGCTGATCGCCATGATGAACAGGTGTCCGTGGTTGAAGCGCACGAGCAGCTGCTCGCACTCCCCGCGCTGGAACAGGCTCGCCCCGCCCACGGCCAGGCTGTGCAGCCCGCTGGCGATGGCGGCGAGCTGCTCGGCGTGCTCCTCGGGGAAGTCGCTGGAGTGGGTGAGGACCAGGCCGTCGGAGGAGACCACGACGGCGTGCTCGACACCGCGCACGTCGCGGACGAACCGGTCGATGAGCCACGAGAAGTTCTCAACACTGTCGTTCACGGGTTCAGTCATGCTCTACCTGCCTCGGCCGAGTGTCTTAGGGGTTCGGGGGATCTGCGCGGACACCGGGGTGCGCGCGCCGGGGGTGCGGCCGGTCATTCGTCGGCCTTCCCGCCCGTGTCGTCCGTGGTCGCGTCCAGTTCCTCACCCTCAAGGGCGGCGCGTTCGCCTTCGAGGAAGTCACCCAGTTCGTCCCGGATCTGTTCGGCCCGGGCCTCTCCGGTGAGCTTGGGGGGCGTGTCCCCGCGCGCCGGGGGGGTCGCGCCGGGGTCGGGGCGCGGCATCATGCGCAGCGGGGAGCCGTGCGGGGTGGCGCTGCGCCGGGGCAGTCCCGCGGCGGTGACCGCGGAGGTGCCGCCCGACGCGCCGGAGGCGCTCTTGGGAGTGCCGTTGGGCGAGCCCTGGGCCGGCGCGGCGGCCGGGGGCGCGGCGGCCGGGGCCGGGCGGACGGCGGGGACCGTCGAGGCGGGGACCGTGGAGGTGCGCGCCTGTCCCGGGGTCCGCGGCGTGGCCACCCGCAGCAGCTCCTTGGGGACGATCACGTAGGCGCTCACCCCGCGGAAGGCGCGGGATTCGAGCTTGGCCGACAGGCCGTGCTTCTTGGCGATGCGGCTGGCGACGTACAGGCCCATGTGCCGGGGCGCCTCCTCGTCCAGCACCGGCTCGCCGGACAGCCGCTCGTTGAGCTCGGCCAGCTGCTTGTCCGGGATGCCCACGCCCTCGTCCTCGACGACGATCATGAGGTCGTCGCCGTCCAGGGTCTGGCCGCTGATGACGACCTGGGAGTGCTCCGGGGAGTTGGCTGTGGCGTTGTCGAGGAGTTCGGCCAGCAGGTGGCTGATGTCGTCGGCCGCCATACCGGTGATGGAGGTCTGCGGGAGCTTGCCCAGCTTGACGCGGGGGTAGTCCTTGATCTCCGACACCGCGGCGCGGGCCACGTCGAGCAGGGGGACGATCTCGTCGTGGGCGTCGGACTCGCCGCCGTCATGTCCGGTGAGCACCAGGAAGTTCTCCCCGTTGCGCCGCATCCGGGTCGCGAAGTTGTCGATCTGGAAGAGCTTGTCGAGCAGGTCGGGGTCCTGTGCGTCGGACTCCAGCTCCTCGACCATCTCCAGCAGCGCGTCGACGAGGGAGAGGTCGCGCATGGCCAGGCCCGCCAGCGCCTCGTTGAGCAGGCCCTTGCCGTCCTCCCGCACCAGCGGGGTGTCCGGCGCCGGCGGCGCGGCCGCCTCGGGCTCCGGCCCGGCGGCAGGGACCGTGGGGGCCGGGGCGGGCGCGACCTCGGCGACCGGCTCGGTGACGGAGGCGGCCTCGGCCTCGGGCTCGGCGGCCGGCGCGGCGGCGGTGTCCTCCTCCTCGGCGGGCTCCTCCTGCCGCGGCTCGGCGCGGGTCAGCGCCTTGTCCTCCTCGCGGACCTCGGCGGCCGACGCCTGCTCGGCGAACAGGGTGGCGGCGGTGTCGGCGGTGATCACCTGCGGCGGCTGCCCCGCGGTGAACACGATGACGTGCTGGACCGGCTGGCCGTAGGGGTTGGCCTGCCCCGGGTAGAACACCGGCTGGCCCTGGACCATGTAGCCGGGCGGCTGGAAGGGCGCCGGGTACACGTTGGGGTAGGCCATCGGCGGCGGCACCGGGGCCGGGTACACCGGGTACGGGTAGGCCATGTGCGGCTGCGGGTAGGGGTACTCGCCCCGCGGGTGGGCGGGCGGCGGGTTCCGGTAGGCCTCCGGCCGCGGCGCGCGGGGGTCGGGCCCGTACCGGTGGTCGTCGCCGTAGGGGTCGTGCGGGGCCCCGCGGTGGTCGTGCACCGGGTAGGGCTCGCGGTAGGGGTTGCCGCGCGGGGCGCGGCGGGGGTCCTCGTAGCGGTGCCCGTCCGCGCCGTACTCCGGCCGGGGCGCGCCGTACTCCGGCTCCGGCCGGGACGCGTAGTCGGCGCGGCCGGAGACCCGGTCGGCGTAACCGGGGTCGTAGGGGTTGCCGCGCGGGGCGCGGCGGGGCTCCTCGTAGCGGTCGGGTTCGGCGCGCTGGTCGCGCCAGGCCTCCTGGCGGTGCCGCCCGTCGGTGGCGGGCTCGGCCGCGGCGCGGGGCTCGCGGTAGGGGGTGCCGCCCTCGGGCCGGTGGCCGCGGCGGTCGCCCCGGGGGGAGTCCCGGCGCGCGGGCTCGGGCAGCGGTGACTCCGCGGAGGAGGATGCAGGGGTGAATGACACAGGGGCCTCGAATTGCTCCGTGTGGGGGGGCTCCGACGCGGCGGCGGCGGGGGGCGGTCCCGGTTCCTCGGACGCGGGCGGGGTCTGGTGCACCGGGGCCTCCTCCTCGGACGCGGTGTGCTCCGGCGGAGCGGTGACTTCGGGTGTGCGCGGCTCGGGCTCGTCGAGGCCGGCGCCGCGCCATTGGCCGACGGGAACGGCATCGGGTGCGACGTCGTCGACCTCGACGCGTCGGACCGAAGTGTAGGGGTTGGGGGCGCCGGCGCGCGGGCTCGGCCGGTAGCCGTTCTCGGCGGAGCCGGAGAAGGGGCCGACGGGTCGTTCCACCGAGGGGACGTCCGCGGGGGCGCTCTCGCCTCCGCCCGCCGTCGTCTCCCCCGCACGGGGGGAGGCGGTGTGCCGGCCGCCGTCCCGGTCCGCGGGGCGGCCGGGTTCCTGCGAGTGCGGATGCACGGGCTGATGCACGGGATTTCCTTGCTCGGTCTCCATGGAGCGGGTTTCCTGGATACGGACCATACGGTAGATGGCCCGGCGGAAACGCCCCTCACGCCTGTCTGCGGGCTCCTGCGCCGACGCCTTCGCCCCGCCCTCGGGGGATCGGGGGACGGAGCCCTCTGCCGGCGGCGGCGCCTGTGCCACTGTCTCGTCTCCTCGGCTCGGGGGCGGTCCGGCCCCGCTCGCGCGGGGCGGGGATGGGGCCCGCTTGACGGGGGACAAGCACCCACGGCCCGCACAATTCCTGCACTTCCACCGGTAATCGTCGTTCGGTTCGCCAGACTAACAAAGGCGGACCGGCTTGGCAGAAGAATCGGAGAAGCATCGGAAAAGGGCTTCCATCATCCCTCTTGACCAGGGACGACAGGGGAGAGCGGAGAACTGCTCAGGCGACCCTTTGGCCACTTATGTCAGGTTATGACCGACGATGGACCAGGGTCGCCCTCCGGACACGGCCCCGGGCCGCATTCCCCTTCGGATCCGCGTTCCCGGCGGGCGCGCATGTTCCGCGGAGGGTGTCGCGCCGGGGCGGACGGAACTGCGTCCATGGCTGGGGACCTTCCACATCCGGGGGCCGGGGGCTGCGGGGGACGCCGGGAACGCCGTGACTTCCCGGTGTCTTCGGAGACTACATCCACAAAAGCCCCACTGCGGACATGACACCCCTTTCCGTGTCCAAGGTCGGGACTTTGGTCCCGACATCGGAGCGAAAACGGGGCGGGCCCGCGCAGGGCCCGCCCCGGGTGCCCCGGAGGTCACTCCCACCTCCGGCGGGCGGCTACTCGACCGGCTTCAGGTCGCCCTGGATGAGCGACAGGATGACGTGGTTGTCCATGTAGATCTGGTTCTGCGACGCCGGGTGGTCGTCGTCGAACTTCGCCACACGGACCCCCTCCAGGGCGGGGGCCAGGTACTTGTAGGTCCAGACGGGGATGCGCGGCAGCAGCTCGTTGAAGACGATCGCCATCGTCCTCACCGCCTCGATCTGCTCCTCCTCGGTGGGCGCGGTCTTGGCGACCTCCACCAGGGCCTCCAGGTCCACCTCGCCCTGGCTGGGGCTGTCCACCTTGAGGTCGAAGTCCTGGCCCGGGGTGTCCCCGGTGCGCGCGTTCTCCACCAGGAAGTTCATCTGGAAGGCGCCCCAGTAGGACGGGATCTCCGGGTTGCCCCAGTGGCGCACGGCCACCTCGAAGTCGCCGGCGGCCCAGATGCCCCAGGGGTTGTCGGCGGGGACGTTGGACGCCGTGGTCTGGATGCCGAAGTCGTTCCACGCCTCCTCGACCTGGGTGGCGGTGAGCTCGAAGTCGCCCCAGCCGACCACGCCGACGACCTCGAAGGAGGCCGGCTCGCCGTCCGGCAGGTGCCAGATCCCGTCCTGCTTGGTCCAGCCCGCCTCCTCCAGCAGCTCGGTGGCCTTGTCGTGGTCCAGGTCGTAGGTCGCGAACCCGGCCAGCTCCTCCTGGCTGAAGACCTGCTCGGCCTGCATGTCCACCAGGCCGGCGTAGTAGTTGACGCGGGTGTAGGCCTCGCCGCGCGCGACCTGGCCGATCTGGTCGCTGTCCAGCAGGTGGGCCAGCGCCTTGCGGACGCGCACGTCCTTCAGCTCCGGCTTCTTCTGGTAGTTGAACATCAGGCCGCAGCCGTCGTAGCCGGGGTGCTCGATCCAGCGCAGGCCCTCCACGCTCTGGAACGCCTGCTGGTCCGCGGCGGAGGTCGCCAGGGTGGAGTAGTCCACCTCGCCCTGCTGGATGAGCAGCGAGGCCTGCCGGTTGTCCCCCTTGTGGATGACGACCTCGTCGAAGGCGACCTCGGTGCCCTGGTACCCGTCCTCGTTGCGCACCAGGGTGATGCGCGCGTCGGCGGTCTGGGCCGGGTCGAACTTGTACGGGCCGCTGCAGATGACGTCGGTGGGGTTGAACGCGATGAACTCGGCGTTGAACTCGTTGTGCTCGTCGTCGCCCTGGCGGACCCCGTCGGCGACCATCGCGATGGCGCGCTCGCCGAAGTCGCCGTAGGTGGACTTGGAGAAGAGGCGGTGGTCGATGACCTGGAGCTCGATACCGGGGAACGGGTTGTCGAAGCGGGCCCGGACGCTGAGGTCGTCCAGCTTCTCCAGCTCGGTGATCTGCGGGAAGCCGATGGACCAGGCCGGGGCCTCCAGAACGCGGATGGCGAAGTTCTGGTGCAGGTCGTCGGCGTTCAGGTCGGTGCCGTCGCTCCACTTCAGGCCGGGGCGCAGGCTGACGATGAGGTCGTCGCCCTCCCAGACCGCGTTCTCCATGAGCAGGTAGTCCCACTCGTGGGTCTTCCAGTTGTAGAACCCGCCCGCGGGCAGGAACAGGTCGGCGTAGACCGAGTTCATGAGCAGCGCGCCGTCCTCCACGGCGACGTTGCGGGTCTGTGCGTCGATGTCGTAGTCGTAGACGCCGGTGAACTGGCCCGGGACGGCGTTGGACGCGTTGTCTCCGCCGGCGCAGGCCGCCAGGACGTTGGCTCCGGCGACGCCGACCGCGCCGAAGCCGACGGCCTTGAGGAGTCTCCTGCGGCTGAGGTCCTGTAGGAGTGTGTTGCGGTCGGGGGTGGGGGTCATTCCTGGCGCTTCCTTTCGATGAGGACGGCGAGCAGTCCGAGGGAGAGCACGGTCAGGCCGATCACGACGGTGACGGCGCTGATCACGAACTCGGCTGTGCCGGGGGGATTCAGCAGGGCCGTGAGGCCGGCGGCCAGGGCGAGGAAGGCTCCGACGAGGAGGCCGAAACGGCCGATGAGGAGCATCCGCTCACCCCTGGCCGGCCACGTGGCAGGCGAGCAGTCGGTCATGGCCGCGCACCAGTGGCGGTCGGCGGGTGTCGCACTCCCCCGGGGCGTAGAGGGGGCAGCGCGGGTGGAAGTCGCACCCGGGGGGCAGGGCCGTCAGGTCGGGGATGTCCGCGCTGCGCAGCCGGATCCGCTCCTTGGTCCGGGCCAGGTCGGGGTCGGGTTCGCAGACCGCCGAGATCAGCGCCCGGGTGTAGGGGTGCCGCGGATCGTTGACCACCCGGGGCGTGGGGCCGTGTTCGACGACCTTGCCCAGGTACATGACGGCGATCTCGCCCTCCCAGGCGAAGTACTTGGCCACCGCCAGGTCGTGGGTGATGAACAGGAAGCCGACGCCCAGGTCGTCGCGCAGCCGGCCCAGGGTGTTGAGCAGGCTGACCCGGATGGAGACGTCGAGCATGGAGGTGGACTCGTCGGCGATGATCACCTCGGGGTTCATCGCCAGGGCCCGGGCGATGGCGACGCGCTGGCGCTGGCCGCCGGACATCTGGTGGGGGTACTTGTCGATGAAGTCCGCGGCCGGGGTGAGGTCGACCCGTTCCAGGAGTTCGGCGGTGACCCTGCGGGCCTCCCTGTGGTCGGCGACCATGCGGTGGCGGCGCAGCCCGGCGGAGACCGTGGAGTAGACGGTGCGCACCGGGTTGAGGGAGGCGTAGGGGTCCTGGTGGATGTACTGGACCGCGCGCCGGAACCCCGAGCGCTCCTTCTTGTCCATGGCGGTGATGTCGCGGCCGCGGAACAGCACCGACCCGGCGGTGGGGTCGGCCAGCCCGGCGGCCATCCGGGCGGTGGTGGTCTTGCCGCAGCCGGACTCCCCCACCAGGCACAGGGCCTTGCCCGGGCGGACCTCCAGGTCGACCCCCGCGACGGCGGGCACGTCGCCGCGCGCGCTGGGGAAGACCTGGTGCACGCCGCGCAGGCTCAGCACCGGGGCGGGGTCGGGGCCGGGGGCGGCCGCCCCGGCGGCCGGGGCGGGCGCGGGCACGGAACGGTCAATCACGGGTGACCCCCTCAGCGGCGAGTTCGCGGGTGCGCAGGCAGGCGGCGGCGTGGCTGAGGCCGTCGCCGCGGGTGTGCAGGACCTCCAGCTCCGGGCGGGTCTCGCGGCACCGCTCGGCGGCGTGCCTGCAGCGGGGGGCGAAGGAGCAGCCCGGGGGCAGGGAGGAGAGGCCGGGCGGGCCGCCGGGCAGGGACTCGGGGACGACCAGGTCGCCGCTGACCGGGGGCACGGAGTTGATCAGCGCCGAGGTGTAGGGGTGGCGCGGCCGGTAGAAGATGTCGCGCGTGGTGCCGGTCTCGATGAGGCGGCCCGCGTACATCGTCCCGACGCGGTCGGCGAGTTCGGCGGCCAGTCCCAGGTCGTGGGTGATGAAGACCATCGAGAAGCGCAGCTCCTCGCGCAGTTCGGACAGGCGCTCGACGATGGCCCGCTGGGTGAGCAGGTCCAGGGCCGTGGTGGGCTCGTCCAGGATGAGCAGCTGCGGTTTCAGCGCCAGGGCCAGGGCGATGAGGGCGCGCTGGCGCATGCCGCCGGACAGCTCGTGCGGGAAGGCGTCCAGGACCCGGGCCGGGTCCAGCCGGACCATCTCCAGCAGGGCGGCCGACTCCTCGCGGACCGCGGAGCGGCGGCGGGCGCGGCCGGTCTCGTGCGCGCGGAAGGTGTCGAGGAAGTGGTCCTCGATCTTGAGCACCGGGTTGAAGGCGTTCATCGCGCCCTGGAAGACCATGGCGGCCTCGCTCCAGCGGAACCGGCGCAGGTCCTCCCTGGCCAGGGAGCGGACGTCGACGGTGCGCCCGTCCTTGCGGCGGAAGAGGATCTCCCCGGCCGAGACGACGCCGGTGCGCGGCAGCAGGCGCAGCAGCCCCAGGCCCAGGGTGGTCTTGCCGCAGCCGGACTCCCCCACCAGGGCCATGGACTGGCCGGGGTAGAGGTCGAAGGAGACGCCGTGGACGGCGGTCACCTGTGTGCGCCGACCGGTGCGGTAGCCGACGTCGACGCCGCGGACGGAGAGCAGCGGCCCCTCGGCCGGGGCCGGCGCTGCGTGGGAAGCGGTCACGTGGCTCACCTGTCCCGGAGTCGTGGGTTGAGGGCCTGTTCCAGGGACCGGGTCATGGTGACCAGGCCGATCTGGAAGAGCATGATCATCACCATCGGGGCGACCAGGAACGGCGCGGCCGTGGGGACCAGGAAGGCGTTGTTGTCCCAGGCCTGCTGGATCATCAGCCCCCAGTTGGCGGCGGTGCTGGGCAGCAGCCCCAGCAGGTACATGCCGACGACGGCGTAGATCGCGTTGGTGATCGCGATGATGAAGTTGACGAAGATGTAGCCGGCCATGTTGGGCAGCACCTCGGCGAAGAGGATGCGCGCGGTGCCCAGGTCCTGGAGCCGGGCCGCCTCGACGAACTCGCGTTCGCGCAGGGTGAGCACCTGGGCTCGGATGGAGCGCATGAGGTAGGGCCAGGTGACCAGGCCGATGATGAAGGCGACGACCATCGGCGAGGCGGTGCGGTAGAAGGACGCCACGACCAGCATCAGGACGATGAACGGGATGGTCATCGTGATGTCGGTGAGCTGGAGCAGGAAGTGGTCGATCCGGCCGCGCACGTAGCCGGCGATCCCGCCCAGGACGACGGCGATGGCGACGGTGATCAGCGCGGCGACGATGCCCACCCAGATGGGTTCGCGGCCGCCCAGGACCAGCTGGACGAAGGTGTCCTTGCCCTCGTGGTTGGTGCCGAGCCAGTGCTCGGCGGTGATCGGGCCCCAGATCTTGGTGACGTCGGTCGGGTTGTCGGTGTCGACGAAGAAGGGGCCGACGAAGGCGAACAGGAGGACGCCGACGACGATGCACAGCCCGACGAATCCGCTGGTGCTGCGGGTGACGCCGTGCCAGATGGCGCCCCAGACCCCGGCTCCGCCGGGGGCGGCGGTACTGACTGCCATGGTCTCCTACTTCCGGATGCGCGGGTCGAGCCTGCTGTAGAGCAGGTCGGCGATGAGGTTGGCGGCCACCACACAGGTGGTGAGGACGACCAGGAGGCCCTGGAGGAGCGGGTAGTCGCGGTAGTTGACCGCGTCCAGCAGCAGGCCGCCGACCCCCTTGTAGACCAGGACCTGCTCGACGAAGATCGCGCCGCCGACGAGGGTCCCGAAGGAGATGGCGATCTGCGCGACCAGCGGCAGGATGGCGTTGCGCCCGACGTAGGACGTCGCGATGCGGCGGTCGCGCAGGCCCCGGGCCCGGGCGACGGTCACGTAGTCCTCGCTCAGGACCTCGGTGGTGGAGGCCTTCATGACGAGCATCCAGGTGCCGATGATGGCCAGCACGTAGGTGAAGATCGGCAGTCCGGCGTGGTACAGGGCGTCGCCGACGAACTCCGCGCTGAAACCGGGCTCGACCCCGGGGCTGAGGGTGCCGCGCAGCGCGATGGGGTTGAACCAGCTCAGGTACATGCCGCCGCCGACGACCAGCAGCATCGCGATGAGGTAGTTGGGGATGGCGCCCAGCACGGAGGCGACGACGCTGAGGACGTGGTCCAGCAGGCGGTTGCGGCGGTAGGCCATCACCATGCCCAGCGCCAGGCCCAGGGTGATGGAGACGAGGGTGCCCACGCCGATGCTGAACAGGGTCCAGGGCAGGTAGGCGCCGATGGACTCGGCGACGGTGAACCCGGGCCGGTTGATGGTCATGCCCATGTCGAAGGTGACCAGGCCGACGATGAAGTCCCACCACTGCGACCACAGGGGCGCGTCGGGGTCGTAGGCCAGGGAGTTGGCGGCGATGATCCGCGCCTCCTCCAGGCTCATCCCGCCCTGGGTGAGGCGGCCGGCCATGACGTCGATGGGGTCTCCGGGCATGGCGCGGCCGAGGAAGAAGGTCACGTTGGCGACGACGAAGACGACGACGACCGCTTTGCGGACCTTGACCAGGGCGTAGTGGCGCCAGATCCGGAGGGGCAGGGAGAGGGGGGCGCCGCCGGGCGGCGCCGTGGTCCCGGCTTCCGGCGGCGGTGGCGATGCCGCGATTTCGGTGGCCACGAGTCTCCTTCGAGCGGGAGGGGGGCTGTCGGAGGGGAGCGGGGGCTCGTCGGTAACGGGGGTCGGAAGATACGGGGGGAAGGGCCGGGGTGCGCGGAATGCGCCCGACCTGTTCTATTAGGAAAGTTTCCTAATAGAACGACAAGGTAGCCCGCGGGGTGTGGCGGATACCACCCCCGTGACCAAATGGCGTCCTTTGTGCGATGTGATCGGCATCGCAAAAGTCACGAAACGTACATATGGGGATGAACCCCCGTTCACTTCATGGCCGGATCAGGCCACGTTCCGCGATACATGACTTTCGTCGGTGTTCTACGCGAACCGGAAATACATACGGTTACCGGGCCGATGCACGCTCCCTCGGCGCCGCCCCCGCGGCCCGGGCCGGAACAGCAAGGGAACCCCCGTGCGCAGAGCACACCCACCGATCGCCGTGGGCACCCTGGTGTCCGCTCTGACCCTGTCGCTCGCCGCGGCCGCCCCGGCCGCCGCCGAGCCCGCCGACCCCTTGGCCGCGTTCCACGAGCAGGAGGTCGAGTGGGCCCCCTGTGAGGAACGGCTCCTGGAGGGGCTGGACTGCGCCTGGATCGAGGTGCCCCTCGACTACGCCGACCCCGGCGGCGAGCGGGCGTCCATCGCGATCAGCCGCCACCGCGCCACCGACCCCGATCGGCGGCGCGGCATCCTGCTGACCAACCCCGGCGGGCCCGGGGGCTCGGGCCGCTACATGCCCATCGAGCCCCGCCCCGACCTCGGGTTCGGCTACGGGCTGGGCACCCAGCGCATCGCCGAGGTGTACGACATCATCGGGATGGACCCGCGCGGCAGCGGCGCCTCCACCCCCTACCTCGACTGCGGCGCGGACCTCCCCCTCCCGCCCTCGCGCCCCGACGACGACGAGTTCTCGGCCGTCACCCGGGCGGCCGTCTCCGTCCAGCGGTCGTGTGAGAGCGCCCACGGCGACCTCATCCCGCTCATGACCACGGCGAACACCGCGCGCGACATGGACGTGATCCGCGCCGCCCTGGGCGAGGAGCGGACCTCCTACTACGGGGTGTCCTACGGCACCTACCTGGGAGCGGTGTACGGGAGCCTGTTCCCCGAGAGGCTGGACCTCAGCGTGCTGGACTCCTCGGTCCTGCCCGACGGCATGTGGCGGGAGCTCTTCCGCACCCAGAACCGGGGCTACAAGGCCAACGTGGACCGGTACACCGCGTGGGTCGCCGAGCGCCACGACGAGTACGGGTTCGGGTCCACCCCCGAGGAGGTGCTGGCCACCGTCGAGGAGACCCGCGCCCGGTTGGAGGAGGAGCCCCGCGACGACGTCCCCGGCATGCCCGAGGGGACGCCCTTCACCGCCGACGACTTCGACTTCTACATCGGCTCGGCGTCGCGGAACCAGATGTACTGGGACCTGATCTCGGTCGAGCTCGGGTTCTTCGTGAACGACGTGCCCTTCCCCGGGTACGAGCTCCCCGAGTACCCCGACCCGGAGGTGGAGCTCTCCAACGACTCCCTGCTCATGGCGGTGAGCTGCGAGGCCGAGTGGCCGTCGCGCCTGTCGGGCTACTACCGGGACATGCGCGAGGCGCGCGAGTACAACCCGTACGGCATCGGGGCGATCTGGGACTCGCCGCAGCCCTGCGCGTTCGCCTCGCGGGCGCCGGCCGAGCCTCTGGTGGAGCTGGAGCGCGAGGGCTACGCCCCCGGCCTGGTGATCGCGGCGGAGTTCGATGCCAACACCGTCTACGAGGGCGGGCCGCGGATGGCCGACCGGCTCGGCAACGCCCTGGTCACCGTCACCGACGAGGGCGGGCACGGGTTCTACGGGATGCCCGGCCACGACTGCGTGACCGCGGCCGTGGACGCCTACCTGGTGGACGGCGCGGCCCCGCGGGACGCGACCTGCGCCGGGCTGCCCCGGCCGCAGGACGCGCCGTCGGCCCTGAGGACACAGGAGGCGGAGGCGGCCGGCGCGGTCGTCGCCGGGATCATGTCCGAGCGCGGTAACCCGCTCGCGGCCCGGCTGCCCGGGATCGGCTGACCCCCGCACGGGAACGGCCCGCACCGCCGGTGGGCGGTGCGGGCCGTACGCCGGAACGGGTGTCCTACCGGTTGGCGCCCGCCAGGGTGCCGGTGGTGTCGCCCGCGGGGTCGTAGATCAGGCACAGGACCTCGCGGTCGCCCGCGGCCCAGCCGTCCGCCGTCGGGAAGAGCGGCGTGTAGTAGAGGGCCGAGTCGTAGTACCCGGTGCCGACGAAGGGCTCGAACGCCGCCTCGCACAGCTCGTTGGCCGAGTCGGAGACGGAGGTCTCACCGGGGTAGTCGCCGGACTCGTTGATGTTCTCGACGTGGTAGACCTCGTAGACGTGCGGCTCCGCGCAGTCGATCTTGGGCACCGAGGAGATCGAGTCCTCGTCCGAGCCGAACTCGGTCAGGCAGTCGCCGAGGTAGATGTCGAAGACATCGGTGTCCTCGGGGTCCATGGGGGTTTCCACCGGGGTCTCCGCGGGGGTCTCCACCGGAGTCTCCGCGGGGGTCTCGGTCGTTTCGGGGGACGGCGCCACCTCCGCTCCCGGGCGCAGCGCCGGAGGCAGCAGCATTTCGGGGCTGCACGCCGTCAGCGACAGTGCCGCGCCGACGACCAGGGGGCCGAGCACGAGGCGCCCATAGGGCGAACGGCGCAATTCCGACAACATGGCGACTCCAACAGGGGTTCTTCGTTACCTGTCGCCGACGGACCCGGCGACACTTATCCAGATGCGCGGAGAACGGCCGTGGTTCCCGGTCCGGACGGAAAAATACCGGTCCGCCCGATAGGGGCGGACCGGTAGGGAACCTAGCGGGCGGCGCCGGCGAGGGTGCCGGTGACCATCTCGCCGCTGGTGACGATGTAGCAGACGATCTCGCGGTCGTCGATGGTGTTCCAGCCGTCCTCGGTCGGGGTCAGGTAGCTGTAGTACAGCTCCGACTCCAGGTAGGGAACGCCGATGAACGTCTCGAAGTTGGTCTCGCAGGCCTCCGTGGCGGAGGACTCGATGGCCGTCTCACCCGGGAACGCGCCCTCGGGCAGCGTCTCGATGTGGTAGACCTCCGCGTCGTGCTCCTCGGCGCAGTCGAGCGTCGGGACCTCGCTGACCTCGTCGCCGGTGAAGGAGGTGTTGAACTCGGCCTCGGTGAAGCAGTCGCCGACGGCCAGGGTGAAGACGTCGTCGCTCTCCGGCAGGAGGGAGGTCTCCTCGGAGCCGCCGGCGGCGCCGTCCGGGGCGGTCTCGGCGGGGGCGCCGCCCAGGAGGTTGTTCACGATGGCGCCGCAGCCGGTGAGGGAGAGGGCGGCGCCACAGGCCAGAGCGGACAGGGCCAGCGCGCGGAAGGGGGACAGGGACATGGGGATACTCCGGAAGTGGTTCAGGGGAAGGGCCGGCCCGAAACGGCGGCGAGACAACATTTCACCAGGTCGGGGCCGGTGTCAATCCGTTTGTGGGATATGCCCGGAAAGCGGTGGGGGGCCGAGGGGTCCGGCCGGCCTGCTTCCTTCGGGCGCGTGGGGGATGCGGTACAGCACAGCACGGGGCCACGACATTTCCCGTGCCCCCCGGAGCGGGGTCCGGGACCCCGGGGATGCGGAAGGCCCCCGGTACCCGACCGGGGGCCTTCCCGCAGTGTGCGTCATCAGGGACTCGAACCCCGAACCCGCTGATTAAGAGTCAGCTGCTCTGCCAATTGAGCTAATGACGCCCGTCGTCGCGCGGACCGACGTCCGCACCGCGACCCGGTCGATCCTACCCGACCCCTCGGGGGCCGCCGCACCGCCCGGCCCGTGATACGGGCCACTGCGGAGCGGTCGGAGGACCGCCACGTGATCGACCCCGGTGGAAGGCCGAGCCTTCTGCCGGGGCCGTTCGCCGTGCGTCATCAGGGACTCGAACCCCGAACCCGCTGATTAAGAGTCAGCTGCTCTGCCAATTGAGCTAATGACGCCGGTCGTTCCCGGGGATCCGGGCCCTGTGGGCCGTGCTCCCCGGCGACGTCGTTAACTCTAGCAGGACTCGCGGAGTGGTCGCGAACCGTTTGTCCGGTCGCCCGCGAGGGTCAGGAGAAGGCCAGGACCAGCGCGACGACGACCGCGACGGCCGCGATCACGCCGACGCCCGCGAGGACGATCGGCAGGACGGGGCGGCGCTCGGGCGCCTCAGGTTCGGGGTTCTCGTCGACGAAACGCTGGAAGTGCTGTGTGGCCCCGGCGGGGTCCTGATTCGGATCGTTGTTCTGTGTCATGGGGTCGACACTAGCGACTCATGTGACCCATGAGCACCGCTGCAAACGAATTCGGGCGATATCACAAGACCCCGCGACCGTTCACTCCGGTGAAAGGCGAACGTAAGAGCCCGCCGCCAGACTCGTCACCGGCGGGCCGGAACGACCGGTACTTCCCCGCGGCCGCGATGGCCCTCCCGGGCCCGGCGCGCGAGTGCGCGGTGGACACCGCGCACGGGCCGTGTGCCGGGTCCGCCCGCGCCGCTCCCCCGGCCGCGCCGGCCGCCTTCCGGCGCCTTCTCCCACTTCAGCCGGGAAACCCGAGGTCCGGGGACTTCGGTACTTGCCGCGGGGCCGACCGCTTGGAATCCTGGATTCTCCCGCTTTTTCCCTTCCGCGCGTTGACTCTGCCCCGAGACCGAAAGAAACTTTCCTCCATGGCGCACATTCCGAAGCCCACGGAAGGCCGGGTGGAACCGGGGATCCCACAGGTCCCCACCACCGTGCTCCGCATCCGCTCGCTGCTGCCCTCGCTGGCACCGGCCGAGCGGCGGGTCGCCCAGCGCATCATCGACGACCCGGAGCGGGCGGCGGCCTCCTCCATCACACAACTGGCGAAGGACTGCGCGACCTCTGAAGCCACGGTCATCCGCTTCTGCCGGACCATCGACTTCAGCGGGTACCGGGAGCTGCGCCTGGCGCTGGCCACCGAGGCCGGCCAGGCGCGCGGGGCCCGCACCACCGGGGCCCCCGAGCCCGACGGGGACATCAACCCCGACGACACCCTGGTGACGGTGGTCCAGAAGATCGCCTACACCGACGCCCGGGCGGTCGAGGAGACCGGCGCGGCCCTGGACGTCGACGTGCTGCGCACCGTCATCGACACGATGTCGTCCGCCCGGCGGATCGACGTCTACGGGGTGGGGGCCAGCGCGTTCGTGGGCGCCGACCTCCAGCAGAAGCTGCACCGGATCGGGCTCACGTCGTTCGCCTGGTCGGACGCGCACGTGATGCTCACCAGCGCGGCCCTGCTGGACGAGCGCGACGTGGCCATCGGCATCTCGCACAGCGGCGCCACCATCGACACCGTGCAGGCCCTGACCGAGGCCGGGCGCCGGGGCGCGCGCACCGTGGCCATCACCAACTTCCCGCGCTCCGCCATCGGGTTCGCCGACCACGTGCTGACCACGGCGGCCCGGGAGACCACCTTCCGGTCCGGGGCGACCGCCAGCAGGCTGGCCCAGCTGACCGTGGTGGACTGCCTGTTCGTGGGGCTGGCCCAGAGCCGGTACGCCGACAGCAGGGCGGCCCTGGAGACCACCGCCGAGGCGGTGCGGGGGCTGCGCATCAGCGACGACCGCAAGCGTCGCCGGGGCCGGCCCGACGACAGGGCCGCCGACGACCGGCCGTGAGGCGCGGGCGGGATTCCCCGGGCCCGGAGCACACGCCCGGGGTCGGCGGATGACGGGCGGGGCCGAGGCGGCGGACCGGGGACCGACCGGAAAGGAACGACAGCGGGTGCGGACCGAACAGGAGAGCGCTGTGGAACACTACGGCGGGGAACGGACCCCGGACGGCCCGTCGGACCCCGGGGCGCCCCCGGGCGAGACGGTGATCGTGCGCGCCCCCACCGAGGCCCGCAACCCCCGCACCCTGGACATCGACCGGTTGTCGGTCCTGGACGTCCTGCGGCGGATCAACGCGGAGGACGCCACCGTGCCCGCCGCGGTGGAGGCGGTGCTGCCGGAGCTGGCGCGGGCCGTGGAGCTGGGGGTGGCCGCCCTGGAGAGCGGGGCGGCCATCCACTACTTCGGCGCGGGGACCTCCGGGCGCATCGCCGCCCAGGACGCCGCCGAGCTGCCCCCCACCTACGGGGTGCCCCCCGAATGGGTGGTGTCCCACCACGCGGGCGGCGGGGCGGCCCTGGTCCGCGCGGTGGAGGGCATCGAGGACGACTGGGAGTCCGGGCGCGCGGACGCCTCGGGGCTGACCCCCGGTTCGCTGGCGGTCGGGCTGGCGGCCAGCGGCCGCACCCCGTACGTGGGCGGCGCGCTGGAGGCGGCCCGGGAGCGGTCCGCCGCGACCGTGCTCATCAGCGCCAACCCGGACGCCCCGCTGGCGGAGCACGTGGACGTGCACGTGGGCGTGGACACCGGTGCCGAGGTGATCGCCGGGTCGACCCGGATGAAGGCGGGCACCGCCCAGAAACTGGCGCTGAACGCGTTCTCCACCGCCGTGATGGTCCGGATGGGGCGCACCTACTCCAACCTCATGGTGGGAGTGGACGCCAGCAACGGGAAGCTCCGCGGCCGGGTGGTGACCATCCTGGCCCAGGCCTCCGGCGCCGGCGAGGAGGACTGCGCGCGGGCGCTCACCGAGGCCGGCGGCGACACCCGCACGGCCCTGGTGTCGCTGCTGGCCGGGGTGCCGGCCGCCGAGGCCCGGGAGGCGCTGGCCGGGGCCCGGGGCCGGGTCCGCGACGCCCTGGCCGGGCTGTCCTAGGCGTGTTCGGCGGGTGCCCCCGGCGCCCGGCGCTCGCGCCGGGCGCCGGGGGCGGCCCTCGGGCGATCTCTCGCGGGACGCCCGGCGGGGCCGGCCCGGAGCCGGCCGGCCGGGCACGGGCGGCCGGCGGGAGGCGGCCCGACGGCCGCGCCCCGGAACGATCCGCCGGGAGCGGCCCGGACCCCGGCTACTCCCCGTCCTTCCGGGCGGCGGCGAGCGCGTCGTCGACGGCGGTCTCGTAGCGGCCCAGGAAGGTGGGGTCGGGGCGGAACACCACGGTGCCCAGGGCCGCCACCGCCGCGGGGACCTCCCGCGCCCAGCCGTAGCGGGTGGCCCAGACCCGCTCCCGGGCGGCGGCGTCGGCGACGCCGACCGCGTCGATGCCGGCCGCACGGCACAGGCGCACCGCCCGGGGCAGGTGGAAGTCCTGGGTGACCACCGTCGCCTCGGTCACCCCGAACACCTCGCGGGCGCGCACGCACGACTCCCAGGTGGAGAACCCGGCGTAGTCGGCCGCGATGTGCTCGGCCGGGACCCCGGCGGCCACCAGGTGGTCGCGCATGGTGTCGGTCTCGTTGTAGTGCTCCACGCTGTTGTCGCCGCTCACCAGCAGCACCTCGGCCTTGCCGGCGAAGTACAGGTCGGCGGCCAGCTCCAGCCGCCGGGCCAGCACCCGGGTGGGGAGCCCGTCCTCGCGCACCCCGGCGCCCAGGACCAGCGCCACCGGCCGCTCGGGCACGTCGGCGACGGTGGCGTGGCGGTACCCGGAGGTCCCGGCGACCACCCACACGAAGGGGGCGAACGCCGCCACCAGGGCGAGCGCGAACAGCGGAAGCAGGAGGAGCCGGCGGCGGCGCGGCCGTTTCCCGGCCGTTGCGTCGGAGGACTCGGCGGAGGCTTCTTCGGAGGTCGTCACATCCGGGGAGACGACTGGGAGGGGCCCGGGGTTCCGCCCTCCGCACAGCGGGGTGTGCTTTCGCGGCCCGCGCTCTAAGGTCGGGGCATGCCACACCCCGAGAACCATGAAATCCCGGCCCGGCTGCGGGCCCTGGCCGACCTCATGCCCGGCGCCATGCGCGACGGAGCGGGCATGCACGAGTACGACGGCCGCATCGCCGACCTCTCCCCCGCCGGCGTCGAGGCCGCCCTGGCGGCGCTGGGCGGCGCGCCGCTGGACGATCCCCACGACGAAGCGCACCTGGCCGCGTTCGAGGCCGAGGCCCGGTACGCGCTGGGCGAGGCGCTGCAGTACCGCGCCAACCCCCTGTACCACCTGGGCGAGCTCGACGTCTCCGGCTACGACCGGGACTACGCCCCCGAGGCCGAGCGCCGCAGGGCCCGGGACGCCCACCTGGCGCAGTGGCCGCGCGGCGTGGACAACGCGATCGCCGCTCTGGACCGGATGCCCGCCCCGGTGGCGCGCTCCCTGGTCGGCGCCGTCCGCGGGCTGGCCGAGGGGCTGCCCGAGGACGTGCCCGCCCCGCTGCGCGAGACCGCGCTGGCCGCGCACGCCCGCCTGGTCGCCCATGTGGAGCGGGCCGCCGAGGAGGGGCCCGAGGACGCCTCGCTGGGCGCCGAGGGGCTGGCCCGGCTCATGGGCACCGGGGAGGCCCTGGAGGTCGACCCCGCGGAGCTGGCGGAGCGGGCGCGGGCCGAACGCGACCGGCTGCGGGCGCGGCTGGCCGAGGCGGTCGGCCGGATCGCCCCCGGCGAGGACGTCATGACCGCGGTCAGGAAGCTGACCGCGCAGGGCCCGGACGGCGACGGGGTGCTCGACGCCGCCCGCCGCTGGACGGAGCTGGCGCTGGAGTTCACCGCCGAGCGCGGCCTGGCCCCCTACGGCGACGGCGAGTGCCGGGTGGACCTGTCCCCGCCCGCCCACCGCTGGGCCACCGCGATGATGGCCTGGTCCGGGCCGTGGGAGGCCGACACCCCGTCGTTCTACTACATCACCCCGCCCGACCCCGCCTGGGACGCGGCGGAGACCGCCGAGTGGCTGGAGATGTTCAGCGACACCACGCTGCCGGCGGTGAGCGTGCACGAGGTGGCCCCCGGGCACTTCTCGCACGGGCGGGCGCTGCGGCGCGCCCCCGGCCCGGTGCGGCGGGCGCTGCACTCGATGGCGTTCGCCGAGGGCTGGGCGCACTACGCCGAGGAGATGATGCTGGAGGAGGGCTTCGGGGACTACGCCGCCGAGCGCTGCGGCGTCGGGGGGTGGACCGCCGACCACTACGAGGCGGGCGTGTGGGTGGAGGCCCTCATCCGGGTGACCCGGCTGTCGGTGGCCATCGGCATGCACACCGGGACCATGACGGTGGAGGAGGCGGCGGCGCTGTTCTCCGAGGACACCCCGCTCCAGGGCCCGGCGGCGCTGTCGGAGGCGCGGCGGGCCACGTTCGACCCCACCTACGGCCGGTACACGTGGGGCAAGCTGGAGATCCTGCGGCTGCGCGAGCGGGCCCGCGAGCGGTGGGGGTCGGAGTTCTCCCTGGGCCGGTTCCACCGGGCCCTGCTGGACCTGGGCTCCCCGCCGCTGGGGCTGATCGGCACCGCCCTCGAACGGGGCTGAGCGCCCGGGGCGGGACTCCCCATCCCGGGGGCGGTGGCAGCCGCCCCCGGGGCCGGACGCGGCTCCGGTCCGGAGGGGGCCCGCGGCCCCGCGGGGACCCGTCGGCCGCGGCCCCGAGGGGCGGCGGCGGACGGCGGGGGGCCGCCGGACGGCCGGGGCGTCCCCGCTCCGGCCGTGCCGGTTTCGACGGGGGCCGCCGCGACGCGGTTCCCGCGGGGTCCGGCGGAGGTCAGCGGCCGCCGAACAGGCGGCCGAAGAGCCCGCCCTGCTGCTGCGGCGGCTCGGGGGCGGCGGGGGCCTGCGGCTCCACCACCTCGGGCTCCAGCTCCACGCCCACCGAGGTGCGGAACTCCTCGGGGTCCTCCGGAAGCCCCCAGGCGGCCAGGACCTCCCGGAACTCCGCGTCCTCCCAGGCCTGGGCGGGCAGCTCGGCGATCGCCCACATCACCTTGAGGGTCTCCTCGTCGTACTCGGCGTTGAGGTGGTCCTCGAGGGTGAACCCCTGGGTGCGCGGCCCCAGGACCAGCTCCAGCCCCGCCGCGGTGACCAGGGCGCGCGAGTCCTCCTCGCCCTTGATCAGGCCGGGCAGGATGTCCAGGCGCAGGCGGCGGGCGCGGCTCCCGGCCCGTCCCAGGGCCAGGAAGCCCAGAACCTGCGGCGAGCGCTCGCCGCAGTGCGGCCACGACTCGTTGAACAGGCCCTCGTAGCCGCTGGTGGTGCCGCCGCCGCGACCGATCCGGCGCAGCGCCTCGCGCGGGGTGTTGCCGCCGTGGATCATCACCAGCGCCACCGACGCGGCGAAGGAGTTGTACAGGTTGCCGCCGGCCATCTGGTGGGTGAGGGCGACGGTGAGGTCGATGTCGTCCGGCCCGGCCAGCGCGCCCAGCGCGAACAGTTCCGCGGGCAGCGGCTCGGACCCCCCGGCCAGGGCCTGGTCCATCATGTCGCGCAGGCTGGAGGGCGCCTGGCGGGTGGGGCGCAGGTCCTTGGCGAGCAGGATCTGGGAGGCACCGGTGATGCCCGCGACGATCCGGTCGGCGTCGGGGGTGAGGAAGGCCAGCAGGTAGGAGACCCACTCCCCGGCCCGGTCCATGCCGCCGCGGTTCGCCGCGCCCTTGAGCAGCTCCAGCAGGTCGGGGACGCGGGCGCGGATCGCCTCGAAGGTGTCCAGCTCGGCCTGGAGCAGGGCGGGGCCGTCGGGCAGCTCCAGGACGGCGAGCCGGTTGCGCATCCTGCGCCGCTGCTGCTCGTCGGGGGCCTCCTCCACCCAGGTCCGGTACTGCTCGACGGCCTTCCCGGTGTCGGTGGAGGTGATCCAGGCCACCTCGTCGCGCCACTGCGCCAGATCGCGGGGCTCGGGGAAGTGGTCCTCGGCGTGCGCGGAGACCAGCTCCAGCAGCAGGCTCAGGGGGCGCCACCGGTCGGTGGCGGGGGTCTGCTCGGAGCAGGCCGCGTCGACGAGGAAGTCCACCGCCCTGGGGGCCGCCCGGTGGCCGGGGGCGGGGAACTCGATGATGTCGTGCAGTTCGGACAGGGCCGTGTCGCTGCCGGTGACCTCGGCCAGCAGGGAGGCGATGCGCTCGCCGCCCTCCGGGGCCAGGGCCGTCCAGTCCACGCTCTCGGGACCGGTGTGCGCGTCGTTCGGGGTCGCGTTCATGCCCCCAGTATCGCCGGGTTCAGGGGCCGGTCCGGGCGGGGGCGGGCCGCAGCACGGCGTCGCGCAGGGCCTTGACCGCGGCCCCGGCCTCGCGGGCGTACCCGATGACGGTGGAGCGGCGGCGGGCCCCCATGCTGGGATCGCCCACGCCCACGGCGTCGATCCCGGCGGCCCGGGCCAGTGCGACGGTGCGGGGCAGGTGGAACGACTGGGTGACCATGGTCGCGGAGCGGACCCCGAACAGGTCGCGGACCCGCACGCAGGTGTCCCAGGTGCGGTAGCCGTGGGGGTCGGCGTCGATCCGGTCCGCGGGGACCCCGTGGGCGACGAGGTAGGCGGCCATGGTGTCGGTCTCGCGGCGCGAGACCTCACGGTTGTCGCCCGAGACGATGACGCGCTCCACCCTGCCGCCGAGGTACAGGCGCACGGCCAGGTCCAGGCGGCGGGCCAGCAGGGGCGAGGGGCCGTCGGCCCAGGCGGCCGCGCCCAGGACGACCGCCACCGGCCGGTCCGGGACGGTCTCCACCGTCCGGAGGCGGCCGACGGAGGCGGCCGTCAGCCAGATGTAGGGGCTCAACGCGGCCGCGCACACCCCGGCCGCCACGATCCACACCGACACCGTCGGCCCTCCGTCCGTTCCCGCGCCCCCGCGCGGGGGCGCACCCCATGATGGCAGCCCGCGGGCCCCCGCGGTCCGCGGCCCGTGGGGGCCGGGGCGGTCACACGCCGAAGAGGGAGGACCAGGAGAAGGGGCGGCGGTGGCCGACCTGGAGGGTTCCGCCGTGGCAGGTGCCGGTGATGACGAAGTGCGGGGCGGGCGGGCGGGGGATGGCGTCGGCGTCCACCTTCAGGCTGCCCAGCCAGGAGGTGTCCACGTCGACCTCGGCGGTGGCCCGCTCGGGCAGGATCACCTCGGCGCCTCCCCAGGACACCTCCAGGTGGACCTCGATACGGTCGTGGGGGATGTCCGCCTCGCGGAAGTCGAGCCGGGTGCCCCCGTACTTGTTGCGGACCTCGATGCGGCGGGGCACCTGCCAGCGGCCCTTGCGGACGACGGTGTCGCCGTCGGACCGGACGACCATGATGTCCTCGGGGTGGACGCGGCCGGCCGGCCGGTCGTCCGCCGCGACGGGGACGGGGCCGGTGGCCGCCCCGGGCGCGCCGGGCAGGTCGGCGGTGATGGGCTCGAAGTCGGCGTAGGTCTTGGCGTTGAAGGCGGCCTCGAGCCGCTCGTCGAGTTCGTCGAGGGTGATGCGCCCCTCGGCCGCGGCGTCCCTGAGCACCTCCGCCACCTGCTGGCGTTCGGCGTCGGAGACCCGCATACGGGCGCTTTCGTCGGAGACCACGACCGCACCGCTCCCTTCGTCGTCCTGGTGACCACCACCGTAGAGCACGGCCGCCTCGCGAAGGGAATGGGAATGCCCCGCCCTGCGTGCTTTGGGGCGGGCGGGGCCGGGGTACCGGTGAGGGTGGTGGCGGGCGCTCCAGGGCGCCGCGCCGCAGAGTGGGCACCCGCGGCGCACGCCCGCGGGTGGTCAGGACTCTGCCGGGGTAGGACGGACCCCGGCAGAGTCCTGGACCGCACGGATGGCACGCGGCCGTCTCCCCTGTGCGTTACACGATCTCGTGCCCGGACGGCTCTGCACAGAGCGTGTCCGAAACCGGCCACTGCGTGAAATGCCACCAGAAGACACGTCTGTACACATGCGTTACCGGATGACCGTTCTTCCGTTCGATTTTCGGTCCGCCGGTTCTCATCGGCCCATCCCGCACCGGCCTTCCCATGCCCCCCGCCCGGATCAGGCATTGTCGCCCTGCGTCACCGGGTTTCGGACAGCATCTAAACACCTTTGAGGACACTGCGGGACGCCACGGAACCGCAGGTCAGCGGACGCGTCTCCGCGCATCCCGGAAATGTTCGGGACGGTACTCGAACAGGCTTCCGTAGAACCCCCTCCCACCTGGGACGACGCCTCTCCCGAAAAGCCCCGGAAACCTGACGGGAATCGGCCCGCGAGCGGCGTTTGCCGGAATTCCGCAGAGAGCATGTTCACAGGTGAGAGGGATCGCCGGCCCGGCCCCTCCGCCCCGACACCGCCCGCTCCGAACGCCTCAGACCCCGAGCCATCACCTGGTCGAAGACCGGAGGAGACCCACGACGTGTCCGCCCTTGCGATCGCCCCGACCTTCCTCAGCGACTTCACCCGCCTCACGCCCGACGTCCAGCTCAACACCCTGGCCGTGATGCGCGCCTACCAGGCCGGGGAACGGCCCGACCTGGAGCCCGTCGCGGACGCCGCCGACCCGCGGGTCCGGATCGTCGGCATCGACCCCGACTGGTCCGGCGTCGTCGTCCCGGCACCCGCCGGCGACGAGCCCGACGACGGGTCCGGGGACGACCCCGCCGAGCACCCGCGGACCCGCTACCGCCTGCTCACCGTGCTGCCGCGCGAGGAGGCGCTGCGCTTCGCCCGCCGCCTGGTCCCGGCGTCCCCGGAGATCGTCCCGCTCGGCGGCGGCGCCCCGGCCGACCCCCGCCCCAGCGGCCCGCCCGAGCTGGCCGGCGCCCTGCGCGCGCCCTTCCGGCAGTGGCAGGTCACGCTCCACCCCGACCAGCACCGGATCACCGAGGCCCACTACAACGGCGCCGTGCAGATCACCGGCGGCCCCGGAACCGGCAAGACCGTCATCGCCCTGCACCGGGCCGCCCACCTGGCCGAGCGCGACGCCGCCGCCCACCCCGAGGACCACCGCGAGTCGGTCCTGCTGACCACCTACAACCGGGCCCTGGCCCAGTCCCTGTCCGACCGCCTCGACCAGCTGCTGCCCGATCCCGGGGTGCGCGCCCGGGTCCGGGTGGCGACCATCGACAGCCTCGCCCGTTCCGTGGTGCAGGCCCACGGCGTCCCGCCGCGCCTCATCGGCAAGGACGACCTGGCCCGCCGCTGGCGCGCGCTGGCGCTGGCCGACGGGCTGCCCTTCTCCGGCCGCTTCCTGGTCGACGAGTGGGAGCAGGTCATCCTCGCCAAGGGGATGGAGCTGCTGCCCGAGTACATCCGCTGCGAGCGCAGCGGGCGTGTCCAGCACCTGGCGCCCGAGCACCGGCGCCAGGTGTGGGAGACCATCCGGCGCTACGTCGGCGCCATGCGGGTGGAGGGGCTGTGGTCCTACCCGCAGCTGGCCGCGGAGGCCGCCCGTGTCCTGGGCCGCGGGGCGCCGCTGTTCCGGCACGCGGTGGTCGACGAGGCGCAGGACCTGCACCCGGCCCAGTGGCGGATGCTGCGCGCCGCCGTCCCCGAGGGCCCCGACGACCTGTTCATCGTGGGCGACCCGCACCAGCGGGTGTCCGACAACCGGGTCTCGCTGGCCTCGCTCGGCATCAACGTGCGCGGGCGCGGCCACCGGCTCCGGGTGGGCTACCGGGTCACCCAGGAGATCCTCGACTGGAGCATGCCCATCCTGGGCCGCAGGGCGGCGCTGGGCATGGACGACGACGCCGACACCCTGGCCGGCTACCGCTCGCTGCTGCGCGGCCCGGCGCCGGTGGTCCGCGGCTGCGCCGACCGCGCCGAGGAGCTCGCCGCCCTGGGCGACTGGGTGCGGGTGTGGCTGGAGGCGGGGGTCGACCCGACCGAGATCGCGGTGGCCGGGCGCAACCACTGGGTGGTGCGCGGGATCGCCAAGGAGCTGACGGCCCGGGGCATCCCGACCGCGCCGCTGGAGGAGTCCGGCGGCACGGGGGCGGTGCGCGTGGGCACGCTGCACCGGCTCAAGGGCCAGGAGTTCCGCTGCGTGGCCCTGGTGGGGGTCGCCGACCACCTGCTGCCGCCCAAGGCCGCGATCGAGGCCGCCGACGGCGACCAGGTCGCCCTGGAGCACGCCTTCCAGCAGGAGCGGACGCTGCTGTTCACCGCCTGCACGCGGGCGCGCGACGCCCTGTACGTGTCGCACGTGGGGCGGCCGAGCCGGCTGATCGCCGAGGGCCGCTGACCCGGGCCCGGAACACGACAGGGGGCGCCGCGCGGTCCGCGCGGCGCCCCCGCCGTGTCGTGCGGGTGTCAGCCCGCGAACCGGCCGTTCAGGCCGGTGATGTTCATCCGGTCGGTGCCCGCCATCGGGCTGGAGACGTCGACCTCGGTCACGAACATGTACGGCAGCAGCAGCGGCGGCGGGAAGTCCGGGGTGAAGGTGATCGGGAGGGGGATCCCGAAGATGTTGACCTTCATCCGGGTGACGTGCATGACGACGTCGCCGTCCAGGGTCATGGACGGCAGGCCCAGGCTCATCCGGGTGCCGTGCTCCTCGAACCACAGGTCCCCGCCGGTGACCTCGGCCCGGTCCATGGTGAGCCGGATGTAGCGCTGGGGTCCGTTCGCGGTCGGGCACTCCACGACGCCGTCGTAGCGGGCGCCGCTCATGGTCAGCACGTCGGCGGTCAGCCCGGAGGTGCGGACCGAGCCGCGGGAGCAGTCGTAGTCGGCGTCGGCGGGGACCTCGGGGAGCTCGTCGGCCTCCCGCGCGGCCTGGCAGGCCAGGACCGCTTCGACGAACTCGTCCTCGCTCCGGGCCAGCGCCCCCTCGCCGGTGCGGAACTCGCACTCGGCCGGGTCGGCTTCGGTCTCCTCGCCGGCCTCCTCTTCCCCTTCCTCCTCGCCGGGCTCCTCCCCCGGGTCCTCGGTGCCGGGCTCCTCCGGGGCGGGGTCGCCGCCCGGGTCGCCGGGCGAGGGGGACGGTGACGGGGAGGGTGAGGCGGAGGGGTCGTCGGCGGGCTGCTCCTCGCCCCCGCCGCCCGGGAAGAGCCAGTCCCAGGGCCAGCCCAGGGTGGGGGCGGGGGCCGAGGCCAGGACGACGGCGGCGGCCAGGGGCAGGGCGAGGGCGGCCAGCGGCCGGGTCCCGGCCTCGGGCCCCCCGGCCGCGGGCAGTTCGTCATCGGGAGCGGCCGCGCCCCCGTCCGCGGCGCCGTCCGCCGGCGCCCCGGCCCGTCGGCGCCCGCGC
>NZ_JBEXTT010000017.1:0-165065 GCF_040614155.1 Nocardiopsis sp. NPDC006139
GCGCCACGCGGAGGCGGACCGGGCCACGGTGCTGGTCGACTACCTCCCCGACGCGGTGGTGGTGGAGGTCGCCGACAACGGGCGGGGCACCCTGGCCGCGCGGCGCCCGCCCCTTCGCGTGCGGCTACCAGCCGATGGCGAACGCGGACTCCAGGTCGTGCTTGGAGTAGGTCTGGAAGGAGATGTGGGTGTCGGAGGAGAGCACGCCGGGCACCTTGTTGACCCGCCCGGGGATGACCTCGGCGAGGTCCTCGTGGCGGCGGACCCGCACCATGGCGATGAGGTCGACCCCGCCGGTGACCGAGTAGACCTCGCTCACCCCGTCGATCTCGGCGATGGCCTCGGCGACCTCGGGGATGCGGTGGACGTCGGCCTTGATCATGACGATCGCGGTGATCACTGTGCCTCCTGGGCGGTGTCGGCGCGGGCGGAGGTCCCGGGGCCGCGCACGGCTAGTAGACGTCGGAGAGCCGCGTCCCGGAGCGCCATCGCAGCCGGTAGACCACCCATCCCGCGACCACCCCGGCCACGAATCCGTACACGTGCGCCGCGTAGGCGACGCCGGAGCCCGCACCGGGGGCGTTCGATGTGGTGACGTAGAGAAGATACTGAAGGACGAAGTAGCTGCCCACCAGCGCCCACCCGGGCAGGCGCATGGGGACCACCCCGAACACCAGGGTGGTGACCCGGCTGCGGAACTGCACGACCAGGTAGGCGCCGAGCACCCCGGAGATCGCGCCGGAGGCGCCGACCATGGGGATCATGCCCTGCGGGTCGCCCAGGGCGAAGCCGTAGGCGGCGGCCAGGCCGGTGACCACGTACAGCGCCAGGAACCGCAGCCGCCCGATCCGGTCCTCCACCACCGGCCCGAACACGAACAGGTAGACCATGTTGCCCACCAGGTGGGCGGCGCCGGAGTGGACGAACATGGAGGCGAACACCGACAGCCACACCTGTTTGCCCTCGATCCTCCCGCACTGGGGGACGACCGGGTCGGCCAGGTCGGTGTGCCCGAACATCTCGGCGGGGACCGCGCCCCAGCGCATGAAGTAGTCCTGGATCGAGCAGAAGCGCTCGACCATGTCGGCCGGGTACCAGACCGCCGTGGTCGCCTGCGGCGACATCAGGTAGGCCAGCACGTTGGCCGCGATCAGCAGGTAGGCGACGACGGGGGTGCGGCGGACCGGGTGGTCGTCATTGAGCGGTAGCGCGGCCATGCGCCCAGTGTGTCATCTCCGTGTGCGCCTCGGCCGACCGCAGCGGGCATGTCCACTCCCCGTCGATCTCCACCAGGCGCGTCGCGGGGTCGTCCAGCCAGGCCAGGATCAGCTCGGTCTCGCCGGGCAGGGCGGCGGACTGCGGGGGGACGGCCGGCTCGACGGTCTCGGCGGTGGCGGCCAGGGCGCGCAGGAACGCCGCGGGGTCGGTGCCGGGCTCCAGCACGGCGCTGGCGGCCAGCCGCCCGTGGCGGACCACGCAGGTGTCCCACCCGGTGGGGCCGCGCCGGGTCGCGACCAGGTGGGGGACGGCGGCGAGGGCGGCCATGCGCTGGGCGCGGCGGGCGCCGCGCAGGAACGCGGCGAGCCGGTCCCGCAGCGCCGCGGCCTCCTCGTAGCGCAGGTCGGCGGAGAGTTCGGCGATGCGCTCGGTGTGGGCGGCCACGACGGCGCCGGGGTCGCCGGTCATGGCGGTGCGGGCGGCCGCGGCGTGCTCCAGGTAGGCGTCCAGGGGCTCGGTGCCGTCGCAGGGCGCGCCGCAGCGGCCCATCTGGGCGAGCACGCAGGGGACGACCCCGCCGGTGCCGCCGGGGGTGAGCCGGTGCGTGCACTGGCGCAGCGGCAGGGCGTGCAGCAGCGCCTCCTTGGCCCGCTCGGCCTCCTGGGCCGACGCGTAGGGGCCGATGTAGGGGGCGCCGTCGTCCTTGACGGTGGTCACCACCGACAGGCGGGGGTAGGGCTCGGCGGTCAGGGTGACCCAGCGGACCCGTTCGGGGTTGCGCGAGCGCCGGTTGTAGGGGGGTTTGCGCTCGGCGATGATGCGCAGCTCGCGCACCGACGCCTCCAGGTCGGTGGCGCACACGATGGGGGTGACGCCCGCCACCACCCCGGCCATCTCCCGGATGCGCTGGCGGTTCTCGGCGGCGGTGAAGTAGGAGGCGACCCGGCGGCGCAGGTTGTTGCTCTTGCCCACGTACAGGTCGGCGCCGCGCGCGTCGGTGAACACGTACACCCCGGGGCGCTCGGGCAGCCCCTCGGCCAGGTGCCGCTTGGCGCGCTGGGCCTTGGTGGGCGGTTTGGTGACCGCGCGCAGCTCCTCCAGGCTGCCCACCCCCAGCGGGGTGAGGCGGTCGATGAGCCCGGTGAGGACGGCGACGGTGGCGCGGGCGTCGTCCAGGGCCCGGTGGTTGGGGGTGACCGGTGAGCCGAAGAACGCCGCCAGGGTGCCCAGCCGGTGGTTGCGGGTCTGCCCCTGGGGCAGGACGGCGCGGGCCAGGCGCAGGGTGTCCACCACCGGCGGGTCCGGCCAGGCCGCGCCGTGGCGCTCGCAGGCCGCCTTGAGGAACCCGACGTCGAAGGGGGCGTTGTGGGCGACCAGGGCGGTGTGCTCCTGCGCGGTGAGGAGGTCCAGCACCCGGGGCAGCACCTCCTCCAGGGGCGGCGCGGTGGCCACCATGGACTGGGTGATGCCGGTCAGCAGGGTGATCTCGGCGGGGATGAGCACACCGGGGTCCACCAGTGTGGTGAACTCCTCCTCCACCCGTCCGCCGCGCACCCGTACCGCGCCGATCTCGGTGATCCGGGAGTTCGTGGCGCTGGTGCCGGTCGTCTCCAGGTCCAGCACGACGAAGGACACGGCGCCCAGCGGAGTGCCGATGTCGCCGATGTCGAGTTGCACGCCCGTGGGCGCCGCGGACCGTCGAATCACCCGGTCAGGGTAATCGGAGGCGACGACCGAACACGGCCGCCCTCCGGTCCGGGCCACCCGACGTGGAAAGATGTGGGTGTTGGGACGTAAGTCCCGCACTTACCCGATCAAGAGGAGGAACCGTGGGGATCGCGATGCCGGGTGACAATGAGCGGTGGCGGTGCACCGGATGCGGCAACCTCACGCGGTTCGATGTGACGCGCACGGTCCGCTCCCAGGACTTCGTGCACCTGGACCTGTCCGGTGAGGGGCGGGTGGAGGAGCGCACCGTGCTGTCCGAGACGATCGAGCAGGTGAAGTGCCGCTGGTGCGGGGCCACGGACCGCATCGAGACCATCGCCCGCCCCGACGCCGACCGGTCGGTCTCCGACACTTCGGCGGAGAGCCCGACGGGTCGGGCATGAGCACCCGCCCGGAGGCCGGCGACTCCGGGAACGGGGCGGCCCCCGCGCACGGCCGCGGGGAGGACGGGGAGCGGCTGCTGCGCCCCCTGCCCGAGGCCGTGCGCTCCCGGGTCATCGACTACGGGTCCGACGTGCTGGGCGGCATGCGCGCCGCCGACCTGCCCGCCCCGCTGCGGCGGGTGGCCAAGTTCGAGCCGCGCCGCCGGGCCCGGCTGGCCGGACCGCAGATCGCCGCGCAGCTGGAGACCGACCCGGAGTTCCGGTCCCTGGTGGCCGAGCGGGTCGAGCAGGTGTGGCCCGAGCTGGCCGAGGGGCTGCGCTCGGGCGTGGTGCCCCCGGCCGCCGACCCCGTGGCGGTGGGGGCCTGTGCGTACCTGCTGCGGCCGCCGGGGTGGGCCGACATCGTCGAGGGCGTCCACCGCGAACTGGACCGCGAGGCCGGGGCCAAGGAGGCCGACGAGGCCGCCGAGGCCCTGGAGGAGGTGAACCGTCGTCTGGCCCAGGCCCGCGAGGAGCACCGGGTCGAGACGGACCGGCTGCGCGCCCAGCTCAAGGAGCACAAGGCCGAGATCTCGGAGCTGCGCCAGAAGGTGCACACCGAGCGCCGCCGCGCCCGGGAGGCGGCGGCCCGCGCCGAGCAGGCGGCGCTCCAGGCCGACGAGCGCGCCGCGGAGGCCACCGGCCGGGTCGGCGCCCTGGAGTCGGAGAACCGGCGGCTGAAGTCCCGGCTGTCGGCGGCGGAGGCGCAGGTGGAGAACGCGCGGCGGGCCGTGCGGGCGGGCCGCAACGCCGACGAGGCGCGGCTGCGTGTGCTGCTGGACGTGCTGGTCGACGCCTCCCACGGGCTGCGGCGCGAGCTCGCGCTGCCGGCCGCGGTGGACTCCCCCGCAGACCTGGTGGCGGCCGAGGCGGACGAGCGCCGCCGGGTGTCGCTGGGCGGGCTGCCCGACGACGACCCCGGCCTGCTCGAACACCTGCTGACGGTGCCGCGCGTGCACCTGCTGGTGGACGGCTACAACGTCACCAAGACCGGCTACGGGACCCTGCCCCTGGCCGACCAGCGCACCCGGCTGCTGTCCTCCCTGGAGGGGCTGGCCAGCCGCACCAAGGCGGAGATCACCTGCGTCTTCGACGGGGCCGACGTGGACGCCCCGCCGGCGGTGGCCCAGACCCGCCGGGTGCGGCTGCTGTTCAGCGCGCCCGGGGAGACGGCGGACGAGCTGATCGTGCGCCTGGTGCGGGCCGAGCCGCCCGGGCGGCCGATCGCCGTGGTCACCTCCGACCGGGAGATCGTGGGCGCGGTGCGCCGGGCCGGGGCGCGGGCGATCTCCTCGCCCATCTTCCTGCGCAGGTTGGAGTCGCACGGCTGACGCGGGTGCGGTGCCCGGGGCACCGCACCCGCTTCCGTGCCCCCTTGAGATCCTCGCCATGTGTTCGACCGTGTGGTTGAGCCGTGCCGTACGGTCCGCTAGGTTCTACCGGGAACGTGAGTGCTCTACCGGATAGAACACCACCCGTGTGTCCCCGGTGGGTCCCGCACACTCACGCCCGGTGCCCGCGTCCCGGACGCGGGTGCTCCCCTTGTACGTGTTCTCCCCAGCACCCCCGTGCGGACTTCTCACACCCCAAGGAGCGTGGCCCGCCATGAAGAACACCGGTGGTCGGCGTACGGCTCGCCGCATCGCTGCCTCGACCGGAATCGGAGCGGTCGTCGCAAGCTCCCTCCTCGTCCCCGGCACCGCCCACGCGGACCCCACCCGCGAAGAGGTCGAGGAGGAGATCGAACGCCTCAACGAGGAGGCCTCCACCGCGGTCGAGGAGTACAACCAGGCCAAGGAGGACCACGAGGTCGCCGAGGCCCGGTACGAGGAACTCGAGGAGCAGGTCGGGGACGAGCAGGAGAACTACGAGGCCCTCAAGGAGAAGGTCCAGAAGCTCGCCAACGCGACCTACCAGTCCGGCGACCTGGACTCGATCACCAACATCCTGACCTCCGACGGCCCCGAGGGGCTGCTGGAGCAGAACGCCGACCTCACCTACCTCTCCGAGACCCACCAGACCCAGCTGGACGAGTTCGGCGAGTCCGCCGAGCGCCTGTTCTCCCTCAAGGACGAGTCCGAGGAGGCCCTGAAGGAGGCCGAGGAGGCGCTGGAGGAGGCCGAGGAGGCCAAGAAGGAGGTGGAGGAGAAGATCGAGGCGCAGGAGGAGCTGCTCGCCGAGTTCCCCGACGCCGACGCCTCCACCGAGGGCGCGAACGACTCCGGCGGCCAGTCCTACACGGGCGGCGCCTCGGGCAGCGCGGGCGCCGCGCTGGACTTCGCCTACGCCCAGATCGGCAAGCCCTACATCTACGGCGGCACCGGCCCCAACGGCTACGACTGCTCCGGCCTGGTGCAGGCCTCCTGGCGCGCCGGCGGCGTGGACCTGCCCCGGACCACGTACTCGCAGGCCGAGGTGGGCAACCGCATCTACGACATCAACGCCCTGCAGCCGGGCGACATCATGTTCTTCACCGGGCTGAGCCACAACGGCCTGTACGCGGGCGGCGGGCAGATGGTGCACGCCCCGCGCACCGGCCGCAACATCGAGGTGGTCGGTCTGGCCGCCTACTGGGGCGGCGTGTTCGAGTTCGCCGTGCGCCCCTGACGCACTCCCGGTCCCGCCGAGGCCGCCCCCTTCCACGGGGGGCGGCCTCGCGGCGTTCCCGGGCGGAGGGCCGTCGTGTCCGCTCTCGCCACGGTTTCTTACGCCCCCTTTTCGGCCATATCCGGCCATGGTTCTGAACATCACGAAAAGGTTGAGAGCGCCCCGGGGATGCACTAGTGTTCAACGCCGAACGTCTTTCGGCCCCTTCACCGCGCCGGTCCGGTCCCCCGCACCGCACCCCGGAAGCCCCTGTTCCGGTCGGCGCCTCCCTTGAGGAAGGTGTTTCCCACCGTGTCCGTATCGCGCCGCATATCGGTCGTTGCCGTCCTGTCCTGCGGAGCGTTCCTGCTGCCCGCGTCGGTCGCGTACGCCGAGCCGACCGCCGATGAGGTCCGCGAGGAGATCGAACGCCTCGAAGAGGAGTTCGCCGAGCTCAACGCGACCTACAACGAGGCGAAGGAGGACCACGAGGTCGCCGAGGAGAAGCTCGAGGACATCCGGGAGGACCTCGAGGAGGCCCAGGAGCGGGTGGAGAAGCTGGGCCGCGGCGTGCGCACCCTGGCCAACCTCGCCTACACCGGCACGGACTTCACCTCCCCCACCCAGCTGATCGGCTCGGGCGCCCCCGAGGAGGCGATGTTCCACCAGGCCGACCTGACCTACCTCTCCGAGCAGCACAACGCCAGCCTCGACCAGTACCTCGAGGAGCTGGAGGAGCTGGAGACGCTGGAGGCCGAGGCCGAGGAGACCGAGGAGGAGGCCGCCGAGGCCCTCAAGGAGGCCGAGGAGGCCACCGAGGAGGCCGAGGAGAAGATGGAGGAGCAGGAGGCCCTGCTCGGCGAGCTGACCGAGGAGGAGCGGGCCGCGGCCACCTCCAACACCGCCAACACCGGCGGCTCCACCGGGGGCTCCGGCGGGGGCGGCTCCAGCTACACCGGCCCGGCCTCGGGCAACGCCCGGGTCGCCCTGGACTTCGCCTACGCCCAGATCGGCAAGCCCTACGTGTGGGGCGGCACCGGCCCCAACGGCTACGACTGCTCCGGCCTGACCCAGGCCGCCTGGGCGCAGGCGGGCGTGAGCCTGCCGCGCACCACCTACGACCAGGTCAACGCGGGCCAGCGCGTCTCCTGGGAGAACAAGCAGCCCGGCGACCTGCTGTTCTTCTACGGCTCCAGCCCGAGCCACGTGGGCCTGTACGCGGGCAACGGCATGATGGTGCACGCCTCGACCTCGGGCAAGCCCATCGGCGAGGTCGCCCTCAACGACTACTACCGGTCCAACTTCGTCGCGGCCGTCCGCCCGTAGGGCGCGCCCTGCGGACCCGCTCCGCTCCTTCGGGCCCCGCACCGGCATTTCGGTGCGGGGCTCCGTGCCGCGTGGGCCGCTACGCTCGTGGCGTGCCGCGAACGCTGATCATCACCAACGACTTCCCGCCCCGGGCCGGGGGCATCGAGGCCTTCGTCCACGAGGTGGCGCTGCGCCTGCCCGACGTCGTCGTGTACACGTCCTCCCCCTCCGCCGCGGACGGCGCCGCCGACCCCGGCTTCGACCTGCGGCTGCCGTTCCCCGTCGTGCGCGACGCCGCGAAGGTGCTGCTCCCCTCGCCCCGGGTGGTGCGGCGGGCGGCCGCCATCGCCCGGCTGGAGGACTGCGACTCGGTGCTGTACGGGGCGGCGGCACCGCTGGGGCTGGCCGCCGGTCCCCTGCGGGAGGCCGTGGGCCGCCAGGTGGCGCTGACCCACGGGCACGAGACGGGGTGGGCGCTGGTGCCGGGGGCGCGCGAGGCGCTGCGCCGCATCGGCGACACCACCGACACCGTCACCTACCTGGGCGAGTACTCCCGGCGGCGCCTGGCCCGCGCCCTGTCCGCCCCCGCCGCGGCACGGATGCGGCGGGTCGCGCCGGGGGTGGACACCGGCCGGTTCCACCCCGGTGCGGGCGGGGAGCTGATCCGCGGGCGGCACGGGCTGGGCGGCCGCCCGGTCGTGGTGTGCGTCTCCCGGCTGGTGCCCCGCAAGGGCCAGGACACGCTGCTGCGCGCCTGGCCCCGGGTGCTGGCCGACGTGCCCGACGCGGCGCTGCTGATCGTCGGCGACGGCCCCTACGCGGGGCGGCTGCGGTCGGCGGCCGCCGGCCTGGACTCGGTGGTGTTCACCGGCCCGGTCCCCGCCGCGGAGCTGCCCGCCCACTACGACGCCGGGGACGTGTTCGCGATGCCCTGCCGCACCCGGCGGGGCGGCCTGGACGTGGAGGGCCTGGGGATCGTCTACCTGGAGGCGTCGGCCACCGGGCTGCCGGTGGTGGCGGGCGACTCCGGGGGCGCCCCGGACGCGGTCCTGCCCGGGGAGACCGGGCACGTCGTCGACGGCTCCCTCCCCGGGCCCGCCGCCCGGGCGCTCGTCCGGCTCCTGCGCGACCCCGACCGCGCCGCCCGGATGGGCGCACGCGGCCGGGAGTGGGTGGAGCGGGAGTGGTCCTGGGACCGCGCCCGCGCACGCCTCACAGGTCTTCTGACGGCCTAGGGACCCTCACAGGCCCTCTCCGTGGACGCCGCCGGGCGGGCTGTCGGAGTCGGTCGCCTGCGGCTCGCCCGTCTCGCTGTGCTCCAGCCACTCCTCCCAGGAGCGCTGGTAGAACCCCCAGCCGTTGTCCCACTCCAGCTCCCGCGCGGTGCCGGTGGTCTCCAGCACGTCGCCCATCAGGGTGTTGTCGTGGAACCAGCGGGCGTCGGAGACCGACATGTTGGTGCAGCCGTTGGACCGGTTCGCGTAGCCGATGCTCCCGTTCCAGGGCGCGGCGTGGGTGAACTCGCCGCTGTTGGAGGTGCGCACCGCCCAGTCGGCCTCGACCCGGTAGTAGCCGGGCGAGCCCGCCGGGATGCCGACGGTCGCCGAGTCCATCACCAGCCTGCTGTACTTCTCCATCAGGACGTGGATCCCGGACGTGGTGGTGTTGAAGTGCCGCTCCCCCTTGCCGTTGCTGACCGGGATGGAGCGGACGCGCTCCCCGTCCACCTCCACGTGCATCCGGTGCTCGGGGACGTGCATGGTGGCGATGAGCTCGCGGCCCACCTCGAACCCGATGCGCCGGTCCTCGGTGCCGAACACCCCCTCGGAGGCCTCCACACCGGTCAGCCGCAGGTCGACGGTGACCTTCTGGTGCGGTTCCCAGTACTTCTTCGGCCGGAACACCGCGGTGGTCTCGTTCGGCCAGTTCCAGGCCCCCTCGGTGGCCTCCTCCGAGGTCACGTGCATGGAGTTCTCGACCTGCTCGCGGTTCTCCACGGGCTCCTCGAAGGTGACGACGACGGGCATGCCCACCCCGACGGTCTGCCCGTCCTGCGGCAGCACGAAGGGCTCGGCCAGGCGGTCCTCCCCGGCCACCGCGTGGGTGCCGAACGTGGAGACGACCTCGGTGCGCTCGCCGCCGGCGTCCCGGGCGGTGGCGTAGACGGAGACGACCCCGCCGGGGGCCAGGTTCCAGTCGCTGACCCAGGCCGAGCCGTCCTCCGAGAGCGTGCCGGTGACCGGCGCCCGCGCGGGGCCCCGCCCGTCCGTCCGCCCCGCCTCCGCCGCGGCCCACTGCTCCCGGTCGACCTGTTCGACGGTGACGTCGGTGAGGACGCCGCCCTCCACGGACACCCGCACCGGTGTGTTGGGCGCGATCCCGGACTCCCCCGGGGCCGGGCTGATGGAGATCCGCGGGCCGGGCGCCTCCTTCGGCTCCTCTTCTGCGGCCGTGCAGGCCGCGGCCGCCAGGGCCACCGCGACGGTGCCGGTGGCCAGGCGCCCCGCGAGCCGGACTCGTCGGTTCATGACAGAACCCCCAGATGTCACGTTAAGTGATTAAGAGGTTACAACGGACATGGGGGAAATCCCGGCATTTGCCACTCATGCACCTCGACCACCCGCCGCACCGCGGTGTCCGGGCACGGAAAAGCCCCGGCGGCGACCGTGCGGTCGCCGCCGGGGCGGGTGCCAGGTGTTCCGGCTAGTGCTGGAACTCCTTGCGGTAGTACTCGAAGACCCAGCCGATGGCGGTGAGGATGATGGCGAAGCCGCCGATGATCACCATCCACCAGCCGATGGCCACGCCCACCGCGGTGAACGCCACGGCCATGGCCACGAACATCGGCCACCAGCTGTGCGGGCTGAAGAAGCCGTACTCGCCGGCGTTCTCGGCGATCTCGCCGTCGAGCCGCTCCTCCGCGGGGAGGCCGTGGAAGTGCTCGCTGCGGCGGGCCGCCTGCCAGAGCCAGTAGCCGACCATCCAGCCGAAGCCGATGGAGACGACCAGCGCCGTCGTACCGGTCCACTCGATGGCCCCGGTGTCCTGCCAGGACCAGTAGATGTACAGGGCGGCCGCCAGACCGAAGAAGGTTGAGACGCCCATGAACAGATAGGCCTGTGTCTTCATGAGCCCCTACTCCTTCGTGGCGCCGACGGGGACCGCGCCCGGGGCGGCGGCGTGCGGGTGGTTGAGGTCGAACGCGGGGCGCTCGGACCGGATCCGCGGCAGCGACGTGAAGTTGTGCCGCGGCGGCGGGCAGGAGGTCGCCCACTCCAGCGAGCAGCCGTAGCCCCACGGGTCGTCGACCTCGACCTTGGGCGCCTTCTTCGCGGTGATGTAGATGTTCCAGAAGAAGATCAGCGTCGAGGCGGCCAGGACGAACGAGGACACCGACGAGATCTGGTTCAGCTCGGTGAACCCGTCACCGGGCAGGTAGTCGGCGTAGCGGCGCGGGAAGCCCATGGCGCCCAGCCAGTGCTGGACCAGGAACGTGCCGTGGAAGCCGAGGAACAGCAGCCAGAAGTGGAACTTGCCCAGCGACTCGTTGAGCATCTTGCCGGTGAACTTGGGCCACCAGAAGTAGAAGCCCGCGAACATCGCGAACACCACGGTGCCGAACACCACGTAGTGGAAGTGCGCCACCACGAAGTAGGAGTCGGTGACGTGGAAGTCGATCGGCGGGGAGGCCAGCAGCACACCGGTGAGACCGCCGAAGAGGAAGGTCACCAGGAAGCCGATGGTGAAGAGCATCGGCGTCTCGAAGGTGAGCTGGCCGCGCCACATCGTGCCGATCCAGTTGAAGAACTTCACACCGGTCGGGACCGCGATGAGGAACGTCATGAACGAGAAGAACGGCAGCAGGACCGCGCCCGTCGGGAACATGTGGTGGGCCCACACGGTGACGGACAGGCCCGCGATGGCGATCGTCGCGGCCACGAGGCTCTTGTAGCCGAAGATCGGCTTGCGGCTGAACACCGGCAGGATCTCCGTCGCGATGCCGAAGAACGGCAGCGCGATGATGTACACCTCGGGGTGGCCGAAGAACCAGAACAGGTGCTGCCACAGGATGGCACCGCCGTGCTCGGCGTTGTAGACCTGCGTGCCGACCATGCGGTCGGCGCCCAGGGCGATCAGGGCCGCGGTCAGGACCGGGAACGCGATGAGCACCAGGACGCTGGTGAGCAGGGTGTTCCAGGTGAAGATCGGCATGCGGAACATCGTCATACCGGGCGCGCGCATGCACAGGCCGGTGGTGATGAAGTTGACCGCGCTGAGGATGGTGCCCAGACCGGAGACGGCCAGGCCCAGGATCCACAGGTCGCCGCCCAGGCCCGGCGAGCGGACCGCGTCGGACAGCGGGGTGTAGGCGAACCAGCCGAAGCTGGCGGCGCCGCCCGGGGTGATGAACCCGCTGATGGCGATGAGGCTGCCGAACAGGAACAGGTAGTACCCGAACAGGTTCATCCGGGGGAACGCCACGTCGGGGGCGCCGATCTGCAGCGGCATGATGATGTTCGAGAACCCGACGAACAGCGGGGTCGCGAACATCAGCAGCATGATCGTGCCGTGCATGGTGAACATCTGGTTGAACTGCTCGTTGGACATGACCTGCATGCCCGGGAGGAACAGCTCGGCGCGCATGAGGAGCGCCAGGACCCCGCCGAAGAGGAAGAAGCCGAACGAGGTGATCAGGTACATGTACCCGATGATCTTGTGGTCGGTCGACGTCAGCCAGTTGACGATCATCGAGCCCTTGCGGCCCGGCAGCCCCTGCGTGGCGCTGTGCGTGGGGGTGGTGGTCGTGCTCATTACTCGTTGGTCTCCTCGGCCTCGTCGGCACCGGAGCCCGTGCCCTCCGCGTTGGAGCCCTCGGCGCCGGAGCCCTCACCCGAGTCCGGGGTGTCGGGGGCCTCGGCGGCCTCGGTCTCCTCGGCGGCCGCGGCCTGCTCCTGCTCGGCGGCCCAGGCCTCGTACTCGTCCTCGGGCAGGACCTCGACGTTGAAGAGCATGCGGGTGTGGTCCACACCGCACAGCTCGGCGCAGCGGCCGATGTACTCGCCGGCGGTGCCGTCGTTGAGGTTCACCTGGAACGCGTTGTCGCGGCCCGGGACGACGTCCATCTTGAAACCGAACGCCGGGATCCAGAACGAGTGGATGACGTCCGGGGAGTACAGGTCGAAGTGCACGACCGCGTTCTCCGGCAGCACCAGCGTGGACTGCGTGGAGGGGTCGGCGGTGCCGTCCGGGTTGGGCATGCCCACCTCGGAGAACAGCACCTCGCCGCCCTCGTCCTTGGGGGCGTCCAGGTAGTTGAACTGCCACGCCCACTGGAACGCGACGACCTCGACGTGGACGTCCGCCTCCTGCTCGGTGTCCAGCAGGTAGCTCTGGTCGCGCGCGGTGAAGTAGAACAGCACCGCGATGACGACGATCGGCAGAACGGTGTAGAGCGCCTCGATGGGCATGTTGTAGCGCACCTGGGGCGGCAGCTGCTCAGAGCGCTTGCGGTGGAAGATGATCGACCAGATCATCAGCCCCCACACGAGAATGCCGACCGCGAACGCCGCCACCCAGGAACCCTGCCAGAGCGAGAGAACACGCTCGGCCTGCTCGGTGATCGGCTCCGGCATGCCCAAACGAGTGAGCTCGTTCGACGCGCAGCCGGTCGCGGCCAGCCCCAGCACGGCGAGCGCGGCGCCGCGTGGTGCCCATCGGCGCAGAGTGGAGCGCCGATTTTCTTGGCGGGTCGGACTCACGGATTGCCTTCCCAGCGGTGTAGCCCGTGGACTTCCACGGGCGGCCTAAGTATCCAAAGCTTGTCAGGGGGAAACATTATCGCGAACCGCCCAGGGTCCCGTTCATGGGCTTGCCTGGTCAGCGTGTTGCCGAAGGCCCGTGATACGGGACGCTCGGTGGTCCGCGGAGCCGGGCCCGTCCGCGCGCCGGGGGTGATCCCCTCCGGCGTCGGCGAGGCACGGCCCGGCGTTCCCCCGGGCCCCTCTCCCGTGAGGCGGCCGGGGCACCCGTCCGGGTGTCGGGCGGCGCCCGCGTCCACAGCGGGTGCGTCCGATCTCCGGCGTCCCACGGGGAGAGAACAAGGTGAGCGTATCGCTGGGTTTACGGCACCCTTAACCGGGTTCGCCTTACCGGGCGGGAGGGGTCAAGATTGGGACACGGAACGACAACGCACAGGGGGTTCCCGTGTCCGAGGGACGGCCGCTGCCCGGGGCGATCACGGCGTCGGTGACCGTGGAAGCGGTGGGCCGCAAATGCCCGATCCCCATCATCTGGGTGGCGCAGCGCATGCACGAAGTGCCCATCGGCGGGGTCATCGCGGTCACCGCGGACGATCCCGCCGCCAAGGCGGACATCCCCGCCTGGTGCCGGATGAAGATGCACGAGTTCGTCGCGGAGGTGCCCCTCGCGCGGGGTAGCGCTTTTCACATCCGGCGCATGTACTGAACCGTTCCGGATTCCGGCTCCGGTTGGATAACGATTCGGGCACACCGAATCCCGGGGGTGTGGGGTACGAGAAAGGCCGCACGGACCCGGGGGTCCGTACGGCCGATCCTCGCTCCGGCGGCGCCGCGGGGACGCCGGCCGCTAGCGGGCGTAGAACTCGACGACGAGCTGCTCGTCGAAGGGCACCGGGATCTGCTCGCGCTTGGGGCGGTCGACGACCGCGATGCGCAGGTCCTTGTGGCTGACCGCCAGGAACCCGGCGATCTTGTCGTCGGCGTGGACGCCCTCGGCGGCCTCGACGAACGGCACCATGGACCGGGACTTCTCCCGGACCTCGATGATCTGGCCCGGCTTGACCTGGTACGACGGGATGTCGACCTTCTTGCCGTCCACGGTGATGTGGCCGTGGTTGATGAACTGGCGGGCGGCGTAGATCGACGCGGCGAAGCCGGCGCGCAGAACCACGGTGGCCAGGCGCAGCTCCAGCTCGGCCAGCATCTCCTCACCGGTGCGGCCGGGGCGCTTCTTGGCGTTCTCGTAGATCCTGACCAGCTGCTTCTCGGTCAGGTCGTAGTACCAGCGCACCTTCTGCTTCTCGGCCTGGCGGACGGCGAAGTCGCTGCTGTTGCGGCGAACGCGGCGGCCGTGCTCGCCGGGCGGGTAGGGGCGCTTCTCGAAGTAGCTGACCGCCTTACGGGTCAGCGGCATTCCGGCGCGCCGCGACAACCGCACCTTGGGTCCGGTGTAGCGCATGCAATGTCCTTTCACATGGAATGCGGGGAATCCCAGGTAAGGCTGACCTAGAACTGGGAGGCGTGCGGGCACGCCCGGGCCCCGTGCGCCTGGCGGCGCCACCGGAGCGGGTTCCCCACCGTCGCGGTGACCCCGCGCGAACGGTTCGGGCTCTGCACCGGCACGCGTTTCAGCGCACCGGCGGGCACGGCGGACCCGCCGAAGAAGGACGACGGGAGCCGTGCGGTCGCGTCCCGGGCATGCGAACGCACGGGACGCGGGGTCACGACTGTCTACTCTACGGGGTCCGGGGACCCTAGACGAACGGGCGGACCTCGGCGGCGACCTCCGCGCCGTAGGAGCGCTCCAGGCGGTCCAGCAGCGAGGCGCCGGTGAGCGTGTACTCCTGCGGGCCGTCGACCTCCAGGCAGTGCACCGCGGTGGCGTTGCCCACCTGGGCCGCGCGCTCCAGGGACAGGCCCCAGGAGTGGGCGGCCAGGAATCCGGCGCGGAAGGCGTCGCCCATGCCGGTCGGGTCGACCAGGTCGCCGACGACGGCGGCGGGCACGTGGACGCTCGGCTCGCCCGCGCTGTCGATCCGGGCGCCCTTGGCGCCCAGGGTGGTGATGCGGGTGCCGACCCGGGCCAGGATCTCGGCGTCGGACCAGCCGGTCTTCTGCTCGGCGAGGGCCTTCTCGTACTCGTTGGTGAACAGGAAGGCGGCGCCCTCGATGAGGGTGCGCACCTGCGGGCCCTCCATGCGGGCGAGCTGCTGGGAGGGGTCGGCCGCGAAGGCGATGCCCCGGGTGCGGCACTCCTCGCTGTGGCGGACCATCGCGGCCGGGTCGTCGGCGCCGACCAGGACCAGGTCCAGGCCGCCCAGGCGGTCCGCGATCGGCTGGAGCTCGATGTTGCGGGCCTCGGCCATGGCGCCCGCGTAGAACGACGCGATCTGGTTCTGGTCGCGGTCGGTGGTGCAGATGAACCGGGCGGTGTGCCGCAGCTCGGAGATGTAGACGTGGGAGGTGTCCACGCCGTGGCGGTCCAGCCAGGCGCGGTAGTCCTCGAAGTCGGCGCCGGCCGCGCCGACCAGGACGGGGGACAGTCCGAACCCGCCCAGTCCGAAGCAGATGTTGGCGGCGACGCCGCCGCGCCGGACGTCCAGCTCGTCGATGAGGAAGGAGAGGGACAACTGCTGGATCTGCTCGGGGATGATCTGCTCCGCGAACCGCCCCTCGAAGGACATCAGGTGATCGGTGGCGATGGATCCGGCAACCGCGATACGCACGGGACGAGGTCTCCTTGGTCGGGACGCGCCGGCCCGGGGCCGGACACTGCTCCGGGCGCGCTCACGGCGCCCTTTCGGACTGACCCAGGGTACCGACCCGTGTTCGGCCCCACACACGGCGACGGGAGGGCGGATCAGGTCCGCCCTCCCGTCGGTGGCCGTCGGCGTCCCCGGCTCGTCCCGGGGCCGCGCGCCCTAGTTGAAGGAGTCGCCGCAGGCGCAGGAACCGGTGGCGTTGGGGTTGTCGATGGTGAAGCCCTGCTTCTCGATGGTGTCGACGAAGTCGATCGTGGCTCCGACGAGGTAGGGGGAGCTCATCCGGTCGGTCACGACCTCGACGCCGCCGAAGTCGGTGACGATGTCGCCGTCGAGCTCGCGCTCGTCGAAGTAGAGCTGGTAGCGAAGCCCGGAGCAGCCGCCCGGCTGGACCGCGACGCGGAGGCGCAGGTCGTCCCGGCCCTCCTGCTCGAGAAGCGCCCGGACCTTGCTGGACGCGTCCTCCGTGAGGATGATCCCCTCGGTGGTCTCGCTCTGAACCGTCATCGTGTAAAGCTCCTCGTGGAAAGGGGTTGCGGCCCGCTTGCGCCCGCGGCCCCGGTCTGACGCCCGCCGCCGGGACGGATGTCCTCTTCAACGGGTGCCAACACCCGGACCCGGCGCCGCATTCCGACGCGCCGCCGCCGTGTCCGTCCGGCCCTCCCGGCCCCGGTCGCGGGGTCCGGTACGGGCTGACTTGCGCGTGTTCCACCAGGGTACCCATCCGGCTCCGCCGCCACACCGGACGGCGGGACCGGACCGCGGTGCTCAGCGGCTCCAGCGGCGGGCGACCGAGGCCGCCAGGTCCCGCAGCCCCCGGGCGGGGTGCTCCATCGCGGCGGCCACCGAGCCGGCGGACTCGACCAGGGAGTAGGTCTCGGTGATGCCCGCGGCGGCCGCCTCGGCCCGGCCCACCGCCACCCGCCCGGCGGTGACCACGCAGGGGACGGCGTGCTCCCCCGCCAGGCGGGCGACGCCGTGGGGCAGCTTGCCGCGCAGGGACTGGGAGTCGAAGGACCCCTCCCCCGTGACGACGAGGTCCGCCGTTGCCAGCCGGCCGGCCAGGCCGACGGCGTCCAGGACCAGGCCGATGCCCGACTCCACGGCGCCGCCGAGCAGCAGCAGGGCGAAGCCCAGGCCGCCTGCCGCGCCGGCGCCGGGCTCGGAGCGGGCCGCGCCCTCGGGGTCGGCCCGGTCGGCGAAGGCGGTCAGGGCCAGGTCCAGGCGCTGGACCAGGGCGGGGTCGGCGCCCTTCTGGGGGCCGAAGACCGCGCTGGCCCCGTGCAGTCCGAGCAGGGGGTTGTCGACGTCGGTGGCGGCGACCAGGCGCACCCCGGCGACGGCCTCCCGGGCCGGGGCGACGTCCACCTTGTCGATGTCGGCCAGTGCCCCGCCGCCGCGGGCGAGGTCGGCGGCGGGGGTCGCGCCCAGGGCGGCGAGCAGCCCGGCCCCGGCGTCGTTGGTGGAGCTGCCGCCCAGGCCGACGACGACCGTGCGGGCCCCGTCGGCGACGGCGCGGGCGAGCAGTTCGCCGACCCCGGCGCTGGTGGTCCGGGCGGGGTCGCGCCGGCCGGCGGGGACCAGGTGCAGGCCGCAGGCCTGGGCGCTCTCCACGTAGGCGGTGTCGCCGACGAGCAGGTAGCGGGCGGTGACGGGCTCGCCCAGGGGGCCGGTGACGGAGGCCTCGCGCAGGGTCCCGCCCAGGGCGGTGTGCAGGACCTCGACGAAGCCGGGCCCGCCGTCGGAGAGCGGGACCAGGTCGATGCGGGCGGAGGGGTCGACGGACCGCCAGCCGTCGGCGACGGCGCGGGCGGCGTCCAGGGCACTGAGGGTTCCGGCGAACTTGTCCGGTGCGATCACGATGTGCACGTGTTCAGTGTGCTGGGTCACGCGGCTCCGCACCAGGGTTCGGCGCCAAAAAAATTCATATCCCGGACTTTCATTTCCGGAATACGGAAATCAGAGGCCGGGTGCGCCGTACACCGGGAACCAGCGCGACCGGTCGGACTCCAACGGCAGGTCTCCGCCGATGGCCGCCTCGGCCTGGAGCTCCAGGGCGTTGTCGCGGCGCTGCCCCGGCAGCGGCGCGAACGGGTAGAAGGTCCCGCGCTTGTACAGGTAGACCAGGCCCAGCGAGCGCCGCCCGTCGGTGAAGCCCACCAGCGAGCACAGCAGCGAGGGCCCGTAGCCGTTCTCCTCCAGGGTGGAGTTGACCGCGTGCAGCGAGGTGACCAGCCCCGTGATGTCGGGGTCGGTGACCTCGCCCTGCTCCGTCGGCGGGTGGTCGGAGCGCACCACCAGCCACGTGTAGCCGTACTCGTCGGCGACCTGGCCGACCGGCGGCCCGTCCCCGGCCTCCAGCAGCGCGGTGATGTCCTTCTCCAGGTCGGCGAAGGCCGCCCCCTCCGTGGGCCGGAAGGCGACCGACCCCGTCCCGGTGGGGCGGAAGCCGGCCGCCGCGCGCAGGGTGACCGCCGCCGACGGCAGCCCGAAGAGGGCGTCCAGGTCGGGACGGACGGGCTCGGACCGGCCCAGCAGGGCTCTCCAGAAACTCACACTGCCTCCTCGGCGGGAACGGATCTCAGGCGCCCCGGCCCAGCTGCCGGGAGATGTCGGAGAGCTGCGCCAGGCGCCGCTCCACCGGCGGATGGGTGGCGATCAGGCTGTTGAGGCTGAACCCCTTGGTGAACGCCGGGGCGAAGAAGAAGGCGTTGAACGGCTCCACCTGGCGCAGGTCCCGGCTGGGGATCCGCGCCATGTCGCCGGTGATCTTGGTCAGGGCGCTGCCCAGGACCGAGGGGCGCCCGGTGAGGTAGGCGGCGGCCCGGTCGGCCGCCAGCTCCCGGTAGCGCGACAGCGCCCGGGTCAGCAGGAAGCTCAGCGCCCACGCGACGGCGCTGACCAGCACCACCAGCAGGGCGACCACCGCAGGGGCCGGGCCGTTGTTGTTCCCCCGGCTCGCCCCGGAGAAGGCGGCGAAGCGCAGCCCGGCCTGGGTGAGGAACCCGGCCACGATGCCCAGGAAGCCGGCCACGGTCATGACCGTGACGTCGCGGTGGGCGATGTGGGACAGCTCGTGGGCCAGCACCGCCTCCAGCTCCGGCCCGTCCAGGCGGCGCATCAGTCCGGTGGTCACGCAGACGACGGCGGTCCTGCTGCTGTGCCCGGTGGCGAAGGCGTTGGGCACGTCGGTGTCGGCGACGCCCACCCGGGGCTTGGGCATGTCGGCCATGGCGCACAGCCGGTCGATGAGCGCGTGCAGCTCGGGCGCCTGCTGGGGGGAGACCTCCTTGGCGCCCATCGCGAACATGGCGATCCGGTCCGAGGAGAAGTAGCTGAACAGCGCGAACGCGAGGACGATGACCAGGACCAGCCAGATGTTCAGCCCGACGGCGACCAGCCCCACGACGAAGGCGACGTACACCAGGACCAACAGGAACATGGTGAGGGCCATCCGGCCGGTCAGGCCTCGGTCAGGAGTGAACTTGGAACCCGCCATGCGCTGCGCCCCTCCCACTGGTCCGGACGCCTCGGAGTCTAGTTCGCGAAGGTGAGAAAGGGGTGAAAACCGCACGTGAACACGCCGGAGCCGCCGCGACCGGGAGGTCGCGGCGGCTCCGGAACAGCATGCGCAGGCACCGAGCCGGCCCCGCCGAGGACGGTGGTGGCGGAGACCGGCGAAACGGCCCGGACCGCGGAAAGCGGCCCTAGCCCGGGATCAGGCCGTCGTCCTGCAGCATCTGGCGGACCTCGTCCATGCCGGCGTCGGCGTGGGGCAGGATGAACTGCGAGGGCTCCAGCGCGTCGGCGGCCAGCGGCGTCCCGTGCTCGCGCACCTTGTCGAGCAGGTCGTGCAGCGCCTTGCGGAAGGCGGCCTCGTCACCCTTCTCGATCGCCGCCTCCAGGGCGGAGTCGAACGAGTTGAGCAGGTCGAGGTCGGCGTCGGTGAGGTCCACCTGACCCTCGCCCATGATGCGGACGATCACGCGCCCTCACCCCGTCCCGAGCCGCTGTTGCCGCCCTCGATCTGCGGGGTGGAGGAGGACCCGCCGCCGCCCAGCTCGAGCTTCATGCGCTCCAGCTCGGCCTCGACACCGCTGGAGCTGGCCATGCGGTCCAGCTCGGCCTGGATGTCGTCGCGCGGGCCGGACCCGGTGACGTCGTCGAGCGCGCCGGAGGCGAGCAGCTCGTCGACGGCCCCGGCCCGGGCCTGCATCTGGGCGGTCTTGTCCTCGGCGCGCTGGATCGCCAGGCCGACGTCGCCCATCTCCTCGGAGATGCCGGTGAAGGCCTCGCTGATCTGCGTCTGGGCCTGGGCCGCGGTGTAGGTCGCCTTGATCGTCTCCTTGCGGGTACGGAAGGCGTCCACCTTGGCCTGGAGGCGCTGGGCCGCCAGGGTGAGCTTCTGCTCCTCGCCTTGGAGGTTGGCGTGCTGCTCGCGCAGGCCGTCGATCTGCTGGGTGAGACCGGAGCGGCGGGTCAGGGCCTCGCGGGCGAGGTCCTCCCGGCCCTGGGTCAGGGCCGCCCGGCCCTGGTTCTCCAGCTTGGAGGACTGCTGCTCGAGCTGCTGGATCTGGAGCTCGACCCGCTTGCGGGAGGTCGCGACATCGGCCACGCCGCGCCGGACCTTCTGCAGCAGTTCGAGCTGCTTCTGGTACGAGTAGTCGAGGGTCTCCCTGGGATCCTCGACCGAGTCCAGGGCCTTGTTGGCCTTGGACTTGAAGATCATGGAAAGTCGCTGAAACACGCTCATCGGCGTGGCCGTCCCCTTCTCGGTGCGTACATCGGCTGTTCCCAGCGGGCGCTTCGCCCAACCCTACGCGGTCTGACCCGCGGTCGCCATAAAGCTGTGACCGGCTACCCTGAGGGTGTGTTCCGACGTCGCTCCGCTTCCGCAGACACGGATTCGAAGACCACCGAATCCGCCAGCCCCGAGGCCTCTGAGGCCACCCAACCTAAGGGATATACCCCTAAGAAGGGTGTGCCCACCCCCAAGCGCAAGGAATCCGAGTCGAACCCGCGCAAGCTGGTCAAGGCTCCGGAGACCCGCAAGGAGGCCTACGAGATCCACCGCGCCCGCTCCGAACGTAAACGAGGCGTCAGCAAGGTGAGTTCCGGCGGCCTCAAGGGCGTTCCCGCCGACGAGGCCCGGTTCTACCGACCCGCCGACCTGGGCCCGGCCCGCCGCTACGCCCGTGACCTGGTGGACTCCCGCCGCACGCTCAGCGAGTTCTTCCTGCCGCTGTCGATCGTCATCATCCTGCTGATCATGGTGCCCAGCCCGATCTTCCAGGTCGGTGTGGCGTACGTGGCCTGGCCGCTGATGATGGTGTCGCTCATCATCGAGGGCGTCTTCACCTCGCGCCGGGTCAAGCGGGAGGCCGCCGAGCACTACCCGGACGACGACATGCTGCGCGGCATCGGCTGGTACGCGGTCATGCGCCAGATCCAGTTCCGCCGGCTGCGGCTGCCCAAGCCGAAGGTCAAGGTCGGCGAGGTCCCGGTCCCGCACTAGCGCGGACCCGGGACGGGGCCCGCGTCCCCACGGACACCCGGGGCCGGTGCGCGCACGCGCACCGGCCCCCGACCTTCTCCCCCGTCTTTCCCCGGGACCGCCCCGGGGCTTCCCCGATCTTTCCCCGGGTTCTCCGCGAAGGCCGGTGGGAGCGTTCCCACACCCGCCGGGGCCGCCCTCGCGGAAGGACCCGGTACCCGGCTAGAGTGCCCGCCATGGAATTCCGCCATCTCGGCAAGAGCGGTCTCGTCGTCAGCGAGATCGCCTACGGCAACTGGATCACCCACGGCTCCCAGGTCGAGGAGGACGCGGCCGTCGCCTGCGTCCGCGCCGCCCTGGACGCCGGCATCACCACGTTCGACACCGCGGACGTCTACGCCCGCGGCAAGGCCGAGGAGGTCCTCGGCCGGGCGCTCAAGGGCGAGCGCCGCGACGGCCTGGAGATCTTCTCCAAGGTCTACTGGCCGATGGGCCCGGGCAAGAACGACCGGGGCCTGTCGCGCAAGCACATCATCCGCGGCGTGGAGGACACCCTGCGCCGCCTGGGCACCGACTACCTGGACCTGTACCAGGCCCACCGGTTCGACCACGGGGCCCCGCTGGAGGAGACCCTGCGGGCCTTCGAGGACCTGGTCCGCCAGGGCAAGGTCCTGTACGTGGGCGTCTCGGAGTGGAACGCCGAGCAGATCGAGCGGGCCCTGAAGATCGCCGACGAGTCCGGGTTCGACCGCATCGTCTCCAACCAGCCGCAGTACAACATGCTGTGGCGGGTCATCGAGTCCGAGGTCGTCCCGGTGTCCCGCCGCGAGGGGCTGGGCCAGGTCGTCTGGTCGCCCATCGCGGGCGGCATCCTCACCGGCAAGTACAAGCCGGGCGCGCCGCTGCCGGAGAACACCCGGGCCACCGACCCCAACAGCAAGCACTTCATCGCCGATCGGGTCGGCGACCAGGAGCTGCTGGAGCGGGTGCAGAAGCTGGCCCCGCTGGCCGCCGAGGCGGGTCTGACCCTGCCCCAGCTGGCCGTGGCCTGGGTCCTGCAGAACGACAACGTCTCCACCGCCATCGTCGGCGCCACCCGGCCCGAGCAGGTGCGGGACAACGTCCAGGCGGCCGGCGTGAAGCTGGACGCGGAGCTGCTGGCCCGGATCGACGAGATCCTCGGCGACAGCGTCGACCGCGACCCGGCGCTCACCCGCAGCCCGGAGGACATCCGCGCCTAGGCGGAGTCCCCGGACCTCCGCTCCGCAGCGGTCCGTGCCCGGCGCCCTCCGGCGCCCGCGGACCCCGCCGGCGCGGGAGGGCCCTGGGAGAACAGGGCCCCGGCCCCCGGAAGGGGCCGGGGCCCGTCGGTCATTCGGCGGGTTCCAGGGACATCGTGTAGACCTCCCTGCCGTCCTCCAGCAGGACGACCCGGTCCACTCCGCCCTCGGTGAGCTCGCCCCAGTTCTCGCCGAGCCAGCTCTCCGCGTCGCCGCGCGAGGTGAACGACTCCGCGGGGAGGTCACCCGCCGGCGGGTCCGCCCCGTCGGCCTCGCGGTACCGCCAGGTCCACGCCATCGTCGACCGCCCTTTCGTCCCGATAGGTCGCGGTCTACGGGTCACCGCGATCCAGTCCCGAGCTTAACCAAGGCTTGGTGGAGCATGCGGTTTACTTCTTCAGGTGCGAATCCGATTCCCGGGGACGGCCGGCCACGCCGGATGGCCCGCCCCGCAGTGCACCTGCGCCTCGTGCAACCAGGCCCAGGCCGACCGCCGGCTGCCGCTGCGCGTGACCGTCGACGACCGGTTCCGGCTCCGCGAGAGCGGTGCGGTGGGCCCGGTGCCACCGGACTACTCGGTGACGCCCACCCCCGACGGCATCCTGGTGGCGAGCCCCGACGGCGGGCGGCTGCTCTACGCCCGCTCCGGACCCGCGGTGCTGCCCGCGGTGCCCCCGGTGGAGGCGGTCCCGCCCGGCTCGGGGTTCGCGTCGGCGCCGCCCCAGCAGGTGGACATGGTCATCGTGGACGCCGCCCAGCGCCCGGAGACCATCGGTGAGCTGCGGCGCAGCGGGGTGATCGGTGTGACCACGGCCGTGGTCGCGGTCGGCGGCGACCACCGGGTCCGCTCCCCCGCGGAGTTCGCCCGCCGGGCCCGGCTGTGGGGCGCGTTCGCCCCCGGCGACGGCCACGTCATGTCGTGCCCGCCGGCGGTCTGGCCGCAGTCGCGGCCGCACGGCCCGCACCGGGTGCTCATCACCGGCGGCGCCCGCTCGGGCAAGTCGGTCGAGGCCGAGCTGCGGCTGCTCACCGAGCCGAAGGTGTCCTATGTGGCCACCGGCGAGCCCGCCGACCCCGCGCGCGACCCGGAGTGGGCCGAGCGGGTGGCCCGGCACGCCGCCCGCCGGCCGTGGTGGTGGGAGACCGAGGAGACCCGCGACCTGCCGTCGCTGCTCAAGCGGGCGCGGGGCGCGGTGCTCATCGACTGCCTGGGCACCTGGCTGACGGCGGTCATGGACGAGCACGGGCTGTGGGACGAGGAGCCGGCGCCGGACGCCGAGGAGCGGGTCGAGGCCGAGATGCACGACCTGCTGGAGGCGTGGCGGGCCACCCAGGCCTACGCGGTGGCGGTGACCAACGAGGTGGGCTCGGGCGTGGTGCCCGCGACCCGGTCGGGGCGGCTGTTCCGCGACCACCTGGGGCGGCTGAACCAGTGGGTGGCCGCCGAGTCCGAGGAGGTCGTCCTGGTCACGGCCGGACGCGTGCTGGAGCTTCCGTGAGCGGTGCCGCCGGCGCGGGCGCGCGTCTGGCGGTGGGGACGTTCACCGTGGTCCCGGTCCGGGTGGAGCGGGTGGACCGGGCGGCCGCCCGGTGGGCGATGCTGTGGGCCCCCGCGCTGGGGGCGGCGGCGGGCGCCCTGACCGGGGCGCTGGCCGCGGTGGGGGCGGCGGCGGGGCTGCCCCCGGCTCTGGCGGCGCTGCTCGGTGTGGGCGCCGGGGCGCTGTTCACCCGGGGGCTGCACCTGGACGGGCTGGCGGACCTGGCCGACGGGCTGGGCAGCGCCCGGCCGGCCGCGGGCGCGCTGGAGGTGATGCGCCGCTCCGACATCGGCCCGTTCGGTGTGATCACCCTGATCGTCGTGCTGGGCGCGCAGGTGCTGGCGCTGGGCCGGCTGGCGGAGGTGTCCCCGTGGGCGGCGCTGGCCGGGGCGGTGGCGGCGGGGACCGCGGGCCGGACGGCGATCACGTGGGCGTGCACGCCGGGGGTGCCCGCGGCGCGTCCGGAGGGGCTGGGCGCGCTGGTGGCCGGGACGGTGCCGGTGGCGGGCGCGGCGGCGGCGACCGCGTGCGCGCTCGCGGTGTGCGCGCTGGGTCTGCTCCGGGGTCCGGCGTTCGCGGCGGCCTGCGCCGCGGCGTTCGTCGCGGGCCTGGCGGGGGCAGCCCTGCTGAGGCGGCGGGCGGTGCGCCGGCTGGGCGGCGTGACCGGGGACGTGCTGGGGGCGCTGGCGGAGACGGCGGCCACGGTGGCTCTGGTGGTGCTCACCGGCGCGGTCGCGTGGCTGTGAAGCCGGGACCGCGCGGCCACCAGGCGTTTTCTACCGATCGGTAATATCAACGCGCACCCGATGTAGCCATCATCACATTTTTTCACACCACGTTTCACCGCCCACCACGCCGGGGAACGCGCCGTCCGCCCGCCGCCCGGCTGTGACGGCCCCCACCGGCGGCCAGGGGCGCCCTCCCCGGCCGGTCGGCCCGGGGCCGACCCCCGACCGGCCCCGCCCGCCGCTCCCCCGCGCAGCGCCCCCTCAGGGGCCGGAGCGCCACGTCACCGACCGGAGCACGGGGCGACTAGCATCGTGGGTGTGAGCACGACGTTGTCAGTACACACGGAGTCCCCCAGTTCGCTCGACGCCGACGCCCTCGTCGTCGGTTACCACTCCGGGGGCGACGCCCCGGAGCCCGCGTCGGGCGCTCATGACGTCGACGCCGCCTTCTCCGGCGGCCTCGCCCAGACCCTGTCGCTCCTGGGAGCGAGCGGCGCCGCAGAGGAGGTGCACACCCTTCCCTCCCTCGGGGCCGTCGCCGCCCCGGTGATCGTCGCCGTCGGCCTCGGTGACAGGCCCGCCGACGGCCCGGTCGACGCCGACACCCTCGCCCGCGCCGCGGGCGCCGCGCTGCGCGCCCTGGCCGCCCGCCCCGAGGGCGCGGGCCGCGTGGCGCTGGCCCTGCCGGCCGGCACCGCCGAAGAGGCCGGGGCCGTCGCCCTGGGCGCCCGGCTGGGCGCCTACTCCTTCGACCGCTACCGCACCGGCGAGAAGGCCGGGAAGAAGGCCGCCCCCGCGCTGCTGCTGGCGAGCGGCGCCGAGGGCGCGCAGGCCGCGGTCGAGCGCGCCGCCGTCCTGGCCGACGCGGTCGAGCTGACCCGCGACCTGGTCAACACCGCCCCCTCCGACCTGGTCCCCGAGGACCTGGCCGCGACCGCCCAGGAGATCGCCGCGCAGGCCGGCCTGGACATCGAGGTGCTCGACGAGCAGGCCCTCGCCGAGGGCGGCTACGGCGGCCTGACCGGCGTCGGCCAGGGCTCGGCCAACCCGCCGCGCCTGGTCCGCCTGGCCCACACCCACCCGGAGGCCACCCGCACGGTCGCCTTCATCGGCAAGGGCATCACCTTCGACTCCGGCGGCCTGTCCCTCAAGCCCGCCACCGCCATGGACTGGATGAAGTCCGACATGGCCGGCGCCGCCTCCGTGCTCGCCGCCCTGCGGGCCGTCTCCGCCCTGGGCCTGAAGGTCAACGTCGTCGGCTACCTGGCCGTCGCCGAGAACATGCCCAGCGGCACCGCCCAGCGCCCCTCCGACGTGCTGACCATCTACGGCGGCAAGACCGTCGAGGTCCTCAACACCGACGCCGAGGGCCGCCTGGTCATGGCGGACGCCCTGGTCCGCGCCCAGGAGGACGGCCCCGACCTGGTCGTCGACATCGCCACGCTGACCGGCGCCCAGCTGGTCGCGCTCGGCACCCGTGTGTTCGCGGTCATGGCCAACGACGACGAGGTGCGCGAGCAGGTCGTCGCGGCGGCCGGCGCCGAGGGCGAGGCCGCCTGGCCGATGCCCCTGCCCGCCGAGCTGCGCGCGGGGCTGGACTCCGCGGTCGCCGACATCGCCAACGTGGCGGGCGAGCGCTGGGGCGGCATGCTGTCCGCCGGCGTCTTCCTCAAGGAGTTCATCGGCGAGGGCGTCAAGTGGGCGCACCTCGACATCGCCGGCCCCTCCTTCAACCAGGGCGGCCCGCACGGGTACACGCCCAAGGGCGGTACCGGCTCCGGCACCCGGACCCTGATCCGCATCGCGGAGTCCTACGCCGAATAGCCCGACCCCGGGGCGGTCGGCGCTCCCTGAGCCCGCGCCGACCGCCCCGACCGCGGTCCCCTCCCCCCGAGCCGCGGAAACCACCGGCAATCACCAGCCACCACAACAAGGAGTTCGTTCCCGTGAGTGAGAGCGGCGGCACCTTCGACCTCGTCGTCCTTGGCGGCGGCAGCGGCGGATACGCGGCGGCACTGCGCGCCGCGGAGCTCGACATGAACGTCGTGCTGATCGAGAAGGACAAGCTCGGGGGCACCTGCCTGCACCGCGGCTGCATCCCCACCAAGGCCCTCCTGCACTCGGCCGAGGTCGCCGACTCCGCCAAGGAGAGCGAGAACTTCGGTGTCAAGGCCACCTTCGAGGGCATCGACATCGAGGCCGTGCACAAGTACAAGGACAAGGTGATCAACGGCCTGCACAAGGGCCTCACCGGTCTGATCAAGTCCCGCAAGATCACCGTCGTCGAGGGCGAGGGCCGCCTCACCGGCAAGGACGAGGTCACCGTCGGCGACGCCGTCTACAAGGGCAAGGCCGTCCTGCTGGCCACCGGCTCCCAGCCCAAGACCCTGGGCCTGGAGATCGACGGCGAGAAGGTCATGACCAGCGACCAGGCCCTGGGCCTGGACCGCGTCCCCGGCTCCGTGGTGGTCCTGGGCGGCGGTGTCATCGGCGTGGAGTTCGCCAGCGTCTGGCGCTCCTACGGCGCCGAGGTCACCATCGTCGAGGCCCTGCCGCACCTGGTGCCGGTCGAGGAGGAGTCCAGCTCCAAGCTGCTGGAGCGCGCCTTCCGCAAGCGCGGCATCAAGTACGAGCTGGGCACCCCCTTCGAGTCGGTCAAGACCACCGACTCCGGGGTCACCGTCACCCTCCAGGGCGGCAAGACCCTGGAGGCGGAGGTGCTGCTGGTCGCCATCGGCCGCGGCCCCGTCTCCGCCGGCCTGGGCTACGAGGAGCAGGGCATCTCCCTGGACCGCGGCTTCGTCACCGTGGACGAGAACCTGCACACCGGCGTCGGGAACATCTACGCCGTCGGCGACCTCATCCCGACCCTGCAGCTGGCCCACGTCGGCTTCGCCGAGGGCATCTTCGTCGCCGAGCACATCGCGGGCCTCAACCCGGCCCCGATCGACTACGACGGCGTCCCCCGCGTCACCTACTGCGAGCCCGAGGTCGCCTCGGTCGGCCTGACCACCAAGGCCGCCAAGGAGCGCGGCCTGGAGGTCGTCGAGATGAACTACAACCTGGCGGGCAACGGCAAGAGCCAGATCCTCCAGACCCAGGGCGCCGTCAAGGTCATCGCCGAGAAGGACGGTCCCGTGCTGGGCGTCCACATGGTGGGCAGCCGCGTCGGCGAGCTGATCGCCGAGGGCCAGCTCATCTACAACTGGGAGGCGCTGCCCTCCGAAGTGGCCCAGCTCATCCACCCGCACCCGAGCCAGTCGGAGGCGCTGGGCGAGGCGCACCTCGCGCTGGCGGGCAAGCCGCTCCACGTCCACGACTGACCGCACCGGGGGCGGGCCCGGCGGGCCCGCCCCCGCCGCCGTACATCCGCGCTGCCCATCACCGGGATCGGGCAGGACACCGCGCCCATATCCAACGAGGAACCCATGCCGACATCCGTTTCCATGCCCGCCCTGGGTGAGAGCGTCACCGAGGGGACTGTGACCCAGTGGCTGAAGAACGTGGGCGACACCGTCGAGGTAGACGAGCCGCTCCTTGAGGTCTCCACCGACAAGGTGGACACCGAGATCCCCTCCCCGGTAGCGGGCGTGCTCACGCAGATCCTCGTCCAGGAGGACGAGACCGTGGAGATCGGCGCGGAGATCGCCGTCATCGGCGAAGCGGGCGAGGACTCCGCCGCGCCGGCCGCCCCGGCCGCCGAGGAGGCGCGCCCGGAGCCGGCCGCCGTCCCGGAGCCCGAGCCGGCCCCGGAGCCGGAGCCCGAGCCCCGGCAGGAGCAGGCGCGGCCGGCCGCCGAGGCCCCGGAGCCCGCGGCCCCCGCCGCGGAGGGCCCCGAGACCCCCGTGACCATGCCCGCCCTGGGTGAGAGCGTCACCGAGGGGACCGTCACCCAGTGGCTCAAGAGCGTCGGCGACACCGTCGAGGTGGACGAGCCGCTCCTCGAGGTCTCCACCGACAAGGTGGACACCGAGATCCCCTCCCCGGTGGCCGGCGTGCTCACGCAGATCCTCGTCCAGGAGGACGAGACCGTGGAGATCGGCGCCCGGATCGCCGTCATCGGCGGTGCCGGCGCCGCTGCCGCCCCCGCGGCCCCCGCCGCCCCGGAACCGGCCCCGGCGAAGGCCGCCGAGCCCGCGGCGGCCGAGCCGGCCCCCGAGCCCGCCGCCCCGGCGCCCGCTCCGGCCTCCACCGACACCCCGTCGGTGGACATCGGCACCCTGAGCAGCACCGGCCCGTCGGGGACCGACACCGGCACCGAGGGCTACGTGACCCCGCTGGTGCGCAAGCTCGCCGCCGAGCACCGCGTGGACCTGAGCCGCGTCCGGGGCACCGGCGTGGGCGGGCGCATCCGCAAGCAGGACGTGCTCAAGGCCGCCGAGGAGCAGAGGGCCGCCGCCGCGCGCGCCGCCGCCCCGACCGCCCCGTCCTCGGCCCCGCGCAAGCAGAGCGCCGACACGGCGCTGCGCGGGCGCACCGAGAAGCTCACCCGGCTGCGCAAGTACATCGCCGACAGCATGGTGGAGTCCCTGCACGTCTCGGCGACGACCACCCAGGTCGCCGAGGTGGACGTCACCAAGATCGCGCGCCTGCGCGAGCGGGCCGCCGAGAACGGCGGAACGGCCCCGGACTTCTTCGCGTTCTTCGCGCTGGCGACGGTGGAGGCGCTGCGCGCCCACCCCAAGCTCAACGCGTTCATCGACGCGGACAAGCAGGAGGTGACCTACCACGACGTCGAGAACCTGGGCGTGTCGGTGGACACCGAGCGCGGCCTGCTGGTCCCGGTCGTCAAGGACGCGGGCAAGCTCGGGCTGAGCGGCCTGGCCGGCACCATCTCCGACCTGAGCGAGCGGGCCCACACCGGCCGTCTGGGCCCGGACGAGCTGGGCGGCGGCACGTTCACCATCGCCGAGACCGGCGGCACCGGGGCGCTGTTCGGCACCCCGATCATCAACCAGCCGCAGGTCGCGATCCTGGGCACCGGCGCGGTCGTCAAGCGCCCGGTCGTGGTCGAGGACCCGGCCATGGGCGGCGAGGTCATCGCCGTGCGCTCGATGGTGTACCTGTCCCTGGCCGTGGACCACCGGCTGATCGACGGCGCCGACGCGGGCCGCTTCCTCACGGCGGTCAAGGACCGCCTGGAGGAGGGCGACTTCGAGGGCGAGCTGGGCCTGTCCTAGCCGTCCGCCGATCCGCCCCGGAGGGCCGGGCACCGCACGGTGCCCGGCCCTCCGGCGTGAAAGTTCACATTCGCTTGACCTCTACAGCGGTTGAGGTTTTAGCGTTGGTGCACCGACCAGCACGGCACAAGGACCTGACACATGGACAACCTGCGGATCGCGGTGATCCTGGGCTCGAACCGGAACGGACGCACGGGGCCGGCGGTCTCCCGCTGGTTCGTGGACCTGGCCCTGGGCCGACCGGACCTGGACGTCGACGTCCTGGACGTGGCCGACCTGCCCGCCGACGAGCGGTACGGTCACGGGCACGGCGCCCCGCTGGCGGACTTCGGCCCCCGGGTGGCGGCCGCCGACGGGTACGTGGTGGTCACCCCCGAGTACAACCACGGCTATCCGGGCCCGCTCAAGAGCGCGATCGACTCGGCCCGCCGGGAGTGGTTCGGCAAGGCCGCGGGGTTCGTCTCCTACGGCGGGATGTCCGGCGGCCTGCGCGCGATCGAGCAGCTGCGCACGGTCTTCTCCGAGCTGCACGTGGCGACGATCCGCGACACGGTGAGCCTGCACAACGCGGGCGCGCTCTTCGGTCCGGACGGGCTCCCCGGCCCGGAGATGGCGGGCGCCGACGCCGCGGCGAAGCTCCTGCTGGACGAGCTGTCCTGGTGGGCCCTGGCCCTGCGCGAGGCGCGCCGACACCGGCCCTACCCCGCCTGAGCCCGCCGGGCGGGCGTGGGGGCACGGGCCGGGAACGGTGGACGGGGCGGCACCTCGCGGCGCCGCCCCGTCTTTCTACCCCACCAATCACCATCCCCTGATGATCCCCATCATCAAAGGTCTGTTGGGTGGACGCGACAGCCAGCCCGACAGCGCGTCGCCCACGGTAGCCCCGCGTTGACGCGGAGTTCCATGTCCCACGTTCAAAGTAGAAGACCCGGGGCCCCGCGCGCAGGACTTTGGCGAAAATCCCCGGGAAAAAATCGGGGCGGCCCCCACAAGGGCACCCCGGCCCCGGTACTCGCTCCCGCGCCGGGTAGACACCTGAGCATGAAAGTGGCGATCACGGGCAGTTCGGGACTCGTCGGGGCGGTACTGGTCGAGGCGCTCCTCGCCGACGGGCACCAGGTCGTGCGGATGGTGCGGCACGCGCCCCGGCCGGTCTACCGGTCGCGGTTGGAGGAGGCCGAGTGGCGCCCCGAACAGGGGCGGGTGGACACCGTGGCGCTGCACGGCGCCGACGCGGTGGTGCACCTGGCGGGGGCGCCGCTGAGCCACGCGCCGTGGCCCCGGGGGCGGCGGGAGGCGATCCGGCGGGCCCGGGTGCGCGGCACCCGCACCCTGACGCGGGCGCTGACCGGTATGGACGCCCCTCCCCCGCGGCTGCTGGCCGCCTCCGGCATGCAGTTCTACGGCGACACCGGGGGCCGGGTGGTGACCGAGGCCGACCCGGCGGGCACCGGCTTCCTGGCGCAGGTGTGCCGCGACTGGGAGGCGGCGGCCGCCGAGGCCGCCGGGGCCGGGATCTCCACCGCGCACCTGCGGATGGCGGTGGTGCTGGACCGCTCCGGCGGCTACCTGCGCTCGGTGCTGCCGCTGTACCGGGCGGGGCTGGGCGGCCGGATCGGCTCGGGGGCCCAGTACATGACGTGGATCGCGATGCGCGACGCCATCGGGGCGATCCGGTTCCTGCTGGAGCGGCCCGACGTCACCGGGCCGGTCAACCTGTGCGCGCCCGAGCCGGTGAGCAACGCCGCCTTCACCGAGGCCCTGGCCCGCGCCCTGGACCGCCCGGCGGTCCTGCGGGTCCCGGCGACGGCGCTGCGCGCCACCCTGGGGGACTACGCGGAGGAGACGGCCCTGCTCGATCTGCGGGGGCGGCCCGAACGCCTGATCAAGGAAGGTTATTCCTTCACACTTCCCACCATCGACAGTGCGCTATCCGACATCCTGGCCCGACCGCTGCCTTCCGCCGGGGCGTAGAGTGAATGTGTGAGTGATCTCGTTTACGCATGGCTCGGCGCCACCCCCGTCCCCTACCATCAGGGCTGGGACCTGCAGAAGCGGCTCCACGAGCGCCGCGTCGCCGACGAGGTGGCCGACACCGTCCTCCTCCTGGAGCACGAACCCGTGTACACGGCGGGCAAGCGCACCGGGAGGTCGGATCGTCCCATCACAGACCCCGGAGCGCCGGTCGTGGACATCGACCGGGGGGGCAAGATCACCTGGCACGGCCCCGGGCAGCTCACGGTGTACCCCATCGTGCGGCTCCCGGACCCCATCGACGTGATCGCCTACGTCCGCATGCTGGAGGAGGCCATCATCCGCACCATCGCGGAGTACGGCCTCGTCGGCAGGCGCGTGGAGGGGCGCACGGGGGTGTGGCTGGACGCCGACCCCGACCGCGGGCTCATCGAACGCAAGATCGCGGCGATCGGCTGCCGCATCGCCCGCGGGGTCGGCATGCACGGGCTCGCCCTGAACTGCAACAATGACATGTCGTGGTTCGACCGGATCGTCCCCTGCGGCATCTCCGACGCCGGGGTCACCTCGCTCACCGCCGAAACCGGGCGCGACGTCCCGGTCGCCGAGGTGCGACCGCTGATGGAGCGCCACCTGGCGGACGTCCTGGGCGCGCACCAGTACAGCCACATCGACGGCCCCGGACTGCTGTCCGAGCCCGTCGCCGCCCGGGGATGACACACCACACCATGAGCCGGCCCCCGCACGGCCCCGCCCTCACCAGGGCGTCCGGGTCCGCGGGGCACAGAAGGGAACGGGTTCACGTTGACCATCGCTCCTGAGGGCCGCCGCCTGCTGCGCGTCGAGGCGCGCAACAGCGAGACCCCCATCGAGAAGAAGCCGCCGTGGATCAAGATCAAGGCGCACATGGGGCCGGAGTACTCCGAGCTGCGCTCACTGGTCAAGACCGAGGGCCTGCACACGGTGTGCCAGGAGGCGGGCTGCCCCAACATCTACGAGTGCTGGGAGGACCGCGAGGCCACCTTCCTCATCGGCGGCGACCAGTGCACCCGCCGCTGCGACTTCTGCCAGATCGCCACGGGCAAGCCCACCGCGCTGGACCGCATGGAGCCGACCAAGGTCGCCAACTCGGTCAAGACGATGGGGCTGCGCTACGCCACCATCACCGGTGTCGCCCGCGACGACCTGGAGGACGGCGGCGCCTGGCTCTACGCCGAGACGGTGCGCAAGATCCACGAGCTGAACCCGGACACCGGCGTCGAGCTGCTCATCCCGGACTTCAACGCCGACCCCGACCAGCTGGCCGAGGTCTTCGGGTCCCGCCCCGAGGTGCTGGCGCACAACGTGGAGACGGTGCCGCGCATCTTCAAGCGCATCCGCCCGGGCTTCCGCTACGAGCGCTCCCTGGAGGTCATCACCAAGGCCCGCGAGGACGGCCTGGTCACCAAGTCGAACCTCATCCTGGGCATGGGCGAGACCCGGGAGGAGATCAGCGAGGCCATGCGCGACCTGCACGAGGCCGGCTGCGACCTGCTGACCATCACCCAGTACCTGCGCCCCTCCAAGCTGCACCACCCGATCGACCGCTGGGTGAAGCCGCAGGAGTTCGTGGAGCTGGGCGAGGAGGCCGAGGAGATCGGCTTCGCCGGTGTCATGTCGGGGCCGCTGGTGCGTTCGTCCTACCGGGCCGGACGCCTCTACCAGCAGGCGCGCGAGAAGCGTGACGCCGAGGCCGCGGCCCTGACCAAGTAGTACATAACGGGCTTTCCGCCCGAGTCGTGACCAAGCTGGAACGGTGGCCTCCGGGCCACCGTTCCGCGCACCCGGGTCCCGCCGCATATCCTGGGGGTCCGACAGGGCGCCCCGACAGGTGGCGCCGAAGGGCGCCGCACGAGTCGACCGCGTAGGTAGAAGGAGGCAAGGCAGCTTCGGGATCTCCGTCCCCGCCGACGGTCCGTCGGCGCCCGCTGCCTGAGAGCACGATGGCGAAAAAGGGTTCCGAGAGCACAGCACCCGCCCAGGGCAAGGACAAGAAGGAGCCCGGCCGGCTCAAGCAGATCGGCATGGTCGCCAAGGTCGTCCACCGCCAGAGCCCGCGCAGTATCCCGCTGGCCGCCGGCGTCGCGGTCCTCATCCTCGCGGTGTTCGTCGTCATCGGCATCTGGACCGGTTCCTGGATCCTGTGGCCGCTGACCGGCCTGCCGATCGCGCTGCTGACCGGTTTCATCATCTTCACCCGTTCGGCCCAGCGCGTGCAGTACCAGATCCTCGACGGCCAGATCGGCGCCGGCGCGGCGATCCTGGACAACATGCGCGGCAACTGGACGACCGAGTTCGCGGTCAACGCCAACCGCCAGCAGGACGTGGTGCACCGGGTGGTGGGCCGCCCCGGCGTCATCCTGGTCGGCGAGGGCGACCCGCACCGCCTGAAGTCGCTCATCGCCTCGGAGAAGAAGCGCGTGTCCCGGGTGGCCCTGGACACCCCCATCTACGACTACAAGGTGGGCAACGGCGAGGACCAGGTCCCGCTGGCCAAGCTCCAGCGCACGCTGGTCAGGCTGCCGCGCACCCTGGACAAGAAGGACGTCACGCAGCTCAACTACCGGCTGCGCGCGCTGCCCGCCAAGATGCAGATGCCCAAGGGCCCGATGCCCAAGAACGCCAAGATGCCCCGGGGCCTGCGCGGCCAGAGCGGCGGCTGACAGCCCCGGCGCCTTTCGCCACGCGACGAAGGGGGCGCGCACCGGATCCGTCCGGTGCGCGCCCCCTTCCCGCCGTTCAGGACCGGTCCGCTGCGGGCGCGTAGTCGATGAGGTCGCCGGGGCGACAGTCCAGCTCCCGGCACAGGGCCGCCAGCGTGCTGAACCGGATGGCCCGGGCCCGGCCGTTCTTGAGCACCGACAGGTTGACCACGGTGATCCCGACCCGGGCGGCCAGTTCGGTGAGGGTGATCCCGCGCGCGGCGAGCACCTCGTCCAAGCGGACGACGATGTCCGCGCCCTCGTCCTCCTCCGGCGGCATCAGACCAGTCCCCGCACGTCGTCGCGCATCCGTGTGCCGCGCCGGAACACCTCGGCCAGCCCCAGCAGGAGCAGGGACACGAAGACCATCGTGAAGGAGATCCCGCCCTCCCCGATGAGGACGTAGGAGACCTCGAAGCCGTCGACGCCCAGGGCCTGGCCGCGCAGGAGCCCTTCCCCGACCTTCTCCGCGGCCGGGACCAGCAGCGTTCCGGCCAGGACGGCCAGGGCGATGACGCGCAGCCGGAGGGCGTTGGCGGGGACGAAGGGGTCGCCGAGGTCCAGGCTCCGGACGATGCGCAGCAGGTTGACCATCACCAGGAGGGCGGCCGCCTGGGCCAGCAGGCCGGGCAGGACCAACAGCAGCCGCTGCACCGTCGTGGGGTCGTGGAACGTGATCACCATGTCCTGCTCCGCCTCGATCCCGTACTCGGGCCCGGCCGGGACCGCGGGGGGCGCCGGCTCCGGGGCGCCGTCGGGGGACGGGACCGTGATGGTGTTCGCGGGCACGGAGCCGTCGGCGGGCAGCAGCGGTGTGATCCACACCAGGGCGAACACGGTCGTGAACAGAGTGACGCCGATGGCCATGACGAGGACGAACTGAGCCACGAAACCGTCGGCACGGCTCCACCGAAAGGGGGTCCTCTTCGACATGCCTTCCCTCCTTATCGTTTTTCGATATTAACGATAAACGATAAGCCCCGGCGTGCCGAACGGATGGAACGGCGAGGGCCCCGGGGCGCGTTCGGCGCTCCCGGGGCCCTGTGGTGCGTGGCGTGCGGGCCTAGCCGCAGTCGACGGCCTGATCGGCGGAGGTGCCGCTCAGACCCGCCAGCGGGTCGTCCGCGGACTCCCCGCCGGACTCGCCGCCGGACTCGGAGCCCTCCAGGGCGACGCCCTGCCAGTCGGTGCCCATGACCAGCTCGACCGAGCCGGACAGGTCCGCGGCCTCCTCGATCTGCGCCCCGCTGACCAGCGCGTCGGCCACGGCCTGCGCCTGCGCCTGCTCGCCCGGGGCGTGGTAGACCGTGGTCTGCTGCGGGGCCCGGGTGGTGGGGTTGCCCGAGCCGGTGACGGTGAAGCCCAGCCCGGTCAGCAGCGGCTCCACCTGTCCGGCCAGCCCCTGGGTGCCCTGGTTGTTGACGATGTACACCGAGACGTCGGAGGGCGAGACGGACTCCTCGGGGGCCTCCTCGGCCGCCTCCTCCGGCTTCTCCTCCTCTTCGGGCCTGGTCGCCTCGCCCGCGGCGACCGCCGCGAACAGCTCGGACGCCTGGGGCTCCATGAGCTGGACCTTGGCGTCGTTGTAGTCCTCGACCGGGACCGTCACCATGTTCATCCGCCCCAGGTCCACCCCGCGCATGGCGATGGCGAGCTCGGCCATCTCGTCGACGCTGAACTCGCTGTCGGTGGTCATGCTGTCGGTGACCGAGCCGAAGAAGTCGTAGAGGGTGGCGGGGCTGGTCATGACCTCGCCGGTGGTGACCTTGCGCAGGATCGCGCCGATCATCTGCTGCTGGCGCTTGATCCGGTCCAGGTCGCTGCCGTTCTCGGTGGTGTCCCGGGAACGGGCCAGGGCGAGCGCCTGGGTGCCGTCCAGGGTCTGCTCCCCGGCGGGCAGGTCGAGCTTGGCCTTGGGGTCCTGGAGCGGCTCGGGGATGCACATGTCGATCCCGCCGATGGAGTCGACGATGGCCTGGAACCCGGCGAAGTCGACGAGGACCATGTGCTCCAGGTGGACGCCGGTGATGTTCTCGATGGTCTTGCCCTGGCAGTCCATCCCGCCGTAGAACATGGCGTGGTTGAGCTGGTCCACCGTCCCCGCGGTGATGCCGGGCTTGTCCTCGACGGGGTCGCAGCCGGGCATGGTGACCATGAGGTCGCGGGGCATGTTGACCATGGTCACCCCGCCCTTGTCGACGTCGATGTTGACCAGCACCAGGACGTCCGGGCGGATCCCGTTGGCGACGCTGTACTCGGCGTCCTCCCCGGCCCGCTCGTCGGTGGCCAGCAGCAGGATGTTGTGGATCCCGTCCACCTGCGCCGGGCGGTCGCCCCAGGCGTCGGTGTTGATGTCCTCGGTCTGCACCGCCAGGGCGTCGCGGTAGCCCGCGTAGCCGACCAGGCTGGCCGCGATGACGACGCCCGTCAGCCCGCAGGCCGCCCACTGACCCGGGGACATCCACGCCTTCGCCGTGGACTTCGCCGTTCTGGACACGTGTCTGGGAGCCAAGAGGGCACCTGCGATCCGTTCAGGGACAAGGGAAGGGGGAGGCCGTTCTCCCGGGCGGGCCCGGGGGTCACGACGGGATCACGGCCGAACGCTACCGCACGGTACGCCGAAGGCCGGGTTTCGGTCAAGTAAGGGTAACGAACCCCTTCGACCGGAATGTCCCCCTGGGGATCAGCAGGCGCTCTCGGGCTTCTCCTCCGCGGTGATCCCGCCCAGGTCCTCGGTGACCGAGATCTCCGGCGCGGCCTCCTCCTCGTCGCCCTTGAACCCGGTCCAGTCCGGGCCGAGGACCAGTTCGAGGGTGCCGGTGAGCCCGGCGGCCTCCTCGGTGACCGCGGTCTCCAGCGACCCCGCCAGCAGCTCGGCGGCGGCCTCCTGGCCGGGCGCGTAGTAGACGGTGGTGACCGCGGGGACGCGGACCTGGGGGTTGCCGGTGGCGTTCACCGTGTACCCGTCGGTGGTCAGCCGCTCGGCGACCTGGCCGGCCAGGCCCTCGATCCCGGTGCCGTTGAGCACGTCCAGGGAGATGTCGGCCGGGGTCGGGCCGCTCTCGGCGTCGTCGGCCTCCTCGCCCCCCTCGTCCCCGTCCTCTTCCTCCTCCGCGCCCCCGGAGAGGTCGGCGCCGGAGTTGATGGCCGTGAAGAGCTCGGAGGCGGCGGGCTGGCTCAGCGCCAGGCGGTTGGGGTCGGCCGGGTGCTGGCCGTTGGGCACGGTGACGAACTGGATCCTGTTCAGGTCCACCTCGCGCATGGAGATCGCGATGTCGGTCATCGTGTCGACGGTGAAACCGTCGTCGGCGGTGACCGATTCGGTGACCGCGTTGAGGAAGTTGGTGATGGCCAGGGGGCTGGTCATCACCTCGCTGCTGAGGACCTGGCGCAGCATGGCGCCCATGAACTGCTGCTGGCGCTCGATGCGGGACAGGTCGCTGCCGTCGCCCTGGCCGTAGCGGGAGCGCACGTAACCCAGCGACTGCTCGCCGTCCAGGGTCTGCTCCCCGGCCTCCAGGGTCAGGTGGGCCTTGGGGTCGTCGATGGGAGCGGGGATGCACATCTGCACGCCGCCGACGGCGTCGACCATGTCCTTGAACCCGGTGAAGTCCATCATGACGAAGTGGTCCAGGTGGACCCCGGTGACCTGCTCGACGGCGTTCCACTGGCAGCCCACGCCGCCGAAGGTCATCGCCGAGTTGATCATGCCGCTCTGCGGGGCCATCCCCTCGTAGCCCTCGACCGCCTCGCAGCCGGGCAGGTCCACGACCAGGTCGCGGGGCAGGTTGACCATGGTGACGGCGCCGCGGTCGACGTTGATGCTGGCGATGAGCATCATGTCGGGGCGCTCGCCCTCGGCCTCGCCGTAGTTCGCGTTCTCCCCCGAGCGCACGTCCGACCCGATGACCAGGAGGTTCATGACACCCTCGACGCTGGTGGGCCGGTCCCACTCGTCGGTGTCGACCTGGGCGGTCGTGATGTTGTTGGCGATGCCCTGGTACCAGAGGTAGCCGCCCAGGCTCCCCACGATCGACAGCGCGGTGACCGCGCAGGCGACCCACTGCCCCGTGGACAGGCGCACGGCGTCCAGGAAGCCGGCGGGGCGTGGGGCGGAGCGTTTTCCAGCCATGGCGAACCTTCGAGGGGTGCGGTGAGACCCGGGAGGGAGGGGACGCCGGGCGTCCGATGAGGGGATCACACAGTCCCGGGACGGTGTGACCGAGAATCGGATGCTAACAGCACCGGAGGGGCTGTTGATCCCGTCGTCATCCGCGCCGGGACCCGGGTGCTCAGATGCGGACGGCCACGGTGCCCGCGGCGCGGTCGTGGAGGCCGCGGGTGTCGCGGTCGTAGATGACGGCCGGGATGACCAGGCACAGCAGGAGGGTGCGCACGGCCATGGAGGCGAACCACGGCCAGGAGCGCTCGCCGGTGGCCTTGATCCGCACGCCGACCAGGCGGCGGCCGACCGAGGTGCCGAACAGGCTGAGCAGCACGATGTTCATGGCGGCGAACACCACGAGGGCGGTGTTGCTGACCAGGGTGGTGGCCTGCTGCTCGTCGGCGACACCCGCGCCGATGGCCCCGGCCGAGTACAGCCCGGCGGCGATGAGCAGCGCGAGCAGCCAGTCCAGCAGCAGGCCGGCCAGGCGGCGGCCCACGCCGGGCACCGAGTCGGGTCCGTGTTCGGGCAGGCCCAGCCGGTTGCCGCGGTAGCGGAAGTCGTCGTCGGTCACGGCCCTGTCCTCGCTCATGCCTCCACGGTATCCACCGCCGCGCGCGGCCTCGTCCCGGGTCGCCCGCACGGGCCCGCCCCGGGCCCGGCGGCGCCGTGGCGCGGGCCACATCCGGGCCTCCCTGCGTCCCGTTTTCGCCCTGTACACACAGGAATCACCGGGTCAGGCGGTATGGTCTGCGAAAACACCGGAGTCCGTAACATGCAGGAAACAATGGAGACACGGCATGGAAATCCCGCGCTCCTAGCTTCGTCAGCGAAGCCGGGAGACACCGCGTCGATCCGCCGCGTCCGCGATGGGGCGGCCCGCGGATCCGGTCGTCTCAGCCACCTGCACGGAGGTTCGTTTTGTTCAGCAGCGTCGACGAGGTGCTCGCTTTCATCCGGGACGAGGACGTCAAGTTCCTCGACGTCCGTTTCACGGACCTGTTCGGAGGCGTGAACCACGTTACCCTCCCGACCGAGAACGTCGACGCCTCGACGTTCACCGACGGTCAGATGTTCGACGGCTCGTCGATCCGCGGTTTCCAGGCCATCCACGAGTCCGACATGCTGCTGCTCCCCGACCTGAGCACCGGCGTGCTGGACCCGTTCCGCAAGTACAAGACGCTGAACATGACGTTCTTCGTCCACGACCCCCTCACCCTGGAGTCGTACAGCCGCGACCCGCGCAACGTCGCCCGCAAGGCCGAGGCGTTCCTGCGCGGCTCCGGTGTCGCCGACACCGCCTTCTTCGGCCCCGAGGCCGAGTTCTACATCTTCGACGACGTCAAGTTCGAGACCCGGTCCAACACCGGCTTCTACGAGATCGACTCCATCGAGGGCGCCTGGAACACCGGTTCGGCCCTCGAGGGCGGCAACCGCGGCTACCGTCCCCGCTACAAGGGCGGCTACTTCCCCGTCGAGCCGGTCGACCACTACAGCGACCTGCGCTCGGACATGGTCCGCACCCTCATCGAGGCGGGCATCGAGGTCGAGCTCCAGCACCACGAGGTCGGCACCGCCGGCCAGGCCGAGATCGGCATCAAGTTCGGCACGCTGCTCCAGCAGGCCGACCGCGTGCAGCTGTACAAGTACATCGTCAAGAACGTGGCCAACAACGCGGGCAAGACGGCGACCTTCATGCCCAAGCCGCTGTTCGGCGACAACGGCTCCGGCATGCACTGCCACCAGAGCCTGTGGAAGGACGGCGAGCCGCTGTTCTTCGACGAGTCCGGCTACGGCCAGCTGTCCGACACGGCCCGCTACTACATCGGCGGCCTGCTCAAGCACGCCCCGGCACTGCTCGCCTTCACCAACCCGACGGTGAACTCCTACCACCGCCTGGTGCCCGGCTACGAGGCCCCGATCAACCTGGTCTACAGCCAGCGCAACCGCTCCGCGTGCATCCGCCTGCCGCTGACCGGCTCCAACCCCAAGGCCAAGCGCATCGAGTTCCGCGTGCCGGACCCGTCGGCCAACCCGTACCTGGCCTTCTCCGCCATGCTCATGGCCGGCATCGACGGCATCAAGAACAAGATCGAGCCGCCGGAGCCCGTGGACAAGGACCTCTACGAGCTGCCGCCGGCCGAGGCCAAGGCCATCAAGACGGTCCCGGCCTCGCTGGACGACGCGCTCAACGCGGTCGAGGAGGACCACGAGTTCCTCCTGGAGGGCGGCGTGTTCACGAAGGACCTCCTGGAGACCTACGTGGACTTCAAGCGCACCGAGGAGATCGACTCCCTGCGCCTGCGCCCCCACCCGCGCGAGTTCGAGCTCTACTACGACATCTAGGCCGTAGCGCAGCTCCCCGGGGAGGCGCGCCCGCGCGGGCGCGCCTCCCCGCCCGGGGCCGGTATCCGTTCGGATACCGGCCCCGACCCGGTTCCGGACCATCCCCGGGCGAACCCGGCGACGGGGCGCATGGAGGTGTTCCGGCCCTCACCGTGCGGCCGTCCCGGGGCCGTGCGGCTACCGTTGACGCGTGGCAAGGGACGGAACAGACACCATGACGGCAGGCTCGCTCGCACGGCGCGGCTTCAGTGACAGCCCGCGGGCCCTGCGGCTGCTGACGGGGGCGGGGCTGGACTCCTCCGCCGACACGGCCGTGATCGACTCCCTGGCGGCGGCCCCCGATCCCGACCAGGCCCTGCTGGGGCTCATCCGGGTCCTGGAGAGCGACCCCGACCCGGACGTCCTGCGCGACGCCCTGCGCGAGGACTCCGACCTGCGGGAGCGGCTGTGCCGGGTGCTGGGCACCGGCGGTGCCCTCACCGACCACCTGGTGCGCCACCCCGGCGACTGGCGGGAGCTGCGCGGCGCCGACGCCGCCCGCACCCCCGAGCCGGAGGAGCTGCGCCGGGGGCTGCTGCACACCGTGGGCGCCGACCCCCACTCCCCCGCTCCGGCCGCCGACCTCTCCGGCACCCGTTCCGCCGCCGAGCTGCGCCACGTGCTGCGCGTCGCCTACCGGCGCCGGGTGCTGCGGCTGGCCGGCCGCGACCTGACGGGGCTGGTCACCGTGGACGCGGTCGCCGCCGAGCTGGCCGACCTGGCCGCCGCCCTGCTGGACGGCGCGCTGGCGGTGGCCCGCGCCGAGCACCCCGAGGACGCCGCCCGCTGCCGCCTGGCCGTCATCGGCATGGGCAAGTGCGGGGGCCGCGAGCTCAACTACGTCAGCGACGTGGACGTGGTGTTCGTGGCCGAGCCCGCCGGGGACCCCGGGGACGGGGAGCCGGCGGACGAGCAGGCGGCGATGCGTTCGGCGACCCGGCTGGCCACCGCCATGATGCGGGTGCCCGTCGAGACCGACGCCGAGGGCACCCTGTGGGAGGTAGACCCGGCGCTGCGCCCGGAGGGCAGGAACGGCCCGCTGGTGCGCCCGCTGTCGGGGCACCGCGCCTACTACGAGCGCTGGGCCAAGACCTGGGAGTTCCAGGCCCTGCTCAAGGCGCGGCCGATCGCCGGGGACGCGGAGCTGGGCCGCGCCTACATGGACGTCATCACGCCCATGGTGTGGCAGGCGTCCGCGCGCAAGGACTTCGTCGAGGACGTGCAGGCGATGCGCCGCCGGGTGCTGGAGCACATCCCCGCCGGGCAGGCCGACCGGGAGCTCAAGCTGGGCCCGGGCGGGCTGCGCGACATCGAGTTCTCCGTGCAGCTGCTCCAGCTGGTCCACGGCCGGGCCGACGACCGGCTGCGGTCGGGCACCACCCTGGTGGCGCTGGCCGCCCTGTCCGAGCACGGGTACGTGGGCCGCCAGGACGCCGCCGGGCTCGCCGACGCCTACCGGTTCCTGCGCCGGCTGGAGCACCTGCTGCAGCTGGAGCGGCTGCGCCGCACCCACCTGATGCCCGACGGCGCGACCGCCGACGGGCAGGCGGAGCTGCGGCGGCTGGGCCGGGCCCTGGGCTTCGTCGCCGACCCGGTGCGGGAGCTGACCGAGGCCCGCCGCAAGGTCGCCGCCGAGGTGCGCCGCCTGCACGAGAAGCTGTTCTACCGGCCGCTGCTGAACGCCGTCGCCAAGCTGCCCGGCGGGGAGGTGCGCCTGTCCCCCGAGCAGGCCCGCGACCGGCTGGAGGCGCTGGGATTCGCCGACCCGGCCGGGGCGCTGCGCCACCTGGAGTCGCTGACCTCGGGCGTGTCCCGGCGCGCGGCCATACAGCGCACCCTGCTCCCGGTGATGCTGGGCTGGTTCTCCGACGCCCCCGACCCCGACGCGGGGCTGCTGGGGTTCCGCCAGGTCAGCGACTCGCTGGGCACCACCCCGTGGTACCTGAGGCTGCTGCGCGACGACGTCCGGGTCGCCGAGCGCATGGCGTGGCTGCTGGGCACCAGCCGCTACGTCACCGACCTGCTGCTGCGCGCCCCCGACGCGATCAAGGTGCTCGCCGACGACGCCGACCTGGTGCGCCGCGACCCCGGGTCGCTGGCCGCCGAGGCCGACGCGGCGCTGCGCCGCTACGCCACCGCCGAGGAGTCGGTGTCGGCGGTGCGGGCGCTGCGCCGCCGCGAGCTGCTGCGCACCGCCGCCGCCGACCTGTTGGAGGTCTCCGACGTCCGGGAGGTGGGCTCGGCCCTCACCGACATCTCCGCGGTGACCATCGACGCCGCCCTGCGGGTGGCCACCGCCCGGGTGCTGGAGGCCGACGGCGAGGAGCTGACCCGGGTGTGCGTGGTCGCGATGGGCCGGTTCGGGGGCGGTGAGCTGACCTACGCCAGCGACGCCGACGTCATGTACGTGCACGCCCCGCTGCCCGGCGTGGACACCACCGCGGCGACCCGGCAGGCGATGGCGGTCGTCCGGGAGCTGGCGCGGCTGTTGGAGATGCCCGCGGCCGAGCCGCCGCTGAAGGTCGACACCGACCTGCGGCCCGAGGGCAGGAGCGGCCCGGTGGTGCGCACCCTGGACTCCTACGCCGCCTACTACGGCCGCTGGTCGCAGGTGTGGGAGAGCCAGGCGCTGCTGCGGGCCCGGCCGGTGGCCGGCGACCCGGAGCTGCGGGCCGCGTTCACCGCGCTCATCGACCCGATCCGCTATCCGGCGGGCGGGATCGACTCCGCGTCGGTGCTGGAGATCCGCAAGCTCAAGGCGCGCATGGAGGCCGAGCGGCTGCCGCGCGGCGCCGACCCGACCCTGCACACCAAGCTGGGCCGGGGCGGGCTGTCGGACGTGGAGTGGGTGGCGCAGCTGACCCAGCTGCGCCACGCCCACGAGTACCCGGACCTGCGCACCACCGGCACCCTGGAGGCGCTGGAGGCGGCGGTCGCCCACGGGTTCCTGACCGCCGACGACGGCGCCGTCCTGGAGCAGGCCTGGCGGCTGGCCTCGCGGGTGCGCGGCATGGTGATGCTGGTGCGCGGCCGGGGCGGCGACTCGCTCCCCACCGACCTGCGGGTGCGGGCGGCGCTGGCCACCGCCATGGGCTGCCGCAGCGCCCAGGACGAGGAGGGCCTGTGGGCGGGGCCCGCCGAGCAGCTGACGGAGGCGTACCTGCGCACGACCCGCCGGGCGCGGGCCGTGATGGAGCGCGTCTTCTACGACGACTAGGACCTGTTCTCGAACGCTCTCCTGTGCCGCCGGGGGTTCGCGAGGCGCCCGGCGGGCCGAAGCGCGGCGGAGGTTCGAAAGAGCACAGCCTAGGAACGGCCGGGGAGGGTGACGGTGGCGGTCAGGCCCCCACCGGGGCGGGGTGCGAGGTCCAGGGTCCCGCCGTGGACGGCCACGACCCGGGAGACCAGGGCCAGGCCCAGCCCGTAGCCATCGCCGCCGCGCCTGGTGCGGCCCTCGCCGCGCAGGAACGGCTCGGTGAGCCGGGCGACGGTCTCCGGGGCCAGCACGGGGCCGGTGTTCTCGGTGCGCAGCACGGCGGACCCGTCCGGGGCTCGGCCGACGGAGACGGTGGCGGTGCCGTCCTCCACGTTGTGGCGCAGGGCGTTGCGCACGAGGTTGTCGGCCAGCCGCAGCAGCAGTTCGGCGTCCCCGGTCACCGGCGCGGGCGCCGCGTCCAGGCGCAGGCCGACGCCGCGCCGTCCGGCCTCCTCCCGGGCCTCGGCGACGGCGCGGCGGACCGGGTCGGCCAGGTCCAGGGGTTCGGCGGCCGCGGTGACGGCGTCCACGTCGGCCAGCCGCAGCAGCGCCTCGGTGATGCCGACCGCGCGGGAGTTGACCTCGGTCAGCCGGTCGAGCACCGGGTCGTGGCCGGGTTCGCGGCGGGCCACGTCGAGCATGGTGGCGGTGATCGCCAGCGGGGTGCGCAGTTCGTGGGAGGCGTTGGCGGCGAACCGCTCCTGCACGGCGAAGGCGTCCTGGAGCCGGTCGAGCATGTGGTCGAAGGCGTCGGCCAGCCGCCGGAACTCGTCGTCGGGACCGGTCAGGCGGATGCGGTGGTCCAGCCGGCCGGCGGCGACGGTGCGGACCGCCGCGTCGATGCGGTGCAGGGGCCTGAGCACCCACCCGGCCAGGAACCAGCCCCCGGTCAGGCCGATGGCGGCCAGCGCGAGCAGCACCCACAGGGTCACGTCCACCAGGGCGTCCACGATCTGCCCCCGGGAGGTGATGTTGACGTGGGTCACACTGGGGTCGGCGGTGGTCAGCGGGTAGTCGGGGATGTAGCGGACGACGATGTACACCCCGGCCAGGACCGCCATCCCGGACACGACCAGGAAGGCGGCGTAGCCCAGGGTCAGGCGCAGGCGGGCGCTGACCGGCAGTCCCGGCCGCCGCAGCGGGGCCCGGTTCACCGCTCCCGCCCGGGGTCGACCAGACGGTAGCCGACGCCGGGAACGGTGACGACGGGGTCGGGGGCGCCCAGGGCCTTGCGCAGGTGGGAGACCGCGACCCGGGGCGCGCTGGTGAAGGGGTCGGCGTGCTCGTCCCACACCTTCTCCAGCAGGGTCTCTGCGGTGACCACGGCCCCGTCGGCGCGCATGAGCAGTTCGAGGACGGCGAACTGCTTGCGGGGCAGCCGCAGCGGGCGGGCCCCCCGGTGGGCCTCCCGCCGGTAGGGGTCCAGGCGCAGGTCGCCGACCCGCAGCACCGGGTCGACGGCGGTGGCCGGGCGCCGGGCCAGGGCGCGCAGGCGCACCACCAGCTCCTCCAGGGCGAACGGCTTGGTGAGGTAGTCGTCGGCGCCCAGGGAGAACCCGTCGACCTTGTCGCGCAGCCGTCCGGCGGCGGTGAGCATGAGGATCCGGGTGCCGGGGTGGTCGCGGACCAGGACGGCGCACACCTCGTCGCCGTGCACGCCGGGGATGTCCCGGTCCAGGACGACCGCGTCGTAGTCGTTGACGGCGACGCGTTCCAGCGCCCGGTCCCCGTCCAGGGCGATGTCGGCGGCGATGGCCTCCTGCCGCAGGCCCGCCTGGAGGGCCTCGGCCATGTAGGGCTCGTCCTCGACGACCAGTACGCGCATACGGTGCTGCCCCCTCTTCCCGGCGGGCTCCCCGGGCCCGCTCGGCCCCGAGTCTAGGAGCGCGCCTGTTGCGGAAGTGTTGGGTTGCGCAAGTGTTGCGCGAACGCTCAACACGGACGCAACCCCCCCTTTGATGGTGTGGCCCCCGCAGGCCGGGCGCCGGGCCCGGCTCCGGACGAGGGGGAGTTCGTTGAACGCAGTGCGCCGCTGGGCGGCGACCGCGGCCGTGGCGGCCGTGCTGGTGTCGGGGGGCTGCGCGTCCCAGGAGGCCGGCGGCGGGGGCGCCGCGGCGGGCCGGCTGTCGTTCGGCTCCGAGCCGCTGACCGAGGAGGACGGGTTCGTGCCGGTGGGCGAGGGGCTGGAGGTCGACGCCGACGTCCCGGCGCTGGCCAACCTGGACCCCGAGCTGCTGGCGGCGGTCCAGGAGGCCGCGGCGGACGCCCTGGACGCGGGGATCGACGTGGTGATCGTGACCGGCGGCTGGCGCAGCGAGCGCTACCAGGAGCACCTGTGGGAGGAGGCGCTGCGCGAGCACGGCGGTGAGGAGGAGGCGAGCCGGTGGGTGGCCTCGCCCGAGGAGTCCACCCACGTCAGCGGGGACGCGGTGGACATCGGGTACACCAACGCCGCGGACTGGTTCTCGCGGTTCGGGCACGAGTACGGGCTGTGCCAGACCTACGCCAACGAGCTGTGGCACTACGAGCTGGCGGTGGAGCCGGGCGGGCCCTGCCCGCACCCGGTCTCCGACGCCTCCGAGCGGAACGCGGGCGCCCCCGTGCCGGAGGGGTGAGGCACGGGGGCGCCGTTCGGGGCGGGTCCTCTCAGGCGGTCACCGGTGGTTCCAGGTGACGGTGGCGGCGGGGCCGACCCGGTTGGACCCCGTCTCCCATTCCACGTTGCCGGAGCCGTCGACCTTGACGAGCTTCCATTCGGTGCCGGCTCCGATGTCGACCGTGCCGGACCAGGTGGGGTAGGTGGCGGCGTCGGTGGACAGCTTCACGCCCCGGGAGGGGTCCCAGGACCCGAGTCCGGGAGTGGAGCCCACCACGTACACCTCCTGTCCCCAGACGGTGTGGACGACCGCCCGCAGGGTGTCCCCGGTGCCCGGGTCGGGGCCTCCGCAGTCGTCCTCGCACTCGCCGTCGACGTGCAGGGCCACGGCCCCGTTCGCGGGCACCTCGACGGTGACGCGTCCGCCGGAGACGGTGGCGGTGCCGCCGCCCGCGGCGTTGTCGTAGGTGCCGTCGGGCAGGGAGGTGTCGGAGGTCAGCCGCCAGGTGTCGCCGGTGGCGTTGAAGGCGGCGAAGCCGCGCGCCCCGCGGTCGAAGGCGAGGCGCCCGTTCCCGTCGGTGGCGCGCTGGACCAGGGCGGTGTCGCCGGCGGAGGCGCGGAAGGCGACCATGCCCGCGACGGTGGGGTGGCGGTGGGAGCAGACCCATGCGCCGGTGGAGCAGTCGGTGTCCTCGGTGATCCAGCCCGCCGGGTTGCCCTCGGCGTACCCGGTGCTGGGCGGGCCCTCGGTGACGTTGTCGCCGAAGTCGTAGCCGGAGGTCACCACGGGGGTGCCGTAGGGGTGGGCCAGCATGAACGCGGTCGCCAGGTGGTAGCGGTCCCCGTCCTTGTAGGTGAGGGTCGGGTGGTAGCGCTGGGTGTCGTGGTTGTCGATGAAGACGGTGGCCTGCTCCGAGGTCAGCCCGCCGTAGTCCGGCATGTGCGCCAGCCCGGCGATGTTCCCGTCCTTGAACTTCCCGGCCACGTCGCGCTGGTAGTCGAAGTTGGTGACCTCGCCGTAGGGGGCGTAGGCGGTGTAGGGGACGGTGGCGTCGCCGTAGACCTCGTAGAAGACGCGGGGGGTGCCGCCGAAGCCGGGCACCGTGTTCAGGTTCCCGAAGATGTCGGCGATGTGCGCTTCGGGGACGTGCTTGGCGGCGTCGACTCGGAAACCGCCCACCCCCAGGTCGACGAGGCCGTTGAGGTAGCGCTTGATGTGGTCGCGCACCCGCGGGTCGGCGGTGTCGAGGTCGGCCAGGCCCACCAGCTGGCAGTTCTGGACCTCCTCCTTGTCGTTCCAGTTCGCGATCTCCTCGTAGCAGGGACCGAAGTCGTCGTACCCGTAGGAGGCGGTGCCGTCGCCGAAGAGGTCGGGGTGGTCGTACTTGGCCCAGGAGGTGCCCGCGCTGCCGACGCCGTCGCCGTCGCCGGTCATGTGGTTGACCACGGCGTCGACGTAGACGCGCACGCCGTTGTCGCGGCAGGTCCGGACCATGGCGGCGAACTCCTCGGCGGTGCCGCGCCGGGTGTTGTCGAGCCGGTAGGAGACGGGCTGGTAGTCCTGCCACCAGGGGTGGTTGCCGCCTTCCGCGAAGGGGATGACGACGTGCTCCTGGGGCGGGGACACCTGGACCCCGGAGAAGCCGTTGGGTCCGAGGAAGTCCTCGCACTCGGCGGCGACGGAGTCCCAGTTCCACTGGAAGAGCTGGACGAGGGCCTCGTCGTCGGGTGTGGTCCGGGCGGCCGCGGCCTCCGCCGGGGCCGGCAGGGGTGCCGCGGACGCGGGGAGGGCGGTCAGGGGGAGGAGGAGCAGGGCCGCGGCGGCGGCCGCTTTCAGGGGGGTGCGTCGGTGCATCGGCGCTCCAGTGTCGCTTGCGGGGGGTCGCGCATCCTCTTGCGTGAAATGCAAGAAATTGCGTGATGCCGAGCACACTACCGGCCCGTTACGGCTTTGTGAATAGAGCACTACCCGCGCGTCGAAATGGGACGTGGTCCCTCCAGCGGCCGGGACCGGGGGCGATCGCGTTCCGCCACGTCGGGTCACCGGTGGCGCCCGCGCAAGATCTTGCGTCACGGGTAAAGAAAAACCGGCGCCGACGCGGTTCACGGGCTCCGCGCCGGCGCCGGTCGGGGACCGGCGGGGTCCTATCCCCAGAAGACGGCGACGCCGATGTTGACGATGGCGAGCACGCCGGCGATGATCGCCAGGTTCTTGGCGGGCTTGCGCAGGTTGAGCACGCCCACCACCACGACGGCCAGGGCGATGATCAGCTTGACGCCGATCTTGATGTGGTTCAGGTCGCCCAGGTCGCCCATCTCGGCCACGCCCACCAGGAGCAGGCCGGTGACGAGCTGGAGCAGGGAGCTGTGCAGCAGGACCTTGGTCGACTTGGGGTTGTCGGTCATGAGCTGCATGAGGAAGCCCGCGATGATGCCCGCGAGGCCGATCATGTGCAGGAAGACGAGCGCGGAGTAGAGGATTGCCATGGCCCTAGACTACTACCGCGTGTAGTACTGGTGGGATTTTTCCTGACACTCTGACGTAACGATCGGGTGGACTTCACGCCACCCGGCGCCGCCACACCAGCCACCCCAGCCCCACCAGCAGTGCCGCCCCCGCCACCCGCGCCAGCAGCGCGCCGTCCACCGTCTCCGTCACCCGCGACAGCACCGTCGGAGAGGCCACCACGACCGTGTCGCTGGCGCACGCCGTCGGGTCGGCGTTCCGGTCCAGCAGCAGGCAGGCCGTGCTCATCAGCCGCTCCGCCCCCTGGACGTCCTCCGCCACCCGGACCCGGACCGTGTAGTCCCGCTCTCCCCCGGCGGGCACGTCCACCCGCCAGTTGACGATGCCGTCCTCCAGCACCCCGCCGGCGCCCACCTCCAGGACCTCCAGGTCGTCGGGGACGTGCTGGGCGAGCTGCGCGCCGCTCACCGCCTCGCCGGAGTCGCCGTTGGCCACCGTCGCCCGCAGCACCGCCTCGTGCCCGGGCAGCGGCGCCTCCCCCTCCACCGCCAGGGACAGCCCGACGAAGGCCTCCGGGGACTCCTCGGCCGACGGAGCGGTGTGCACGTCCCCGCCCGCGTCGGCGAGCGCCGCAGGCGCCGACACCACCAGGCCGGCGCCCATCAGGGCGGCCGCCCCGGCCGCCAGTCGGCGGCCGCGCAGGCCGCCTCCGATCCCGTCCATCATCCGCGCCTTCCGTCCGTGCGGTCACGACACCACCCAAGACAACTATGCGCGCATACGGGATCACCATGTGTGACACGCCGGTCCGGGGTCCCGGACCGGGCGCCCGGGGGTCCCGGACCCGGACAAGGCGCCACGGGCGCCTAAGACCCCCTAAGACCCCGATACTCCACCGCGAACGGGGATTTCTCCCGATGCGCGCCCCGCCTCCTCAGACCGATCGTGGAGTGAGGAAGGAGGGCGGGGCACCCGGCCCCGCCGCGAGGAGGAGAACGTGTACCACGAAGCCCTGTTCCTGGCCCACCATCCGCCCCTGACCGAGGAGGACGTCCGCCGCCTGGGGCACCGCGCCGCGGCGCGCCGTAGGGCCCGCGCCGAACGCCGCGCCCGTCGCCGCCGCTGGTGGCCCCGCCGCGACAGCGGCCCCCGGGCCTACGCCCGTGCCGCCTGAGCCCGCCGCCGCCCGGTCCCCGCGGGGCGCCCCGGACACGGCGCCGTTGGGGATAATGGCGCCCATGCCCCTACTCCCTGGAACCGCTCCGGTGCTCGTCGGCCGGGCCGCCCCGCTGGCGGCGCTCACCGAGCACGCCGACCTCTGCCGCACCGAGCGCTCCGGGGCGCTGCTGCTGGGCGGGGACGCCGGGATCGGCAAGTCCCGGCTGGTCGCCGAGTTCGCCCGGACGCGGCGGCCGGGGACCGTGCTGGTCGGGGGCTGCCTGGAGCTGGGCGTGGACGGCCTGGCCTACGCGCCCTTCACCGCAGCCCTGCGCCAGCTCCTGCGCGAGCGCGGGCCGGAGCCCTTCGCCGCCGGGGGGCGGGCGGGCGAGCTCGCCCGCCTGCTCCCCGAGCTGGGCCCGGTCCCCGAGGGCGGCCACCGGGACCGGGGCCTGCTGTTCGGGCTGGTCCTGCACCTGCTGCGGACCGTCGCGGGCGAGGAGGGCCTGACCCTGGTCCTGGAGGACCTGCACTGGGCCGACGGAGCCACCCGCGACCTGCTCGTCTACCTCATCCGCAACCTCGACCTGCCCGGCGTGCAGATCGTCGCCACCTACCGCAGCGACGACCTGCACCGCACCCACCCCCTGCGCCGCCTGCTCCCCGAACTGGAGCGTCTGCCCTCGGTGACCCGGCTGGAGCTGGAGCCGCTCACCCGCGCGGAGGTGGAGGAGCACGTGCGCGCCCTCACCGGCCGCTCCCCCGCCCCCGCCGAACTCGACGACCTGTACCGGCGCAGCGACGGCATCCCGCTGTACGTGGAGGCCCTGGCCGCCTCCCCGCACCGGCCCGGCGGCGTGCCCGACGCCTTCCGCGACCTGCTGCTGGCCCCCGTGGACCGGCTGGACGACGCCGCGCTGTCCGTGCTGCGCCTGTCGGCCGTCGGCGCGGTCTCCGGCACCGTCTCCCACGAGGCCCTGCGCCACGCCTCCGACCTGGGCGACCGGGACCTGGAGATCGCCCTGCACACCCTGATCGACGCCCGGCTGCTGCACGTGGACGGCGACGGCTACCGGTTCCGGCACGCGCTGCTGCGCGAGGCCGTCCACGAGTCCCTGCTGCCCGGCACCCGCACCCGCCTGCACCTGCTGCTGGCCCGCATCGTCGGGGACCACCCGGGGACGGTCCCGCCCGAGCGCCGCGCCGCCGAGCTGGCCCACCACTTCCAGGCCGCCCACGACCTGCCGCGCGCGGTGACCGCCGCCTGGGCCGCGGCCGAGCGCGCCGGGGAGACCCTGGCCCACGGGGAGCGCCTGGCGATGCTCCGCCGCGTCCTGGAGCTGTGGGACCGGGTGCCCGACGCCGCCGCGCTGCTGGGCGGGCGCGAACGCCCCGCGGTGCTGGCCGAGGCCGCCCTGTCCGCCCTGGAGGGCGGACACCCCCGCATGGCGTGGGAGCTGTGCGACGAGGCCCTGGCCGCGGTCCCCGAGGAGCCCGCGGACGACGCCGGGCTGGAGCTGCGGGCGCTGCTGCTGCGCCGCCGCGGGCAGGCCCGCAGCCAGTGTGTGGACCCGGGCGCCGAGGACGACCTGGCCGAGGCGCTGCGCCTGCACCCGCCGCACATGCCCGGGTACGCGCGCATGCTGTCGATCCTGGCCCGCGAGACCATGGTCCGCGCCGACGGCCGCGGCCCGCTGGACCGCTCCGCCGAGGAGCTGGCGACGGAGGCCATCACCGCGGCCGAGCGGGTCGGCGACGACAGCGCCCTGGCCGCCGCCCTGGTCACTCTGGGCTCGGTCCTCATGGCCCAGGGGGAGGAGGACCGGGGCCGCCCCTACCTGAAGCGGTCCATCGAGCTGAGCCGCCGCATCGGCGACCCGATGATGGAGGCCCGCGGCGTCAACAACCTCTCCCACTACCTGCGCGAGCAGGGGCAGCACACCCGCGCCCTGGAACTCCTGGAGGACTTCCTGGCGGCCCCCGGCCACAGGGACTCCGGATGGGTGCACGGCGGCTTCACCTCGCAGAACCTCGCCGAACTCCACTACGAGATGGGGGACCTGGCCGGGGCGCGCGCCATCGCCGTCCGGGCTCTGGGCCACAGCCCCTCCCCCACGCACCGGGTGTTCCTCCTGGTCCCGGCGTCCCGGGCCGCCATCGCCCAGGGCGACCTGGAGGCGGCCCGCTCCGGGACGGCCCGGGGGGAGCTGGGGGAGGCGGGCATCGCCTCGCTCGACCGCGCCTCCGTGCTGAGCCTGGAGCGCGTGGACCAGGCCCAGCAGGCGGCCTCCGCCTGGCTGGACCTCCTCCTGGCCGAGGGCGACGCCGAGACCGCCCGCGCCTACGCCGTGCAGGTCCTGGAGCGCCCCGGGTTCGCCGGGTCGGCCGGGTACGGGTGGGTGATCACCGAGCTGGCCGCCGAAGCGGTGCGCCGCTCCGGCGCCGGGCCCGGCGACCCCGCTCGCGCCCGGGTGGAGGAACTCCTGGAGATGCCCGTGCACGGCCCGGTGCAGGAGGCGTTCCGGGCCTCGACCGCGGCCCGGCTGGCCGAGGGGGCCGCCGACCCGCGGGAGGTCCTGGAGCGGTGGGCGGCGGCGGTGGCCGCCTGGGAGGCCACCCCGCTGGTGCTGAACCTGGCCGCGGCCCGCCTGCGCGCCGCCCGCGCCGCCCTGGCCGTGCGCGCCCCGGAGCGGGCCCGCGCCTGGTGGGAGCCGGTGGGCCCGGCCGCCGCCGCGAGCGGGGCCGAGCCCCTGGCGCGGGAGGCCGCCGACCTGGGCCGCCGGGCCGGGTTCACCGCCCCGGTCCGGGCGGCGCCCGCCGGGCTGACCCCGCGCGAGGCCGAGGTCCTGCGGCTGCTGGCCGCCGGGGGCACCAACGCGCAGATCGCCGCTGAGCTGTTCATCTCCCCCAAGACGGCGAGCGTGCACGTCTCCAACATCCTCGCCAAGCTCGGCGCCCCCAACCGGGCCGCGGCCGGCGCCCGCGCCCGCGACCTGGGCCTGGCCTGAGCCCGGACCGGAACGGCTCCCCGCAGGTCGCCGGAGAGGTCTCAGGACCGGGGCGGGACGTCTTAGACCGGGGCCGCCGGATGCCCGGTCCGGGCCCGGATGTCTTAGACGGGGTCCGCCCCGCCGCCCGGGACGGTGCTCGGGACTGGGTGTTCTCCCGATGTGGGGGCGGGGTTCTCAGCGGGATCGTGGAGACGTCGGTGAGGGACACCGGCACGACACACCGCTTCGAGGAGCACAGCATGAACCCCGAACTGCTCAACGCCACCGCCCGCGCGATGACCGAGGAGCGCCTGCGCTCCGCGCAGCTGCGCAAGGAGGCCCGGGAGCAGCGCGCCGAGGCGCGCCGACGCGAGCGGGACGAACGCAGGGCCGAGCGCTTCGGCCGGGCGGCCTGACGGGCCGCCCGGCCGGGCCCGGCCGGCACCGACCGGCCCACTGCCCCGCCGCCACGACCGGAAATTCCCATCGGACCGACACCCAGGGTCGGCATAATGAGCGGTATGCCCCTTCTTGTCGACAACGGTCCCGTGTTCATCGGCCGCGAGGCCGAACTCGGAGCCCTGCGCGACCACGCCCGTCGCACCCGCACCACAGGCCCCGGCATGATCCTCCTGGGCGGCGACGCGGGAGTCGGCAAGAGCCGCCTCATCAGCGAGTTCGCCGCCACCCTCCCCCCGGGGGCGGTGCACGTCGGCGCCTGCCTGCAACTGGGCGGCGACGGCCTCGCCTACGCCCCCTTCACCGCGATCCTGCGCAGGCTCCTGCGCGAGCGCGGGCCCGAGCTCTTCGCGGCCGCCGCCCCCGGCGGCACCGGCGAACTCGCCCGCCTCCTGCCCGAGCTGGGCGAACTCTCCGCCAACCGCACCGGCGGCCGGGGCGCCTTCCACGAGCCCGAGAACCGCGGCATCCTCTTCGAACAGGTGCTGCGCCTGCTCTACCACAGCGCCGGGGACGAGGGCGTGACCTTCGTCCTGGAGGACCTGCACTGGGCCGACAGCGCCAGCCGCGACCTGCTCGTCTTCCTCATCCGCAACCTCGAACTGCCCGGTGTGCAGATCATCGCCACCTACCGCAGCGACGACCTGCACCGCGCCCATCCGCTGCGCCGCCTGCTGCCCGAACTCGAACGCGTCCCGGGCGTGGAGTCCCTGCGGCTGGCCCCGCTCACCCTCACCGAGACCGGCGAGCACGCCGCCGCCCTGCGCGGCGGCCGCCCGCTGGCCCCGCACGAGCTGGACGAGCTCTACCGCCGCACCGAGGGCGTGCCCCTGTTCGTGGAGTCCCTGGCCGACGCCCCCGCCGGGCACGGCGACGTCCCCGACCGGTTCCGCGACCTGCTCCTGGAGCCCCTCCAGGGGTTCGACGACACCGCACGGTCCGTCCTGCGCACGGCCTCCGTGGGCGCCGTCTCCGGCGGTATCGACCACGAGGTGCTGCGCCAGGCCGCCGGCCTGCCCGACGGCGACCTCGAGGCCGCCCTGCACGCCCTGGTCGACGCCAACGTCCTCAAGGTCGACGGCGAGGGCTACCGGTTCCGGCACGCCCTGCTGCGCGACGCCGTGCACGGCGAGCTCCTGCCCGGCCCGCACACCCGCCTGCACCTGCGCTTCGCCCTGCTCATCGACGAGCGGCCCGACCTGTTCCCCTACGAGCGGCGCGCCTCGGAGGAGGCCCACCACTACATGGCCGCCCGCGAGCTGCCCCGGGCGCTGCAGGCCGCCTGGTGGGCCGCCGTCCGCGCCGGGGACACCCTCGCCTCCAGCGAGGAGCTCGACATGCTGGAGCGGGTCCTGTCCCTGTGGGACCAGGTGCCCGACGCCCGGGAACGGGTCCAGGACCACACCTGGGCCGAGGTCGTCTCCCGCGCCGCCGGCGCCGCCGTGGACGCCGGGCGCGGCCGCCGCGCCCTCGAACTCGCCGACGAGGCCCTGGCCACCCTTCCCGAGGACCCCGCCGACGACCACACCCGCGCCGTCAAGGCCACCCTGCTGCGCCGCCGCGGCCTGGCCCGCTCCCTGACCACCTGCGGCGGCGGCATCGACGACCTGGTGGCCGCCCTGGACCTGCACCCGCCCCACATGCCGGGCTACGCGTCCCTGCTGTCCGTCCTGGCCCGCGAGAGCCTGCGCCACCGCGCCGACCGCCTCGTCCCGCCCGACCAGGAGCGGCTGCGCGACCTGCGCGAGACCGGGCACTCGGCGCGCGAGCTGGCCGAGAAGGCGATCGCCCTGGCCGAGACCTCCGACCCGACCGACCGGTGCGCGGCCGCCGACGCCCGCATCACCCTGGGCAGCCTCCACATCGGCGAGGGCGACCTGGAGCGCGGCCGCCCGCTCATCGAGGAGGCCATGAGGATCGCCGCCGAGGTCTCCGAGCCCTCCCTGGAGGCGCGCGGCGCCGGGAACCTCGGGCACTTCCTGCGCGAGCTGGGCCGCCACGAGGAGGGGCTGCGGGTGCTGGAGGAGTCCCTGGCCCGCCACGAGGAGATGGGCTGGGCGTCGGTCCACAAGACGTTCAACCACCAGAACCGCGCCGAGATCCACTTCGAGCTCGGCAACCTGGCCGAGGCCCGAGAGATCTGCGAGATGATCCTGCGCACCCGCGGCCCCGTCAAGGACCGCTCCTACGTGGACGCGGTGCTGGCCCGCAGCGCCGCCGCCACCGGCGACCTGGAGACCGCCCGGCGGGTCTCCCGCTGGGCGCCGGGCGAGCGCGTCCCCGGCGCGCAGCGCATGAACATCATCCAGCTGGACCTGCTGGCCAAGCTGGAGACGGGCCTGGCGGAGGGCTCGGTGGACGCCGTCCTGGCCCTGTCCGAGCAGGCCCTGGAACAGCTGGAGCTGGAGGCCTCGCGCGGCTACACCTGGCCGCTGGTCGACGTGATGGCCGAGGCCGCCGCGCGGGCGGCCGGGGCCGGCACCGGCGGGAACGGCGCGGGGGACGGCGGTGCAGGGGGTGACCGGGCCCGCCGCGTCATGGCCATGGCGGTGAAGATCATGGGGGCCATGGCCGTCACCGGCACCCCGCAGCGCGCCCACCGCGCCCGGATCCTGGCCTACGCCGCCGACCTCGACGGCGGCGGACCCGCCGACCGCCTCGGCCTCTGGGAGAAGGCGGTGGCCGCCTGGGAGGACACCCCCATGCCCCTCCACCTGGCCTCCGCCCGGCTGCGGGCCGCCCGCGCCGCCGTGGCCGCCGGGGAGCGCGACCGGGCCCGGGAGCTGGTGCGCGCGGCCCACGAGGCCGCCGACCGGCACGGGGCCGTCCCGCTGGCCGCCTCCGCCGCCGACCTGGCCCGCCGGCTCGGTGTCGGCCCCGCCGGCGGGGCGCCCGCCCCCGCCCCCGCCGGGCTGACCGCCCGCGAACTGGAGGTCGCCCGGCTGCTCGCCGCCGGGAGCACCAACGCCCGCATCGCCGAGGAGCTGTTCATCTCCGCCAAGACGGCCAGCGTCCACGTGTCCAACATCCTCGCCAAGCTGGGCGTGCCCAACCGCGCCACCGCCGGCGCCCGGCTGCGCGAACTCGGCCTGGGGTAGCCCCGGCCCCCGGGCCCGGATCCGGTCTGGAGCCGGGCCCGGGGGGCGGCATAGGGTGGCGGGAAGACCACGATGCCAGGCGCTCCCCCACCGACGAGGTATCCCCCATGCCCACCTCCGCCGTGCCCGCCCGACGTGTCCGCACCCGGAAGACCGCGGTCGTGTCCGCGGCCGCCGTCGCCCTCTTGTTCGCAGCCGGCGCCCTCATCCTGGGCTCCGGCCCCGGGACCGGGCCCGCCGTCCCGGCCGGCGCCGACTCCCCCACCGACGCGGTCTCCCCGGCCCAGGGCGCCCCCTCGGCCGACCTGCTCGCCTACGCGGGACCGGAGCAGGCGAGCCGGCTCGACCTCGGCCCGGGGCCGTACACGCTCCCCGACGACCCCTGCACCGCTCTGACCGAGGAGACCCTGGCCGGACTGGGGCACACGGCGTCCTCCGGCATCCCCGGCGAGCGCGGCTGCTCCTGGAGCGCCCTGAGCCCGGACGGCGGCCTCCACGGCCTGTCCGTGTCCTACACCGCCTGGGAGGACGCCGACCGGGCACGGCACCGCTTCGACGAGGAGTTCGCCCGTGTCCGGGGCGACGAGGAGGGCGTCCACTGGGACCAGAGCTCCAACGCCGGTGAACAGAGCCGTCTGGCCCTGGCGGAACGGGACGGCGCCTTCCTGGCGACCCTGCTGGCCCGCCAGGGGGAGGTGCACGTCACCGTGGTGCGCGCCTTCACGCCCGGCCCCGGCGGCGGGGAGGGCGCGGACCGCAGCGTCGAGGTGCGGCTCCTGGGCGAGCTGGGCCGCCAGGCCCTGGGCCGGCTGGGCTGAGGCGACCGGACCGGGGTCAGACCGTCCAGCGGTTGGTGATCGGCAGCCGCCGGTCCCGGCCCAGGTTGCGGGCGCTGATCTTGGTGCCCGGCGCCGACTGGCGGCGCTTGTACTCGGCCCGGTCCACCAGCCGGATCACCCGCCGCACCAGGTCCGGGTCGTAGCCGGCGAAGACCAGCTCCGCCTCGCCCTTGTCGGTGCCGATGTAGGCGTCCAGGACCGCGTCCAGCAGCTCGTAGTCGGGCAGCGAGTCGGTGTCGAGCTGGTCCGGGCGCAGCTCCGCGCTGGGCGGCTTCTCGATCGAGTTCTCCGGGATCGGCGGCACCTCCCCTGCCCGGACGGCCTCGGCGTTGCGCCACCGGGACAGCTCCCACACCAGCGTCTTCCAGCAGTCCTTGATGGGCGCGAACCCGCCCACCGAGTCGCCGTACAGCGTCGAGTACCCGGTGGCCGCCTCGCTCTTGTTGCCGGTGGCCAGCACCAGGTGGCCCTCCTGGTTGGACAGCGCCATCACGAGGGTGCCGCGCACCCGCGCCTGGAGGTTCTCCGCCGACAGTCCGTCCAGCGGCGCGTCCGCGGCGGCGGTGGCCGCCTCGAAGGCGTCCACCACCGGCGCGATCGCGATCGTGCGGGCCGCGAAGCCCTGGCGCCGGGCCAGCTCCTCGGCGTCGGTGACCGAGTGGCCGCTGGAGTGCTCGCTGGGCAGCAGCACCCCGTGCACCCGGTCGGCGCCGACCGCGTCGACGGCGATGGTGGCGGTGAGCGCGGAGTCGATGCCCCCGGAGATCGCCACCAGGACCGAGGCGAAGCCGTTCTTGGCCACGTAGTCGCGCAGGCCCGTGACCAGGGCCCGGTAGACCTCGCCCACGTCGGAGAGGGGGTCCGGGCGCGGGGTGACCACGTTCTCCAGGGGTTCGTAGGGCTCGACCGGGGTGCTCGACACGGTGCGGCGCACGATGGCCAGGCCGTCCACGACCCCGCCGGGGGCCGGGTCGGCGCCGGAGGCCGTGTCGGAGCCCGTATGGGGCGCGGTGTCGGAGCCCGTGCCGGGTGCGGAGCCGAGGGGCAGGTCGAGGTCCGCCACCAGCAGCGTCTCGGTGAACTGGGGGGCGCGCGCCACCAGCTCGCCCTCGGCGTCCACCACCAGCGAGTCGCCCTCGAAGACCAGCTCGTCCTGGCCGCCCACCATGTTCACGTAGGCCAGCGCCGCGCCGATCTCCCGGGCGCGCCGCTGGCACAGCTCCAGGCGCACGTCGTCCTTGTGCCGCTCGTACGGGGACCCGTTGAGCGACAGCAGCAGCCCCACCCCGGCCGCGCGGGCCGCCGTCACCGGGCCGCCCTCCTGCCACAGGTCCTCGCACACCGCGATGCCCACGTCGACGCCGCGCACCCGCACCACCGGGAAGGTGTCGCCCGGCACGAAGTTGCGGAACTCGTCGAACACCCCGTAGTTCGGCAGGTGGTGCTTGGCGGAGGTGACCACCACCGCGCCTTCGTGCAGGACCGCCACCGAGTTCTGCGGCGCGCCCGCGGGCTGGCCGTACCTGGCCCCGGGCCCCTCCCGGCGGGACAGGAAGCCCACCACCACCGGCAGGCCGCCCAGCCCCTGCTCCGCCAGCTCCCCGGCCAGGCGGTGCACGGCCTTGACCGAGGCCGACACGAAGGAGTTGCGCAGGGCCAGGTCCTCCACCGGGTAGCCGGTGACCACCATCTCCGGCAGGGCGAGCAGGTGCGCCCCCCGGTCCCGGGCCTCCCGCGCGGAGTCCACGACGATCCTCAGATTGCCCTCCAGGTCACCGACCGTCGGGTTGACCTGGGCGAGTGCGATTCTCAGCTGTGCCACGACCACGAGCCTAGCCGGAGGGTTCCCGGCCGCGCCCGTGCGGGAGTCCCCGCAACGCGCCGTCACCGGCCATAATGCGAGGAAGAGGAGCGACAGGGGGACGAACCGGACGGCCGACGGGACGGGCGCGGAAATACCCCGGAAATATGCACACGGCAGACTGGGCCCGGGACACCCGACCAGGGCCGACCGTCATCGAGGAAGGTTGATCGTGAATCGACAGCAGGAATTCGTGCTCCGCACGTTGGAGGAGCGCGACATCCGGTTCGTACGGCTGTGGTTCACCGACGTGCTCGGGTACCTCAAGTCGGTCGCCGTGGCACCCGCCGAGCTCGAGGCGGCCTTCTCCGAGGGCATCGGGTTCGACGGCTCCGCCATCGAGGGCTTCGCCCGCGTGTACGAGGCCGACATGCTGGCCCAGCCCGACCCGTCCACGTTCCAGGTGCTGCCCTGGCGCAACGAGCCGCACGGCACCGCGCGCATGTACTGCGACATCCTCATGCCCGACGGCTCGCCGTCCTCCGCCGACCCCCGGCACGTCCTCAAGCGCCAGCTCGGCAAGGCCTCCGACCTCGGGTTCACGTTCTACACGCACCCCGAGATCGAGTTCTACCTGCTCAAGAAGATGCCCGAGCTGGGCGAGCTGCCCGTGCCCAACGACTCCGGCGGCTACTTCGACCACACCCCGCACAACAGCGCGCACGACTTCCGGCGCAACGCCATCAACATGCTCGAGGCCATGGGCATCTCGGTGGAGTTCAGCCACCACGAGGGCGGGCCCGGCCAGCAGGAGATCGACCTGCGGTACGCGGACGCGCTGACCACCGCCGACAACATCATGACCTTCCGGCTCGTGATGAAGGAGGTGGCGATGGAGCAGGACGTGTACGCGACGTTCATGCCCAAGCCCTTCACCCAGTACCCGGGGTCGGGCATGCACACCCACCTGTCGCTGTTCGAGGGCGACCGCAACGCGTTCTACGAGCCCGGCGCCGAGTACCAGCTGTCCAAGGTCGGGCGCGGGTTCATCGCGGGCCTGCTGCGGCACGCCGACGAGATCACCGCGGTCACCAACCAGTGGGTGAACTCCTACAAGCGGCTGTGGGACGACCCCGCCGCCTCGGCGGGCATGGGCGGCGAGGCGCCCGCGTACATCTGCTGGGGCCACAACAACCGGTCGGCGCTGGTGCGGGTGCCCATGTACAAGCCGGGCAAGTCGAACTCCAGCCGGATCGAGATCCGGTCCCTGGACACGGCCTGCAACCCGTACCTGGCGTACGCGGTGATCCTGGCCGCGGGCCTGAAGGGCATCGAGGAGGGGTACGAGCTGCCCCCGGGCGCCGAGGACGACGTGTGGGCGCTCACCGACGCCGAGCGCCGGGCGCTGGGGATCCGGCCGCTGCCGCAGAGCCTGGACGAGGCGCTGCGCCTGATGGAGAACAGCGAGCTGGTCGCCGAGACGCTGGGCGAGCACGTCTTCGACTTCTTCCTGCGCAACAAGAAGGCGGAGTGGCACGACTACCGCCGCCAGGTGACCCCGTACGAGCTCCAGCGCTACCTGCCCACCCTGTAGGCCCAGGACACCGCGGGCCCCGGCCGCCCGGCCGGGGCCCGCGCCCTGTCAGCGGGCGCGGGCGCGCACCTGCCGGGAGGCGATCGCGGAACCCGCCGACAGCAGGGTCACCGACAGCAGCGTCGCCGCCAGGATTCCCGCGGCCTGCACCGCCGCACTCGGGCCGAGCACCGCAGCGGCGGGAGCTCCCAGCATGGCCACCCCGGAGGCCAGGGCCCAGGGAGCGGCCCGGTAGTGCACCTCGTACCAGACCTCGTCGTCGCTCCGCGTGAACCGGGTGCGCAGACCCATGAAGGGGTTGGGGGCCAGTTTCCGCCGCCGCCCGAGGTGGCCGGTCGCCAACACGAGCCCGGCGGCCGCGGTCGTCACGAACACCAGCCACCACAGAGCAGCGCCTTCGAGCACGGGGCCTCACGACCTTTCGCCGGGGACGGAACCATCACCCAACGTATCTTTCCGCCCCGGGCCGGAGGGTGGCCGGAGTCGGCCATCACTCTCTGGGGTGGGTGAGGAGGCCGGGCGATGAGTACCCGCACTCAGCAGGAGCGGGGTGAGGAGCAGCAGCACCCCGGCGGCGGCGATCGCGGACCGCGCGCCCGTCACCGCCGCGAGCAGGCCCCACAGCGCGGTCACGGCGGCGACCACCACGGACCTCGTCACGTTCCAGGCCACCAGGACCCGGGCCGCCCGCTCCGCCGGGACGCGCCGCAGGCGCTCGGCGGCGAACAGCGGGTTGAACACCCCGATGCAGGTGATCATCGCCGCCTGCACCGCGATGACCAGCACCATCCCGGCCGGGCCCGGCACCACCGGGACCAGCCCGAGCGGCCACACCGCCCGCAGCGTCCCGGCGGCCCGCAGTACCCGGCGGCGCCCGTAGCGCGCCTCCAGCCGCGGGGCGAGCCGCGCCCCGCAGAGCCCGCCCAGGCACGGCAGGCCCAGCGCCATCCCGTACTGCCAGGCCGACCAGCCGAGTTCTCCCAGCAGCAGCACCGCCAGCAGCGGCTCGGTGGCCATGATCAGCGCGTTCACCGCCACCGTGTTCCGGAACAGCGGCCGCAGCACGGGGTCGGCGTGGATGAACCGCCATCCCCGGACCAGGTCCGCGGCCCGCGCGGGCTCGGGGCGCGCGGGCCGCTCCTCCCGGCCCCGGATCGCCGCGACCGCCAGCGCCGACGCCAGGAACCCGAGGGCGTTCGCGGCCACCGTGGCCACCGGTCCCAGCAGTCCGACGGCCGCTCCACCCGCCACCGGCCCGACCGTCGTCGCGGTCCAGGTCGTCGCCTCGAACCGGCCGTGCGCCACCACCAGGTGCTCGGGCCGCACGATCTGTTTGAGGTGGGCGCCGCCGACCGAGGTGAACGTGATCCCGGCCGCCGCGGTGACCGCCGACACCGCGAGCAGCTGCGTGTACGTCAGCAGGCCGCACCAGTAGGCGACCGGGACCGACAGCAGCGCGGCGCACCTGACGGCGTCGGCCCCGATCATGACCGGCCTCTTGCGCCGCCGTTCCGCCCACGGCCCCAGCGGCAGCGCCAGCAGCGCACCCGCCGCGGTCCCCGCGGCGGCCAGCGCCGACACCTGCGCCGGTCCCGCCCCCAGCACCGTGACCGCGATCAGGGGGAACGCCCCGAACCCCAGCCAGGTGCCGGCCGTGGACACGGCGAACCCCGTCCACAGCCACCCGAACGCGCTCCCCAGCCTCTGCCGCGACATCCGGTCCCTTCCGACGGCCGTCCGCTGACGGAGAGATCAGAGCAGACCGGCCCGCCCGTGATCCAACAACGGCGGGACGGGTGGTCCACAACCGCGCGTTGTGGCCCCCTACGATGCGGGCATGGACATCGAGGCCGTGCGCACCTTCGTCGCCGTCGCCGAGACGGGGCGGTTCCAGGACGCCGCCGCCGACCTGCGCGTCACCCAGCAGGCCGCCTCCAAACGGGTCGCGAACCTCGAGCGCTCCCTGGGCGCGGTGCTGTTCACCCGCACCGCGGGCGGCGCCCGGCTCACCCCGGAGGGCCGCGCCTTCCTCCCGCACGCCCGCGGGGTGCTGCGCGCCGTGGAGCACGCGGCGGCCTCCGTACGCCCGGGGAGGCGGGCGCTGCGGGTGGACGTGCTGAGCCGGCGCATCGCCCCGGGCGCGGCCCTGCACCGGTTCCACCTCGACCACCCGGACACCGGGCTGGACGTGGTCTCACTGCCGAACGCCGGCGCCGGGGCCGCCGTCGCGGAACTCCTGGCCGGGCGGATCGACGCCACCTTCCGCGCCGTCGCCGACCCGCCCGCGGGCGTCACCGCCGAACGCGCCCTGGACGACCCCCTCCAGTTGCTGACGGGGCCGCGCCACCCGCTGGCCGGGGCGGGGACGCTGCGCCCGGCGGACCTGGCCGGGTACCGGATCCGGATCCCCGGCATCCGCCCGGGCACCGAGTGGGCCGACTACTACGACGCCCTGGCGGAGGAGTTCGGCCTGGGCATCGACGCCACGGGCCCGGACTTCGGCAGCGACGCCCTGCTGGACGCCATCGCGGAGTCGGCGACCGTGGCGACGCTGGTGTGCGCCGGGGACCGGTACGTGTGGCCCGACTCCTGCGGCCTGCGCCGCATCCCGCTGGCCGACCCGGTGCCGGTGTACCCGCACTCGCTGCTGTTCCGCACCGGGGACCCGCACCCGGCCCTGGACCTGCTCCGCCGCCACCTCGCCGCCCGCCGCACGGTCCCGCCCGGCCCGGTCTGGGAGCCGCCCGGCCGCCGGGTGCCGTGAAGGAGCGGTCGCTCCCGCTTCGGCCCCGGGGCCGCCGGGCCCGACCGCTCCGCCCTGTGCAGGACCCGCACCGCCGTCGGTCCCCCCGCCCCGTGTGAGGGCGCCGGCCGCCGCCGGGGGCTTGTGCCGGCGGGCAGGGCGGCCTTATCTTTCATATGTAAGAAGTTTCTTACACGTATAGGGAAGACATGACACAGCGCGAACCCACCGGTGACGAGCTCGTCGAACTGTTCGCCGCACTCGCCAACCCGGTACGCCTGCGGATCATCGCGACGCTCCGGGGCGGCCGCGACTACGTCAGCAACCTCGCGCGCGTCATCGGCATCAGCCGCCCGCTGCTCCACATGCACCTGCAGCGCCTCGAAGCGGCCGGAGTGGTCGTCGGCAGCCTGGAGCTGTCCGACGACGGCAAGGCCATGAAGTACTTCGAGCTCGCCGACCTGGACCTGCACCTCACCCCGGAACTGATCGCCACCGCGGCCGCGAGCCTCACCGTCAAGGAGAAGCAGTAATGGACTGGCCCACCGTGATCCTCATCCTCGGCCTGCTCACGATCGCCACCTTCATCGGCATCGCGATCGAGGCCGGCCGCCAGGAGTCCCGCAAGACCACCATCGGCGCCGCCCGCGCCGACGAACTCCGGAGCCTGGTGGCCCGCTACGAGGAACTGGCCGCCACCACCCTCGACGCCCAGCAGCGCACCGCCGCGGACGTCGCCGAACTGCGCGCCCGCGCCGCCTCGATCGAGCAGATCCTGCGAACGGTGGAATGACGATGTCCGACCTGATGCGAGCACTCGTACAGACCGCCTACGGCGAGGCCCGCGACGTCCTCGCGTTCGCCGAGGCCCCCGTGCCCGAACCCGGTGAGGGCGAGGTGCGCGTCCGGGTCCACGCCGCGGCGCTGAACGCCGCCGACGTGTACATCATGCGCGGCGAGCCCGTCGTGGGCCGCCTCGCGTTCGGCCCGTCCCGGCCGCGGCAGCCGATCCGGGGACGGGACCTGGCGGGCGTGGTCGACGCCGTCGGCCCCGGGGTCCGCGGCCTCGGCCCCGGCGACCGCGTGGCCGGCGAGGGCGAGGGGTCGCTCGCCGAGTACGCCTGCGTCAAGGCGTCACGGGCGGCGCGCGTGCCCGACACCGTGCCGCTGCACGACGCCGCCGCCGTCCCGCTGGCCGGGGTGACCGCCCTCCAGGCGGTGCGCAACGGCGGAGTGGGGCCCGGCGACCGCGTGCTCGTCAACGGCGCTGCGGGCGGCGTGGGCTCCTTCGCCGTGCAGCTGGCCGCGACCGCGGGGGCCGAGGTCACCGGGGTGTGCAGCGCCGGCGGCAGCGGGTTCGTGCGCTCGCTCGGCGCCCGCGCGATCGACTACGCGGCCGAGGACTTCACCCGCACCGGGCCCTACGACGCCGTCATCGACCTGGCCGGGAACCGCACCCTGCGCGAACTGCGCGGCGCGCTCGCCCCCGACGGCACGCTGGTGCTGTCCTCGGGCAACGGGACACGGATGATGGGCCCGCTGTGGCGCAACGCCGCCGCGTCCCTGGCCTCGCCGTTCACCCGGCAGCGCCTGCGCCCGTTCCTGGCCCGGACGGCCCGGGAGGACGTCGGGGACCTGCTGGCCCGGATCGCCGGGGGCGGCCTGCGCGCCCGGGTCGAGCGCACCCACCCGTTCGAGGAGGCCGCCGACGCCCTCGCCCACGTCTCCGGGGGCCACGCCCGCGGCAAGGTGGTGGTCACCCTGCGGGAGGAATGAGCCCCAGTTCCCGGGCCCGCACCCCGGCCGCGTGGCGGTTGGTCACGCCGAGCTTGCCCATCAGGTTGGACATGTGCACGCTCACCGTCTTGGCCGAGATGAACAGCTTCTCCCCGATCTCGGTGTTGCTGAGCCCCGCGGCCGCCCGCACCAGCACCTCGGCCTCCCGGGGCGTCAGCCCCGCCGGGAGGCGCGGCTCCCCGGCCACCGCGCGCAGCGGTTCCACGTACCGCTCGCGCAGCGGGGCGTCGGTGTCCAGCAGCCCCACGGTCCCCTCCAGCCGACCGAACAGCTCCCGTGCCCGGGCGCCCTCCCCCGCCTCGGCGGCGGCCCGGCAGGCCTCCTCCAGCATCAGGAACTCCTCCGCGTGGAGACCCCTGCCGCGCACCATCGCCAGCGCCCGTTCCCAGTGCCCCAGGGAGCCGGCGGGGTCGGCCGTCAGGCGCGCCAGCGCCTGGGCGCGCCGCAGCTCCCCGTACGGGGTGGTCCACCACTGCGACGGGCGCAGGTACACCCCGACCCGCCCGGCCAGCTCCTCCGCCTCCCCGGCCAGGCCGGCCCGCCGCAGCGCGCGCACCAGTCCGGCCAGCGGCCCCGGCCCGTTCAGCGACGACTGCGTCGGCCGCCCTCCCTCCTCACGCTCGACCATCCGGTACGCCGTCTCCAGCGCGGCCTCCAGGTCCCCCTCCGCGGTCAGCACCCGCACCCCCACCTGGTCCACCGCCGCGAACAGGTGCGCGTCGGTGTCCCGGACCGCCTCGACCGCCTGCTCCCAGTGCTCCCGCGCCCCCGCGGTGTCCCGCTGGGCCAGCCGGATCTCGGCGAGCACGAACCGGCGGGTCCCCTCGTCGAGCCGCCCCCCGGAGGACCCGGCCAGCACCTCCTCGGCCTCGCGCATCCTCCCCAGGTCCAGGAGCGCCCCCGCCCTCTCCGTCTCGGGGACGGGCCCGCGGGTCCGGAGGACCCCCAGTTCCGCGCACCGGTCCAGGAGCTCCCGCTCCGCCCGCAGGCACTCGTGCCACTCCAGCCGGTACAGGTGGTGGACCGCGATGTTGTTCCGGGCCCGCAGCTCGGCGTCGACCATCCCCAGTTCCCGCGCCAGCCCCATCCCCCCGGTGAGCAGGGGCAGCGAGCCGTCCGCACGCCCCACCTCCAGCGTGCTGCCCAGGGTGATGAGGGCCTCGGCCTCGCTGCGCCGGTCCCCCGCAGCGCGCGCCCGGTCCAGGACGTCCCGGGCGGCCCGCCGCGCCTCCGCGTCCCGGCCCACGAGGTAGAGCAGCGCCGCCCGGGCGCCGCTGACCGCGATGTGGTCCGGGTGCCCCCGGGGCAGCAGCGCGGACGCCTCGTCCAGTACCTCCAGGCCCTCGTTCCGGCGGTGCAGCGCCTTGAGCGCCTGGGACCGCAGCAGCAGGAAGCCCGCCCGGGAGACGGGGTCCGCCGACTGCTCCGCCCCCTCGGCGGTGTAGCGCAGCGCCTCGTGGGAGGAGCCGCCGATCTGCACGGCCGCCCGGGCCGCGTCCAGCAGCAGCCGTGCGCGCGTGACGCCCAGCGGGGCGGCCACGGCCTCCGGGTCGGGCAGCAGTTCCCACAGCTCCAGCAGCCGCTCCACCGCGGCCAGGTGCTCGGGGTGGGCGAACGCGTCCGCCGCGTGCCCGGCCGCCGCCCACAGGGCGGCGAAGGCGCGGGGGTGGTCGTGCACCGCGTCGGCGTGGTGGGCCAGGCGCAGCACCCGCTCCGGTTCGGCCAGGCCCGGCACCCCCGCCTCCAGGGCGGTCACGTAGCGGCGGTGGCCGCGCACCCGCCGCCCCGGCAGCAGGTCCTCGCGCACCGCCTCGGCCAGCAGCGCGTGCCCGAACCGGTAGTCCTCCCCCGCCACGCGCAGCACCCGGGCGTCGACGGCCCGGCGCAGCACCCCGTCCAGCTCGTCCTCGGAGAGGTCGCCGGCCACCGCCGCCAGCAGCGCGTGGTGCACGCGGACCCCCGACAGCGCGGCCAGGCCCAGCACCGCGCGGTCGGTGTCGGGGAGGCGGTCGACGGCGCGCAGCAGCAGGTCGCGGGAGGTGTCGGGGAGCCCGTCGTCCGGGGAGGACACCAGGGCCTCCACGAACAGGGGGTTGCCGCCGCTGCGCTCGCAGAGCAGGTCGAGCGCGCGCGGGTCGGGGCGGGCGCCGCCGCGCAGGGCGGCCGCCTGGGCGGCGACCTCCTCGCGGCCGAAGGGCCCCAGGTCCAGCCGGGTGGCCCGGGCCGGGCGCTCCAGGTCGGGCAGGAGGCGGCGCAGGGGGTGGGCGCGGTGCAGGTCGTCGGTGCGGACGGTGGCCAGCAGGTGGACCGGGGCGGGGCCGAGGTTGCGCACCAGGAAGAGCAGGAGGTCGCGGGTGGAGGCGTCGGCCCAGTGCAGGTCCTCGACCACCAGGGCCAGGCCGCCGGCGTCGGCGGCGGTGTCCTCCAGGTAGGACAGGACGGCCTCGAACAGCCGGGTGCGGTCCTCGTCGGGCGCGGCGGCGGTCCCGAGTTCGGGGAGCAGCCGGGCGAGCGCCCCGGCCCGGGCCGGGGAGGGCGGGACGTCGCGGACCAGGTGGCGCAGGGCGGCGGTGAAGGGGGCGAAGGCGACGGTGCCGCCGCTGGTCTCCAGGCAGGCGCCGACCGCCGTGCGGGGCAGGGGCGTGCGCCGCAGGTACTCCTCCAGCAGGCGGGTCTTGCCGACCCCGGCGTCCCCGAGGACCAGGGTGGCCCGGGCGTCCCCGCGGGCGGCGAGGTCCGCCTCGGCCAGCAGGTGGGCCAGGTCGGGGCCGCGTCCGATGAACGCCGTGGGAGTGGGGGCCATGGCGCCAGTATGCCCGGGCCGCGAAACGACGCCCACCTTTACGACATAGATCACATATCGGACATCAGACCAGGTTCAGGTCCCGGGCCTTCGCGGCGGCCGCGCCGCGGTTGGCCACCCCGAGCTTGCCCATGAGGTTGGACATGTGGACGCTCACCGTCTTGGCCGAGATGAACAGCTTCTCCCCGATCTGCCGGTTGGTCATCCCCAGGGCCGCCAGGCGCAGCACCTCCGCCTCCCGCTGTGTCAGCCCCGCCGGGGCCTCCCCCGCGGCCCGCGTGCGCGGCCGGGGCAGGCCGTGTGCGCGGCGGACCCGGTCGGCCAGCTCCGCGAACAGGGTCAGGCCGCTCTCCCGGGCGGCCCCCTCCGCCTCCTCCAGGTGTGCGGCGGCCCGCTCCGGCTCCCCCGCCCGGGCCGCGGCGCGCGCCGCCGCCAGCAGCAGGTGCACGCGGTGGAAGCGGTGCTCGCGCACCTGCGGCAGCAGTCCCTCCAGGGTCCGCAAGGCCGCGGCCGCGTCCTGCGAGGACTGGGCCGCGGCCTGGTCGCGGACCAGCCGGTCCACCGGGTGCGGCATGTCCCGGGGCAGCGCGGCGGCGGCCTCGCGCAGGACCGCGGTCAGGTCGGCCGCCCGTTCCCGCCATTCCGGCTCGTCGCGCATCATGTCCACCACCTCGGCCACGGAGGAGAGGTTGCTCATGTACCGGCCGTCCAGGTGGGGGGCGTCCCGGTCGCCTTCGTCCAGGAGGCGCCGGGCGATACCGGCCGCCGTGTCGAACCGCCCCTCGACCGCCGTGCGCATCATCTCCGTGAAGCGGATGGGCGTGTACTCCGTCGGGGAACTGCTCTCCTCGGGCAGCAGGCGGCGGAACTCCTCCAAGGCCCTCTCCGCGCCCGCGGCGTCCTGCCGGTAGAAGGCGAGCTGCTGGATCAGCGTCCACGTCCGGGCCCGGATCAGCCGGTCGCCCGCGGCCGGGTCCAGCAGCCGCTCGCACTCCTCCACCCGCAGCTGGTAGAAGCGGCTCAGCCCCATGCTCAGGCGGAACGCCGGGCCCTGGGTGCGCGCCAGCCCCAGCTCCCCGGTGCGCTCCAGGCCGCGCCGCGCGGTGTCGTAGGCCTCCGCCGCCCTCCCCTCCGCGGAGAGGGCCCCCGAGAGGTTGATCCACCCCCGCAGCTCCGCATGGACGTAACCGGTCGCGCGGGCGAGGGCGATGCCCTCCGTGAGCAGCCGCAGCGCCCTGTCCGGGTCCTCCTGCGGGGCCAGGCTGCCCAGGGTGACGAGCACGTCGGCCTCACTGCCCCGGTCGCCGGCCTCGCGGGCCGTGCGCAGCGCCCTCTCCGCGGAGTGGCGGGCCCGGGTGGGGTGGCCGCGCACCATGAACGTGGACGCCAGCAGCGCCCCGGCCGCGGCCTGGTGGGGGTCGCCCCTCTCCATCACCACGAACGCGTCGGCCAGGTCCTCCAGCGCCCCGTCGCTGCCCAGGTCCTTGTAGGCGTAGGCGCGGACGTAGCGCAGGCCCGCGATGAGCGCGCGGTGCGGCGGGGGCTCCTTGACGCCCGGGTCGTGGTGGCCGGTGACCCCCAGCTCCTCCAGGCCCTCGGTGGCGTAGTCCACCGCGCGGCGCAGCGACCCGGCCAGCAGGCACACGGCGGCCGCCAGGCGCAGCACCTCGGCGCGGGGCGCGCCCACCCGTTCGGCGGCGTCGGGGACGAGGTCCCACAGTTCCAGGACGCGTTCGAGCAGGACCAGCCGCTCGGGGTGGGCGGCCGCGTCGGCGGCGTGCCGGGCCGCGGCCCAGGCGGTGGACAGGGCCAGCGGCTGGTCCCCGGCGGCGTGCGCGTGGTGGGCCAGTTGCAGGGCGGTGCCGGCCGCGTCCAGCCCCGGCACCCCCCGCTGGAGCGCTTCGGCGTAGCGCCGGTGCGCGCGGATGCGCTCGCCGGGCAGCAGGTCGGTGTAGACGGCCTCGGCGAGCAGGGCGTGCCGGAACACGTACCCCTCCGCCGTGGCGCGCAGCACCCGCGCGTCCACGGCCGGGCGCAACGCGGCGTCCAGGGCCTCCTCGCCGGTCCCGGCCCGGCGGGCCACCGCGGACAGGAGGGTGTGGCCGATGCGGTCCCCGGCGGCGGCGATCAGCCCGACCACCCGGCGGGTGTCGTCGGGCAGCCGGTCGACGGCGGAGGTCAGCAGCTCGCGGGGCCCGTCGGGCAGCGGACCGCCCGGTCCGTCCAGGAAGGCCTCCACGAACAGGGGGTTGCCGCCGCTGCGCTCGTGCAGCAGGTCGGGGTCGGCGGGCGGGTCGCCGCGCAGGGCGGTGGCCTGGGCGGCGACCTCGTCCCGGCTGAACGGTTCGAGGTCCAGGCGCGAGACCCGGGGCAGCCGTTCGACCTGGGGCAGCAGGCGGCGCAGCGGGTGGGTGCGGTGCAGGTCGTCGGTGCGCACGGTGGCCACCAGGTGGACCGGGGCCTCCCCCAGGTTGCTCATCAGGAACACCAGCAGGTCGCGGGTGGAGGCGTCCGCCCAGTGCAGGTCCTCCACGACGACGAGGAGTCCGTCCCCGCGCGCCCGCTCCTCCAGGAAGGTGAGGACGGACTCGAACAGCCGCGCCCGGCCGGTGCCGTCGGCCTCCGGGACCGGGCCGGCCCCGGGCACCGGCCCGGCGCCGCCGTCGCGGGACAGGTCCCGCAGCAGCGCGGTGAAGGGCGCGAAGGGGATGCCGTCGCCGCCGAGTTCGAGGCAGCCGCCGACGGCGGTGCGGCCCAGCGGCGTCCGGTCCCGGTACTCGTCGACGAGCCGGGTCTTGCCGATCCCGGCGTCGCCGCAGACCAGCAGGGCACGGGCGCCCTCGGACCGGACGCGGTGGGCGTCCTCGACCAGGGCGGCGAGCTGGCGGTCGCGGCCGATGAACACGGGGCGGGGGGAGTCGTCCTGCATCCCGTCACAGTACGGCGTCCCGCACCGCCCCGCACCGGGCCGCGGTCAGGCGGTGCCCTGCCACAGGTCGGGGCCGAACACCTCGTAGCGGACACGCCGGGCGGGGACCCCGGCGTCCAGCAGCCGGGCGCGCACCCCGCGCATGAACGGCAGGGGGCCGCACAGGAACGCCTCCACCCCCTCGGGGACGTCCACCCCGGACAGGTCCATCCGGCCGGTGCGGTCGCCGCCGCCGGTCTCGTACCAGGTGAGGGCGCGGGCGCCGGGCAGCGCGTCGACCAGGGCGGCGACCTCGTCGCGGTGGGCGTGGTCCTCGGGCGAGCGGTCGGCGTGCAGGACCAGGACGGGCCGGGTGTCGCCGCGTTCGGCCAGGCCGCGCAGCAGGGCGACCACGGGGGTGCAGCCGATCCCGGCGGAGGCGAACAGCAGCGGGTGGTCGCCGCCGGGCAGGACCACGTCGCCGGCCGGGGCGGACACCATGAGGGTGTCGCCGGGGCGGGCGGTCCCGTGCAGGAGGGTGGAGACCTCCCCGGCGGGGGCCGACCCGGCGCGCAGGCGCTTGACGGTGATGCGGCGGCGGGTGCCGTCCCAGCCGGTGAGGGTGTACTGGCGGGCCTGGCGGACGCCGTCGGGCATGCGCACCCGGACGCTGACGTACTGGCCGGGGAGCGGGGCGGGAGGGGTCCCGGCGCCGTCCCCGGGTTCGAGGGTGAGGCTGACGGTGTCGGGGGTCTGCTCGCTGCGTTCGGTGACGGTCCAGGGGCGCCACACGTCGCGGCCGGTGGTGTGCCCGGCGTCGGCGTACAGGCGCGCCTCCAGGGCGATGAGGGCACCGGCCATGAGCCAGTAGACCTCGTCCCAGGCGGCGACCACCTCGGGGGTGGCCGCCTCGCCGAGCACGTGGGCGATGGCGCCGAACAGGTACTTGTGGACGACGGTGTACTGGTCCTCGGTGACGCCGAGGGAGGCGTGCTTGTGGGCGATCCGGCCGAGCAGGGCGTCGGGTCGCTCGCCGGGGTGGGCGAGCAGGGCGGAGGCGAAGGCGGCGACGGCCCCGGCCAGGGCGCGGCGCTGCTCGCCCGATGCCTGGTTGCCGCGGTTGAAGAGGCCGTCCAGGAGTTCGGGATGTTCGCCCAGCATGGTGTCGTAGAAGCGGGCGGTGACGGCGTCCAGGTGTTCCGCGACGACGGGCAGGGTGGCCCGGACCGTGGCGGCGGACTCGGCGGAGAGCATGCGACCTCCTCGCACTCGTTAATTTGCATCTGAAATGCACATTAAGAGCGGCTCCGCGACCCCCTCCGCCGGGGCCCGGCCGGGCGGGGCCCCGGGCGGGGCCGGGTGCCCGGCGGGCGGCGCCGGGGCCAGGGTCTTCGGTCCCGCGGGCGGTGGGGCGCGGGTCCCCGGCGGGGCCGGGAAAGGTCCGCGGCGGGGGTCCGCGGAGAGCTCGGTCACATTCCGGAGGCGTCCCGATCGGGCGTTTCCGGGCGCAGCAGGACCAGGGTCTCCCGGGCCGGGGACGACACCAGGGACTCCACCGTCACCTCGTCGAGGGAGGCGTAGAACGCCTCGCGGGCCCGGTGCAGGGCGCCGCGCAGGCGGCAGGCGGCGCGCAGCGGGCAGGGCGGGTCGTCCTCGCACCCGGCCAGGTCCCCCGCGCCCTCCAGTTCGCGGACGATCGCGCCGACCGGGGTCCGCCGCCCCCGCGCGGTGAGCCGCAGGCCGCCGCCCCGGCCCCGGCGGGCCTCCACCACTCCCAGTTCGGACAGGCGCGCCACCGCCTTGGCCATGTGGGTGTAGGGCACCGAGGTCATGTCCGCGACGGCGCGCGTGGTGAGGAGCTCGCCCTCCCCGGCCACGGCGAGCCGCATGACCAGGCGCAGGGACACGTCGGTGAAGGCGGTCAGGCGCATGTCCGCGAGCGTAGCCGCACCCTCCGGGCGCACGGCGCTCCGCGCCCGGGGCGGGCGCGGAGCGCGGGGCGGTGCGGGCGGTGCGGTTCAGAGGCGGAAGACCAGTTCGGCGGCGACCCAGACGTCGACCACGCCGCACCACTCGGCGAAGGAGCGGGACACCGCGCGGTCCTTCCACAGGTGGTAGAAGTCCCAGAACCCGTGCAGGAGCCAGCCCGCCGCGATCAGGTAGCGGGCGGCCTCGGGGTCGACCGCCAGGCCGACCAGTCCCAGCCCGCCGAAGAACAGCATGCCCAGCGCCTGGATCCGGTACGTGCCGGGGCGGAACAGGTGCCCGTCCAGGGCCGACCAGACCAGGACCAGCAGGGCCAGGGCGGTGAAGACGGTGGAGGGCGCGGCGAGTTCGGTGGCCCGCAGGACCGTGACCACCACGAAGGAGGCGAGGACCAGGGGCCAGGTGAGGTACCGGTACTTCTCCCCCACCTTGGCCATGAGCAGGTAGATCAGGGGCAGCAGCGGGAGGATCTCGGCGTAGCCGTACGCGGCGTCGGCCTCCCCGCCCCCTCCGCTGCCGAGGACGGCCGCGGAGAGCAGCGCCACCGCGGTGGGCCAGCGGGCGAGCAGGAAGCGCCCGGCCCGGCGCGGGCCGCTCTCCCCGGACCGGCCGGCCCGGGGCCCGGGCCCGGCGGTCCGGGTGCCGTTCGGTTCGGGTGCGGTCTCGTACGCGTTCACGGGAGGTCTCCTCTGCGTCGCCCTCCGGTACCCGGAGGGGGTATCTTCCGTCGTGTCTCCAGACTCCTCCCGGCGGGCCCCGCCCGGTAGTGCCGGACCACCGGCGTCGGCGTGCGCGCGTCACCTCCCGGCATGACATCCGTCATGCGCCCCCTGCCGCGGCCCCGGGCCCGCTGCGACAATGGCCCGGTGGACACTGCCGACGACGGACCCGGGACCGGGGGCCTGCGCCGCTTCACCTGGTGGAGCCTGGCCGGGGTGACGGTGGCCTTCATGGCCCCGGTGCTGGCCCCGCCCCTGTGGGACCCCGGCCTGTCCCCGTGGGCCGCGGCCGCCGGCGGTGCGGCCCTGGCCCTGACCTCGCTCTCGCTGTTCGCCCTGTTCGGCCGCCGCCTGGCCGGCGGGACCGACGGCCCCTTCCCGGCCGGGTGGGCCGCCGCGGGGTGCGCGGGCGCGCTGGCCACCGCCCTGGTCCTGTGGCCGCTGGACGAGGTGCTGTGGTCGGTGGCCCCCGCGACGGTGGCCGCCCCCGTGGCGATGTTCCTGCGCCCGCGCCCGGCCTGGGTGTCCGTCGCCGCGGTCGCGCTCGCCCTGGCCGTGCCCGGGCTGCTGCGCGGGTCGGACGCGTTCGGGGTGCTGTTCCCTCCCGGGCTGGCGCTGGTCGTGGCCTGGGCGGTGCTCGGCCTGCTGTGGACCTGGGACGTCGCCGCGCGCCTCGACGAGTCCCGGCGGCTGGCCGCCCGGCTCGCGGTCGCCGGGGAGCGGCTGCGGTTCGCCGCCGAGTTGCACGACGTGCAGGGCCACCACCTCCAGGTGATCGCGCTCAAGGCCCAGCTGGCCGCCCGGCTGGCCGGGACCGATCCGGAGCGGGCCGCCGGGGAGATGCGGGAGGTCGCCGGCCTGGCCGCCGACGCGCTGCGCGACACCCGCGCCGTGGTCCGGGGCTACCGGGGCACCTCGCTGGAGCGGGAGGTCGCCAACGCCGCCAGGGTCCTGGAGTCCGCCGGGATCCGGGTGCGCTCGTCGGTGGAGGCGGTCGAGGGCGGGGGCGACGGGGTCCGGGGGCTGCTGGGGCTGGTCGTGCGCGAGGCCACGACCAACGTGCTGCGGCACAGCCGGGCGGGCGAGGTGGAGATCGCCCTGCGCCCCGAGGGCGACGGCGTACGGCTGCGGGTCGCCAACGACGGCGCCGACCCCGCCGGGGGCGGCGACGGCACCGGCCTGCGCTCCCTGGCCGAGCGGGTCGGGGCCGCCGGGGGCACGCTGACATGGGACGACACGGGCGGCTGGTTCACCGTGACCGCCGTCCTGCCCTGGGAGGGGAACGGATGAGCATCCGGCTGCTGGTCGCCGACGACGAGGACCTGCTGCGCGGCGCCCTGGCCGCCCTGCTCGGGCTGGAGCCCGACCTGGAGGTCGTGGCCCAGGCCGCCACCTCCACCGAAGCGGTGCGGCTGGCCCGCGCGCACCGGCCCGACATCGCGGTCCTGGACCTGGAGATGCCCCCGGCGGACGGGCTGCGGGCGGCCGAGGAGATCCGGGACGACCCCGGCTGCCGGGTGGTGCTGGTGACCCGGCACGCCCGGCCCGGCGTGCTGCGGCGCGCCCTGCGGGCCGGGGCGAGCGGTTTCGTGCCCAAGACCACCCCGGCGGAGCGGCTCGCCGAGATCCTGCGGGAGGTGGCGGCGGGCCGCCGGTACGTGGACCCCGACATCGCCGCGTCCGCGCTGACCGAGGACGACTGCCCGCTCGGGGAGCGGGAGCTGGAGGTGCTGCGGCACTCCCGGGGCGGGGCGTCCGTCAACGAGATCGCCGCCCGGGTGCACCTGGCGCCCGGGACGGTGCGCAACTACCTGTCGTCGGCGATGGGCAAGCTGGGGGTGTCGTCCCGGCACGCGGCCGCGCACCGCGCCTGGGAGGAGGGCTGGATCTAGGCGTACCGGCCCACTCAGCCCTGGCCGTCCGCCTCGGGCGCGGGCGTGCGGGGCCCGTCCGCGGCCTGGTGCGCTCCGGCCTCGCGCGGCATCCACACCAGCACGATGACCACCCCGACGGCCGCGCAGCACAGCGACACCAGCGCCGCCGCGTGCAGCCCCGACAGGAACGCCTCCTTGGCCGGCGCCACGAGCGCCGTCCCCGCCTCGCCCAGGCTCCGGGCCACGGCCATGGTGGCCTCGATCGACTCGCCCGCCGCGTGCAGCCCCGGGTCGCCCGGGTGCGCGGCGGAGCCCTCCTGCGCGGCGGCCTCCTCCAGGGCCGGGGTGATGTCCGCCCGGTAGCGGAAGGAGATGACCGCGCCCAGCACCGCGACGCCCATGGCGGTGGCCACCTGGCGGACGGTGTTCTGCATCGCCGAGGCCGCGCCCGCCTTGCCGGGCGGCACCGACGAGACGATCGCGTCGGTGGACGGGGTGAGGACCACCGCCATGGCGCTGGCCTGGGTGAAGAAGAAGACCAGGATCAGCCAGAGCGGGGTGTCCGCCTCCAGCAGGGTGAAGAACGCCAGGCTGGCGCAGACGATGAGGATGCCGGTTGCGGCGACGGCGCGCGGCCCGAACCGCCGGACCAGGTTGGGGCTGAGCGGCGCCAGGAGCATCTGGCCGACCGCGGCCGGGAGCACCAGCAGCCCGGCGACGAACGGGCTGAACTCGCGCACGCTCTGCCAGTAGAAGCTCATGAAGAAGATGAGCCCGGACATGCTGAAGAACATCAGCATGACGGTGGCCATGGCGACGCTGAACCGCGGGTTCCGGAAGAACCGCACGTCCAGCGACGGGTTCTCGGTGCGCGACTCGTGGAACAGGAACAGGGCGACGACCGCCACCCCGGCCAGCAGGCTGCCCCACACGTCGGGCCCGGCCAGGGAGGAGCGTTCGCCCGCGGTGATGATGCCGTAGATGAGCAGGACCAGGCCCGGGACGGACAGCAGCACCCCGGGGACGTCCAGGCGGCCGGGGGCCTCGTCCCTGGACTCCGGGACCAGGAAGTACATCAGGGCCAGGCCCAGCAGCACGAACGGCACGTTGACGAGGAAGATCGACCCCCACCAGAAGTTCTCCAGCAGCAGGCCGCCCGCCGACGGCCCGATCGCCATGGCCAGCCCGACCGAGCCCGACCACAGGCCGATGGCGCGGCCGCGCTCCTCGGCCGGGAAGACGGCGGTGATGATCGACAGGGTCTGCGGCATCACCATGGCGGCGCCGAAGCCCATCACCGCGCGGGCGGCGATGAGCTGCTCGGGGCTCTGGGAGTAGGCGGACAGCGCCGAGGCCGCGCCGAACACAGCGAGTCCGGCGGTGATCATCCGTCTACGCCCCCACCGGTCGCCCAGGACGCCGAAGGTGAACAGCATCCCGGCGAAGACCAGGGTGTAGGAGTTGATCGCCCAGGCCAGCTCGGACTGGCTGGCGCCGACCCCGAGCTCGGGGTCGGAGAGGGTGCGCAGGGCGACGTTGAGGATCGTGTTGTCCGCGACGAGCACCAGCAGGCAGATGATGAGGACCGCCAGTCCGCCCCACCGCCGTCGATAAGCCGTCCCAGCGTCCACGTGAGCACCCTCGTTCTCCACGAACCCGTCCGCGCGCGGGCGGAGGACCCGCCCGACGGGATCGCCATGGTAGCGGCCTGGCCCTCCCGGCCCCGCGGCGCGCTCCCGGTGACCGCGACCGCCCGGCGGGGGCGGGCGGCGTGACGCACGCCCGTCCGAGAGAGGGGGGCACGGGGGAAGTTCCCGCCCCGGGTCCCGGTTGTATCCCGAAGGAAGCGGACGCGCGCGACCGTGCGATGATGCACACACGGCACGCGGGCCCGGCCCTTCCCACCGCCGACGGCGGCGGCCGGAGCCCGACCGCCCCCGGCCCCGCGGGGCCGCACATCCGCCGCGTCCGCGCGGCGCACATCTATTTCGTCCACACGTCCGGGGACACCCACGCGGTGCTTCGAGACAACGGAGGAAGACATCATGAGCACCACTGACAAGACCCCCTCCGCCCTGTACGGCGGGGTCACCAACCGGCGCGTCACCATCCGCGACCTGGCCGCCGCCAAGCGGCGCGGCGAGACCTGGCCGATGCTGACCGCCTACGACGCCCTCACCGCGCGGGTGTTCGACGAGGCGGGCATCCCCGTCCTCCTCGTCGGCGACTCGGCGGCCAACGTCGTGTACGGCTACGACACCACCGTCCCGGTCTCCGTGGACGAGCTGGTGCCCCTCACCGCCGCGGTGTCCCGCTCCACCAAGCGGGCGCTGGTGGTGGCGGACCTGCCGTTCGGCTCCTACCAGGGCTCCCCCGAGCAGGCCCTGGCGACCGCCTCCCGGTTCATGAAGGAGGGCGGCGCCCAGGCCGTGAAGCTGGAGGGCGGCCACGCCGTCGCCCGGCAGGTGGAGCTGCTCGTTTCGGCGGGCATCCCGGTGATGGCGCACCTGGGCCTGACCCCCCAGTCGGTGAACACGCTGGGCGGGTACCGGGTGCAGGGCCGCGGCGAGGCCGCCGCCGCCCTGCTCAAGGACGCCAAGGAGCTGGAGCGTGCGGGCGCGTTCTCCGTCGTCCTGGAGTGCGTGCCCAGCGACCTGGCCGCCCAGGTCACCGAGCAGCTGGGCATCCCGACCGTGGGCATCGGGGCGGGCAAGGCCACCGACGCCCAGGTGCTGGTGTGGCAGGACATGGCCGGTCTGAGCCCGCGGGTGGCCAAGTTCGTCAAGACCTACGCCAACCTGCACGACACGCTGCGCGACGCGGCGTCGGCGTTCGCCGACGAGGTCGTCAACGGGGTCTTCCCCGACGCGGAGCACTCGTACGCGAGCTGACCCGCGGGTCGTCCCTCGCAACGGACGCCGGCCGGGGCACCCGCCCCGGCCGGCGTCCGCCGTGTGCGTCCGGTCCGGGCGCCGGGGTGCCGGATTCATGTGAGGCGGGACACGAACCGAATCGTACTCGGGAGTAGAGTCGCCTCATATCCCAGCACCTACGCGGGCCGGGGCACCCGGCCCTTGGGAGGACGCATGCGCATCTCGATGCCGCTCCAGTACGCGGGCGAGCCCAAGGCCGCGGTCGACCAGGTGGTCGAACTGGAGAAGGCCGGGCTGGACACCGTCTGGGTCGCCGAGGCCTACGGCTTCGACGCCGCCACCCTCATGGGCTACATCGCCGCCCGGACCGAGACCGTGAACATCGGCTCGGCGATCCTGCCCCTGTACACCCGCACCCCCACGCTCATCGCGATGACCGCCGCGGGACTGGACCACCTGTCCGGCGGCCGGGCGATCCTCGGCCTGGGCGCCAGCGGCCCGCAGGTCATGGAGGGCTTCCACGGCGTCCCCTACGTCAAGCCGCTGGCCCGCACCCGCGACACCATCGAGATCTGCCGCAAGGTGTGGAAGCGCGAGGAGCGCCTCACCCACGACGGTCCGGTGTTCCGGCTGCCGCTGCCCGCCGACCAGGGCACCGGCCTGGGTCGGCCGCTCAAGATCATCAACCACCCCGTGCGGTCCGAGATCCCGATCTACGTGGCGTCCCTGGGCGTCAAGAACGTGGAGATGACCGCCGAGATCGCCGACGGCTGGCTCCCCCACCTCTTCATCCCCGAGAAGGCCGGCACCGTGTGGGGCGAGGCCCTGGCCGCGGGCGAGGGCAGGCGCGACGCGTCGCTGGGCCGGCTGGAGATCGCCGCGGGCGGCCTGCTCGCCATCGGCGAGGGCGAGGACACCAAGAAGCTGCTCGACCTCGTGCGCCCGATGATCGCCCTGTACGTCGGCGGCATGGGCGCCAAGGGCAAGAACTTCTACAACACCGTCGCCCGCCGTTACGGCTACGAGGAGGCGGCCGAGAAGATCCAGGACCTGTACCTGGACGGGAAGAAGGACGAGGCGGCCGCCGCCGTCCCCGAGGAGTTCGTGGAGCTGACCAACATGGTCGGCCCCGAGTCGTACGTGCGCGAGCGCGTGGAGGCGTTCCGCGCCGCCGGGGTCACCAGCCTCAACGTCATCCCGGTGGGCGAGGACCCGGCCGCCCTCATCGAGAAGGTCAAGGGCTGGGTGTCCTGACCCGGACGGGGCGCGGCGCGGGGCCGGGGGCGCTCCCCCGGCCCCGCCGCGGTGTTCACAGGCCGGTGATCCGGATCCCCGCGTGGGTCTTGTAGCGGCGGTTGACCGCGATGAGGTTCGCGGTGAGCGCCTCCACCTGGTGGGCGTTGCGCAGCCGCCCGCCGAACACCCCGCGCACGCCCGGGATGAGCTCGGCCAGGGCCCGCACCGTGTCGGTGGCGGCCCGGTCCTCGCCCAGCACCAGGACGTCCAGGTCCACGGTCTCCACCTCCGGGTCCAGGAGGATCACGGCGGAGACGTGGTGGAACGCCGCCGTGACGGTGCTGTCCGGCAGCACCGCGGCGGCCTGCTCAGCCGCGCTGCCCTCGGGCACGTCCAGCGCGAACGGGCCGCGCTTGTCGAAGCCGAGCGGGTTGACGCAGTCCACCACGAGCTTGCCCGCCAGCGGCCCGGCCAGGGACTCCAGCAGCTCCCGGTGCCCGTCCCAGGGAACGGCCACGATGACGATGTCGCCCTCGGCCGCGGCGGAGGCGTTGTCCAGGCCGCGGACGTCGATGGCGGCGGACTCGGCCTCCACCAGCTCGCGGGCGGCCTTCTCGGCGCGCTCGGCGCTGCGCGACCCCAGGTACACGGTGTGCCCGGCCAGGGCGAACCGGCGGGCCAGCCCGCGCCCCTGGTCGCCCGTGCCGCCCAAAACGGAGATGGTGCGCCCGGTGATGTCGGTGGTCTCAGGTGTGCTCACTTCGGTCATGCGCCGATCCTGTCAGAACCGGGTTCGGAATCCGGTGCGCGCCCCCTCACCACCTGTCCTTCTCGTCCTCGTCCTCCCAGTCGCTGTTGCGCTCGGCGGCGATGGTCAGCGCCCGCGCCGCCGTGGCCTCGTCCGGATAGGGCCCCAGGCGCTCCCGGTTGGGGCAGCCGGCCCCGTGCTCGACGGTGTTGTGCCTGAGGCAGTACCACCAGCCGTCTTCCTGTACGTCGGCCACCGCGTCCGCCTTTCCTCGTTCCTGGTCGGTCACCTACCCGGGCGGGGGTGTTCCTCACACCCGAGCGGCCGCTGCCGGCCGGCGCCACGAACTAGAATCCGTGTCCATGACTACTCCGCTGGTTCCCGGGCGCATCTCGCCGCAACGTTCGGTCCCCTCCCACATCGTCCGCCCCGAGTACGTCGGGCGGAAGCACCCCGTGGAGGGCGTCCTGGGCGACGTGCAGACCCCGGAGACCATCGAGCGGATGCGCGTGGCGGGGCGGATCGCCGCGCAGGCGCTGGAGGAGGTCGGCAGGCACGTCGTGCCGGGGGTGACCACCGACGAGCTCGACCGGATCGGCCACGAGTTCCTGCTGGACCACGGCGCCTACCCGAGCACGCTGGGGTACAAGGGCTACCCCAAGTCGCTGTGCTCCTCGCTCAACGAGGTCATCTGCCACGGCATCCCGGACGACACGGTGGTCTCCGACGGCGACATCGTCAACATCGACATCACCGCCTACAAGGACGGCGTGCACGGCGACACCAACGCCACGTTCCTGGCCGGGAACGTGTCCGAGGAGCACCGCCTGCTGGTGGAGCGCACCCGCGAGGCCACCATGCGCGCCATCAAGGCGTGCCGCCCGGGGCGGCGGATCAACGTGATCGGCCGGGTCATCGAGTCGTACGCCAAGCGGTTCGGCTACGGGGTGGTGCGCGACTTCACCGGGCACGGCGTCGGCCCGGAGTTCCACTCCGGCCTCGTGGTGCCGCACTACGACGACCCGCGCGCGGACACCGAGATGGTGCCCGGGATGACGTTCACGATCGAGCCGATGATCACCCTGGGCGGGGTCGACTACGACATGTGGGACGACGGCTGGACCGCCGTGACGGCCGACCGCAAATGGACGGCCCAGTTCGAGCACACCCTGGTCATCACCGACACCGGCGCGGAGATCCTCACCCTCCCGTAGCCGCTGTCCCCCGGCTCCCCTCCCCGTGCGCCCCCGGAGGTCCCATGGCGCGGTTCGTCCACCTGGCGCCCGCCGCTGCCGCCCGGCGCGCGGCGCGGTCCGGACTGCGCGCGAACCCCGGACGCGACGGGGGGCGCGGGGTGTACTGCTTCCCGGTGCTGCCCTCCTACACGCTCACCCACCAGTGGCTGCGCGAGCTGTCCCGCTGGAAGGACGCCCGGGGCATGGCCGCCGTGCACCTGCTGCTGCCCGACGGCGAACCCGTCCTGGTCGGGCACTACGGCGGCCCCGGGCGCCGGACGACCGCGGCCGGGGCTGTGGGCGCCGTCGCCGCGCTGGAGGACCCGCGCGGCTGGGAGGTGTTCGTGCCCCGGGCGGTGACCGCCCGGGAGGTGCGCGCGGTCCGGACCGTGCGCCGCGGGGTCGGCTGGCGCTACCTGCCCGGGGCCCACGGGCGGCCGCCGTGCACGTGCGCCGGCTGCCGGGTGCGCGGTGCGTACGGATCGCGGAGGCTGCTCGAACGCAGGCCCCATCCGGCGGACGGCCCCTGGCCGCCGCCCCGGGTGCTGCTGGAGCGCATCGACCGGGCGTCGGCCGACGGCGACGCGGCGGCGCTGTGCGCGGCGCTGGAGGGGTTCGGCCACCGGCGGCGCGGTCCCGTGGACCGGCTGCTCCCGCTGGCCGGCCACCCCGACCCGCGGGTGCGCTCCGCCCTGGTGTGGGCGGTCTGCGGGTGGTCCACCCCCGGCACCGGCGATCTGATCTCCCTGCTGGCCGCCGACCCCGACCCCGGGGTGCGGGAGGCCGCCGGGGACGTCCGGGAGATCCGCGGGGACCGGTAGTCCGAGCCTGTTCCGGCGATGTCTGGCGCGGTCAGTGCGGTGGGGGCTAGTGTCGGGCGGGTGAAGATCCTGATCTCCGCGGACATGGAGGGCGCCACCGGCGTCACCTGGCCCGCCGACTGCGAACCCGGCACGGAGCAGTGGCAGCGCTGCCGGGCGATGTTCACGGGCGACGTCAACGCGGCGATCGCCGGGCTGTTCGACGGCGGCGCCACCGAGGTCCTGGTCAACGAGGCCCACTCCACCATGCGCAACCTGCTGCTGGAGGAGCTGGACGGGCGCGCCACCATGATCACCGGCCGCCACAAGGAGCTGTCGATGGTGGAGGGCGTCCAGCACGGCGACTGCGACGGCGCCGTGTTCCTGGGCTACCACTGCGGCGCGGGCGAGGAGGGCGTGCTCGCCCACACCTACCTGCCCAACGCCGTCACCGGGGTGTGGCTGGACGGGGAGCCCGCGAGCGAGGGCCGGCTCAACGCCGCCGTGGTCGCCGAGTACGGCACCCCCGTCATCCTGGTCACCGGCGACGACCGCGCCTGCGAGGACGCCGAGACCTACGCCCCGTTCGCCCGCACCGTCGCGGTCAAGGAGTACGTGAGCCGGTACGCGGCCCGCTGCCGCCCGCCCGCGCGCACCGCCGAGGACATCCGGCTGGCCGCGTCGAAGGCCACCCTGCTCGCCGGGCGCCTGGACCCCGCGGAGCCCGTCACCCGGACCGTGGAGGTCGAGGTGGACGCCGCCCACCTGGCGCAGGCCGCCGCCCTCGTCCCCGGGGTCACCCGGACCGGGGCGCGCCGCGTCCGCTACACCTCGCCGGACGCCTACGAGATGATCCGCTGCTTCAAGACCGTCACCACGATGATCTCCCAGGCGATGGAGCAGGACTACGGCTGACCGGCCGCCCCGCGCCCGCTCCCGGACCCGCACACCCTCCCGCACCGCAGAACCGCAGAAAGGCCGCGCCGTGGCCCCCACCTCCTCCGCCACCGACACCGCCCGGGCCGGTGAGGACGCCGTCGTCCTCACCCGGGGGCTGATCCGCCGGGACTCCACCAACCGGGGCGGGGGCGAGGGGGACGAACGGGCCGCCGCCGAGTACGCGGCCGAGGCGCTGACCGACGCCGGGCTCGCCCCGGTGGTGCTGGAGTCGAAGCCGCGCCGGGCCAACGTGGTGGCCCGGGTGCCCGGCACCGACCCGGACGCGCCCGCCCTGCTCGTCCACGGCCACCTGGACGTGGTGCCCGCCGACGCCGCCGACTGGACGGTGCCCCCGTTCTCCGGGGAGATCGCCGACTGCCCCGTCACCGGGCTGCCCGCGCTCTGGGGGCGCGGCGCCGTGGACATGAAGAACACCGTCGGCATGGTCACCGCCGTCGTCCGGGAATGGGCCCGCGCCGGGGTGCGGCCGCGCCGCGACATCGTGCTGGCGTTCGTCGCCGACGAGGAGGACAGCTCCGAGCACGGCGCCGAGTTCCTGGTGCGGCGGCACGCCGACCTGTTCGAGGGCTGCACCGAGGCCGTCGGCGAGGGCGGCGGCGAGACCGTGTACGCCCGCGGCGTCGACGGGCGGACCGTGCGGCTGTACCCGGTGGGGGCCGCCGAGCGGGGCAGCGCCTGGCTGACGCTGCGCGCCGCGGGCACCGCCGGGCACGGGTCGCGCCCGCCCCGGGACAACGCCGTCGCGAGCCTGGCCGAGGCGGTCGTGCGGATCGCCGGCCACCGTTGGCCGCTGCACCCCACCCCCGTGGTGCGGGCCGCCCTGGACGGCATCGCCGCCGCCCTGGGGGTGGAGCGCGCCCCCGGGGACGCCGACACCGACGAGGCGGTGGAGGCGCTGCTGGCCCGGCTGGGCACGGCGGCCCCGCTGGTCTCCCCCGCCCTGCGCAACAGCGCCGCGCCCACGATGCTCTCCGCCGGGTACAAGGTCAACGTGGTCCCGGGCGAGGCCACCGCGGGGGTGGACGGCCGGGTGCTGCCGGGGGCCGCCGCGGACTTCGAGCGCACGATGGACGCGCTCACCGGGGACCGGGTGTCGTGGGAGTACGCGCACTCCTCGCCGCCGGTGTCCGCCCCGGTGGACTCGCCCGCGTTCGCCGCGCTGCGGGCCGCCCTGCTGGAGCAGGACCCCGGGGCGCACGTGGTGCCGGTGTGCCTGTCCGGCGGGACCGACGCCAAGGTGTTCGCGCGCCTGGGGATCGACTGCTACGGGTTCTCGCCGTCCTGGCAGCCGGAGGGCCTGGACTACACGGGGCTGCTCCACGGGGTGGACGAGCGGGTGCCGCTGGAGGGCCTGCGGTTCGGGGTGCGGGCCCTGGACCGCTTCCTGCGGGCCTGAACGGCCGAGCGTTATGGGTGGGCGCGCGCCGTCGGGGCGGGCGCGGCGATACCGAGATCCATGAGGGGGAACGCGTGACGGAACCGACGGCGGTGGCCGACCGGGGGGTGGCGGCGGGGGTCCGGCCGCCGAGGCTGCGCAGGGGCGACCGGGTGCGGCTGGTGGCGCCGTGCAGTCCGGTCCCGGAGCCGATGCTGGAGACGGCGGCCGAGGAACTGCGCCGCTGGGGGCTGGCCGTGGAGTTCGGGGAGCACGTGCGCGACCGGCACCCCGTGCTGCCGTACCTGGCGGGCGAGGACGCCGACCGGGCCGCCGACCTCCAGGAGGCGTGGTGCGACCCGGACGTGGCCGCGGTGTTCTGCGTGCGGGGCGGGGACGGGGCGCACCGGACCCTGGACCTGCTCGACTTCGCGGCGCTGCGGGCGGCCGCTCCCAAGGCGCTCATCGGGTTCAGCGACGTCACGGCGCTGCACGAGGCGTTCGCGGTGGAGCTGGGCGTGGCGACGGTCCACGGGCCGGTGATCGGCACCAAGTACTTCGTGGGCGACCCGGTGGCGCAGGAGGAGCTGCGCGTGACCCTGTTCGAGCCGGAGCGGCGCACGGTGCTGACCTCGTCGGGCGCGCACGCGCTGGTGCCCGGGCGCGCCGAGGGGGTGGTGTTCGGCGGGAACCTGAGCCTGCTCAACGACGGCCTGGGGACGCCGCACAGCCGGGCGTCGGCCGCCGGGGGGATCCTCATGCTGGAGGACGTCGGCGAGGACGTGGCGCGGGTCGACCGGATGCTCACCCACCTGCTGCGCACCGGGTGGACGGACGGCCTGGCCGGGGTGGTGCTGGGCACGTGGACCGACTGCCCGCCGGACCCGGGGGCGATCGCCGACCTGATGCGCGACCGCCTCGCCCCGCTGGGGGTACCGGTGCTGTGGGGGCTGGAGACGGGGCACTGCGCCGCGCAGCTGACGGTGCCGCTGGGTGTCCCGGCCCTGCTCGACGCCGAGAACGGCACCCTGGAGTTCGCCGTCCCCGGCCTGGCCTGAGCCGGCCGGTGCCGGGCGCGGCGCCCGGCACCGGCCGCGCCGGCGGGTCGGGCGGCCCGCCCGTCCGCGCCCTCGGATACCTATACCGGCGGAATCCGGGGCGGGAGTCTAGACTCGACGGCATGGTGAGAGAGCCGCTGACCCAGACCCAGATCGAACGCGGACGCCTGCTCGGCGGGCTGCTGCGCAGCGCCCGTGCCGACCGCACCATGGTGGACGTGGCCCGGCAGGCCGGGATCTCCGTGGAGACGCTGCGCAAGATCGAGGGCGGGCGCATCCCCACCCCCGCCTTCTTCACCGTCGCCGCCATCGCCGCCGCCCTCGACCTCTCCCTGGACGACCTGCTGCGCCGCGTGGACGACGCCGCCGCGGCCCCGGTGAGCGCCTGAACGAGGGCCCCTCCCCCTCTTTCGCCGGCGCCCGCCGCCGTGGTCTGATCCGGTGGCCGCACGTCCGCGACCGAAGGAGGACCAGTGGAGAGACCGTCTCAGAGCGTGCGCCCCGCGTGGTGGCTGGAACCCGTGAACGCGCTGCTCGCCCCGTTCGAGGGGCGGTCCGGGGACGGGGGGTCCTTCGACGCCGCGCTGCGGGCGGCCTCCTCCCGCAGCGGCCTGCCCCGGCTCCCCGACGAGCCCTTCCTGTCCGACCTGAAGGTCCTCCACGACGCCTGGCAGGCGTCGCCCGACCTCACCCCGGTCGGCCGGTTCGCCCTGCGGAGCGAGATCCGGCGGCGGCTGGAGACGCGCCTGCGCATGCTCCACCTGCTCGACGCCCGCCCCGAGGTCGCCGCCGAGACCGTCGACCGGCCGGTGTTCATCACCGGCCTGCCCCGGACCGGCACCACGTTCGGGCACGGGCTCCTCGCCCGACACGTCCGGGGCCGCGCCCCGATGCTGTGGGAGCTGCTGAGCCCGGTCCCCGACACGGGCAGGCCCGGGGAGCGCACGGTGGGCAGGCGCGAGCGCCTCGCCTCGGCCCGGACGCAGATCCGGGGCATGAACGCCCTGGGCCCGGGCTTCGCGACGATCCACCCCATGCACCCCATGGAACCGGAGGAGTGCGTCTTCCTCCTGCCGCACGGTCTGAACAACCACGTCCGCGCCCCCGTCCCCGGCTACCGCGCGTGGCTGGAGCGGCGCGACGCCACCCCCGACTACGTCTACCTCAAACAGCAGCTCCAGGCTCTGCAGTGGGGGCGGCCCGCACGGCGCTGGGTGCTCAAGTCGCCACTGCACCTGCCCAACCTGGACGTCCTGCTGTCGGTCTTCCCCGACGCGGTGGTGGTCCTGACCGACCGCGACCCCGCGCGGGCGATGCCGTCGTGGGCGAGCCTGACCGAGGCGGGGATGCGCCTGCACTGCCGCGGGGTGGACCCGCGCCGGATCGGCCGCGAGTGGCTGGACATCTGGGCGCGGGCCGCCGAGCGCGCCCGCGCCGTGCGGCGCGAGAGCGCCCCCGAACGCTTCCTCGACCTTCCCTACGACGAGCTGACGTCCGACCCGCTCGGCGCGGCCGAACGCGTCTGGCGGAGCCTGGGCGAGGAGTTCGACGCGGACAGCCGGGCCCGGGCGCTCGCCTACACGCGGCGGGACCGGCGCCGGAACCCCGGCGGCCACAGGTACGGGCTCGACCGCTACGGCCTCACCGCCGGGGAGGTGCGCGCGGCGTTCGGCCCGGACCCCACCGGCTCGGCCGCCGCCCGCACGGCCGCCTCCGGAGACTGAGGCGCCCGGGGGACCGCCGGTCCGGCGGTCCCCTCGCGGACCCGGCGACCCGCGCGGGGGCGGCCCCCGGGGCGGCGGACCTCTCCGGTCCGGCGCGGGGCCCTGGGGCTAGGTTGGGATCACACGCCCGTACCGGGCGTGTTCCCGACCCCTCCGGCCGCGCGGGTGGTAGGCACGAGGGGGCCGCGTCGACGAGGACCAGCAGGGGGAAGACATGAGCGAACAGGCGTTGCGGGTGGACGAGGCCGAACTCCGCGGCCTCCTGGACGGCCGGTGGGCCCACGTGCGCGAACGCGTCCGGGACGTCCTGCGGGGAGAGCTGTACGCCCCGGTGTACGGCCTGTCCGTGGAGGAGCACCGCGAGCGCACCCTGAAGCAGCTGCTCGCGCTGGCCGAGACCGACCTGCCCGGGTACGGCTTCCCCGCCTCCGTGGGCGGCGAGGACGACATCGGCGCCTCCGTGGTCGCCTTCGAGATGCTCGTCGCCGACCTGTCCCTCATGGTCAAGATGGGCGTGCAGTGGGGCCTGTTCGGCGGGGCGATCCGCGCCCTGGGCACCGAGCGGCACCACACCGAGTACCTGCCGCGGGTCATGTCCGTGGAGCTGCCCGGCTGCTTCGCCATGACCGAGACCGGCCACGGCTCGGACGTGCAGAACCTGCGCACGACGGCCACCTACAACCCGGTCACCGAAGAGTTCGTGATCGACACCCCCGACGAGTCGGCGCGCAAGGACTACATCGGCAACGCCGCCCGGGACGGCCGCATGGCGGTCGTGTTCGCCCAGCTGCACGCCGACGGCGAGGAGCACGGCGTGCACGCCCTGCTCGTGCCGATCCGCGACGAGCACGGCGACCCGATGCCCGGGGTGCGGATCGAGGACTGCGGCCCCAAGGCCGGGCTCAACGGCGTGGACAACGGGCGGCTGTGGTTCGAGGGCGTGCGGGTGCCCCGCGCCAACCTGCTCAACCGGTACGGCACCGTGGCGCCCGACGGCACCTACTCCAGCCCCATCCAGAACCCCAACCGGCGGTTCTTCACCATGCTGGGCACGCTGATCCGCGGCCGCATCAGCGTGGCCGGGGGCGCGGGCGGCGCCGCCAAGGCCGCGCTGGCCATCGCGGTGCGCTACGCCGACACCCGGCGCCAGTTCACCCGGCCCGGCGGCGACGGCGCGCCCGAGCAGGAGGTGCGCATCCTCGACTACCTGGCGCACCAGCGCAAGCTGCTGCCCGCACTGGCCCGGACCTACGCCCTGCACTTCGCGCAGGAGGAGCTGGTGACGCGGCTGCACGAGCTGTCGCGGGCACCGCGCCGCGACGAGCACGCCCAGCGGGAGCTGGAGTCGCGGGCGGCGGGGCTGAAGGCCGTCTCCACCTGGCACGCGACCGCCACCATCCAGACCTGCCGGGAGGCGTGCGGCGGCGCCGGGTACCTGTCGGAGAACCGCATCCCGCAGCTCAAGGCCGACTCCGACATCTTCACGACGTTCGAGGGCGACAACACGGTCCTGCTGCAGCAGCTCACCAAGGGCCTGCTGACCAACTTCCAGGACTCGTTCGGCGACCTGGACACGATGGGGCTGGCCCGGTTCATGGCGGGCAGGGTGTTCGAGACGGTGATCGAGCGGACCGCGGCGATCCCGCTGATCGACCGGCTCATCGCGGCCTCCCCCGGGCGCGACGGCGCCGACCTGTACAACCGGGGCTGGCACCTGGAGCTGTTCGAGGACCGGGAGGAGCACATCATCGAGGGCCTGGCCGGGCGGCTGCGCCGCGCCGGGAAGGACGGCGGCGACGCGTTCGAGGTGTTCAACCGGGCCCAGGACCACGTGCTGGCCGCCGGGCGGGCGCACATGGACCGGGTGGTGCTGGAGGCGTTCGTGGCCGGGATCGACCGGTGCGGCGACAAGGCGACGGCCAAGCTGCTCAACCGCGTGTGCGACCTGTACGTGATGTCCGTGATCGAGGAGGACCGCGCCTGGTTCCTGGAGCACGAGCGGCTGTCGACGGCGCGGACCAAGGCGGTGACGCGGGCGGTGGACGACCTGTGCCGGGGGCTGCGGCCGTACGCGGTGCAGCTGGTCGACGCGTTCGGGCTGCGCGACGAGTGGCTGGCGGCGCCGATCGCGCTGGGCTCCGAGCACCGGCGGCAGGGCGACGCGGCCCCGGCCCGCGGGTGATCGGGGGTGCGGCCCTGGGCGAGGGCCGCACCCGTCGGATAGAGTAGTCAAAGTTGATTAGCATTCCGTTGCCGAACGGGGAGGGTGTGGCATGTCGGCCATCCGGCTGCTGGTCCTGGGGGCGGTCCGCCTGCACGGCCGGGCGCACGGCTACCAGGTGCGCAACGACCTGGAGTTCTGGGGCGCCGACGAGTGGTCCAACGCCAAGCCGGGGTCGGTCTACCACGCCCTGAAGCAGCTGGCCAAGCAGGGCCTGCTGCGCGCGCACGACACCGCGCCCTCCACCGCGGGCGGCCCGCCCCGCACCGAGTACGAGATCACCCCGGAGGGCGTCGAGGAGTACTTCTCGCTGCTGCGGCGGGCGCTGTCCGCGCACGACGAGCGGCGGGACATGCTCTCGGCCGGCCTGGGGTTCATGGTGGACCTGCCCCGCCACGAGGTGATCGAGCTGCTGAGCGTCCGCGAGGAGGGGCTGAAGGCCTGGCAGGACTCGGTCAGCACCCACTACATCCCCGACGAGTACGCCGACACCATGGGCCATATCGGCGAGATCATGGGCATGTGGCTGGCCGTGGGCCGCGCGGAGGCGGAGTGGACGCGGCGGCTGATCGAGCGCATCGAGACGGGCGCGCACTCGTTCGCGGGCGAGGGCGGGAACCCCTTCGAGGGCGTGTTCGCCGAGGACAACCCCGAGCTCATGGCGGCCTGGCGGATCGGCGAGCCCCCGGCCTGACCCCGGCGCCCGGGGGGGCGTTGTCCGGGAGGGGCCGGGCACCGGCCCGGAGCGGCGTACGCGGTGCGGGAGAACGCCCGGGAGCCCGGGGGCGGACAGGTCGTCCTCCCCCGGGCGTGCGAGCGCGGGGCGGGTGTCCTCGGAATCCGGTCGGACCCCGCGGACACCCGCGGCCGGGGTCAGCGGGACAGGGACCGGAAGCGGGCCGCGGCCATCGGGCAGGCGACCAGGAGCAGCAGCACCGGCCACAGCACCGCCAGGAACAGGGCGTTCTCCGCCGCCCAGGAGGTGCCCGCCGCGCCGGGGTTGCCGAACAGGTCGCGGACCGCGGTGGCCGTCGCCGACATCGGGTTCCACTCGGCGACCGCGCCCAGCCACCCCGGCATGGCCTCGGGGGAGGCGAAGGCGCTGGAGGTGAAGGCCACCGGCCACACCAGGATCTGCACCGCCATCACCAGTTCCGGCCGCCCCACCACCAGCCCCAGCCAGACGCCGCAGGCCAGCATCGCGGCGCGCAGCAGGAGCAGCAGGCCCACCGCGCCCAGTGCCGCGCCCAGGCTGCCGTGCCAGCGCCAGCCGAGGGCGAAGCCGGCGGCGAGCACGATGAGCAGGCCCGCGACGGACTCCAGGAGGTCGGCGACCCCGCGCCCGACCAGCACGGCGGTGGAGGCCATGGGCAGGGAGCGGAACCGGTCCAGCACCCCGCGCTCCAGGTCGCGGGTGATGGCGGTCATCGTGCCCTCCAGGCCGAACGCCATGGTGAGCACCAGCAGGCCGGGGACCAGGAACTCGGTGTAGTCGCCGCCGCCGGCGACGGTCATGCTCCCGCCGAGGAAGAGCGCGAAGAGCACCAGCATCATCACCGGGAAGAGCAGCCCGATGACCGGGCCCCACGGGTTGCGGGCCCAGCGGGCGAACTCCCGGCGGGTCATCGTCCAGGAGTCGCCCGCCCAGCGGGCGAGGGCTCCGAGTTCCTCCTCGTGCGCCCGGGCGTCGTACAGGTCGGTCGTGCGTGTCATGTCCTTCTCCGATCGTCGTCAGCGGCCGGGGCCCGCCCCGGATGTCCGTCCCCACCCCGTGAGGCACCGCCCCCGCCAGCCGGGGCGTGCGGGTCGGTCACGTGGTGCCCGGGGCGGCGGGGACGCCCGCGGCGGGCGGGGCCGGGGCCCCGGCGGCGTCCGCGGGGGACTCGGCGGGGGATCCGGTGAGGCGGAGGAAGACCTCGTCCAGGGTGGGTCGGCGGACGGCCAGGTCCTCCGCCTCGATCCCCTCCGCGTCCAGCGCCCGGACGGCGCGGGCCAGGGCGCCCCGCCGGTCGGCGACCGGGAGGCTGATGCGGCGTGGGCGCTCCCCCTCCCCGGGCGACTGGTCAAACTTGACCAGTTGGTCAAGGTCGAACGCGCCGGAGCCGCCGAAGAGGCGCCCCAGCACGGCGGCGGCCTCGGCCAGGCGGCCCGGGTCCGCGACGACCACGTCGAGCCGGTCGCCGCCGACCAGCCCCTTGAGCCGGTCGGCGGTGCCCTCGGCGATCACCCGGCCGCCGTCGACCACGCTGATGAGATCGGCCAGTTGGTCCGCCTCCTCCAGGTACTGGGTGGTGAGCAGCACCGTGGTCCCCGCGCCCACCAGCGAGCGGACCGACTCCCAGACCTCGGTGCGACCGCGCGGGTCCAGGCCCGTGGTCGGCTCGTCCAGGAACAGCACCGCCGGGTCGACGATGAGCGAGGCCGCCAGGTCCAGGCGGCGGCGCATGCCCCCGCTGTACCCGGACACCGGGCGCTTGCCGGTGTCGGCCAGGCCGAACCGCTCCAGCAGTTCGCCGGCTCGGGCGGCGGCCCGGCGGCCGCCCAGGTGGTGCAGGCGGCCGAACAGTTCGAGGTTCTGCCGCCCGGACAGCTCCTCGTCCAGTGCCGCGTGCTGGCCGAGCAGCCCGATGCGGCGCCGGACGTCGCGCGGCCGGGCGGCGACGTCGATCCCGTCCACCTCCACCCGCCCCCGCTGCACCCGCAGCAGGGTGGCCAGGGTCCGGACCAGCGTGGTCTTGCCCGCGCCGTTGGGCCCCAGGATGGCGTGCACCGTCCCCCGCTCCACGGTCATGTCGAGACCGTCCAGCGCGCGCGTGTCGCCGTAGGCCTTGTACAGCCCCTCCACCAGAACGGCGGGCTCGCGATTCTCCATGGACCCTCCCCATGACTGATCAAGTTTGACTACTGGGAGGAGGGTACTGCCCATCCCGCCTCCTAGTCAAACTTGATTACCTGATGTTCTTCAAACGCCCGGCCCACCGACGGCGCGTCGCCGCTCAGTCGGACAGCCAGCGCCGGAGCTCTCCGGCGTTGCGGAGCTCCGCTTCGACACGGGCCCGCTCCGACTCCGTGAGCCCGATCCCCCGCAGCCGCCCGATCCACTCGGCGCTCCGCTCCCCCTCCCCGAGCGGGACGGACAGCTCGATCAGCATCGCCAGCGCCATCGCCCGCTCCACGGGCGGAGCCCCGTCGCCGTGCCTGCGCAGCCCCGACTTGAGGAAGCGCCAGGCCATCCGGTCGTCGAGCTTGAAGTCGCGGATGATGCGTGCGCCGTCCAGGACCCGGGCCAGGCCCTCCAGGTCCGGCGACCCCCCGTACTCCAGGTCTTCGGGTTCGTCTCGCTGGATGACCATGATCGAGTTGCCCGAGGGGTCCATCACCGTGAACCGGCTCGCCCCGGGCCGGTAGCGGGTGATCCGGGGCAGCCCCCGGGTCGGCACCCGCCCCTTGGCCGCGCGCACGGACGCCACCAGCGCCGCGTGGTAGGCGGCCACGTCGTCGACCAGGACCAGGCAGCCGCCGCTCTCCTCCAGCGCGGGGTCGAGCCCCTTGGGCGCCCGCCCGTAGTGCAGGTGGATTCCGCTCCACTGGAATGCGAGGTAGAGGTAGGGCCGGTGCTGCCGGTAGGTCACCTCGAACCCGAGGGACTGGAAGAAGTCCAGCGTCTCCTCCGCCGAGACGCACGGCAGCAGGGGGACCGTGGTCTCGTTCGGGCGCACGCCCGGCGGCGCGTCCCGCACCGCCGACCCACCCCCCTCCGCGCTTCCGTCGATCCCGCCCCCGGCCTCCGCGACGCCTTCGCCCACGACCCCTCCTTCGCCACACCACTCCCCCTGACACCACAAGACCCGAAAGCCCCGACCGCCCCGGCCCCACAGTCCGCGCCCGGGCCATCGGCACCCCGACCCACGGGAGTGATCAAGTTTGACCAGTGGTGCGAGCCTAGACCACATCACTCCCACTAATCAAGTTTGATCAATCGCGGGAAATGCCGCCTCGGACTTCCACCCGCGCCTGTGACCCACCTAACATGAAGACAATTCACGTTAGGCAGGTGATCCGTGCGCACACCCCCGGCGCCCCCGCCCTCCGAACGCCCCGGCCCCGCCGACCCGCCCCCCGGCACCGGCACCGCCCCCGACACCGCGGCCGCCTCCCCGGCCGGGGCCGCGACCGCCTCCGAACCGGTCCCCGAGGCCCTCGCCGAGCCCGCCTCCCCCGTCGGCGCCCTGTGGGTGGCCGGGATCAGCCTGGCCAACCTCGGCATGTGGATGGCGTTCTTCGGCCCCCTCCAGGTCCTCCTCCCCGAGCAGGTCGGGGCCATAGCCCCGGAGGGCAAGGAGACCGCCCTGGCCTGGGTCACGGGAGTCGGCGCCCTCGTGGCCACGCTCGGCACCCCCCTGGCCGGGGCGCTGTCCGACCGCACCACCGGCCGCCTGGGCCGCCGCCGCCCGTGGGTGCTGCTGGGCGCCGTCCTGGGCGGGATCGGCCTGACCGTCCTGGGCCGCCAGGACAGCGTGGCCGGCGTCCTCGTCGGCTGGTCGCTGGTCCAGGCGGCCCTGTCCCTGCTCAACGCCACCCTGCTCGCCGCCGTCCCGGACCGCGTCCCGGTCCGCCAGCGCGGCGCGGTCTCCGGCTGGGTCGGCATCCCCCAGTCGGCGGGCGTGGTGGTCGCCGTGGTGCTGGTGACCGCGGTGGTCACCCGCGTCGCCCCGGGCTACACGCTCATCGGCGTGCTGCTCATCGCCTGCGCCCTGCCCTTCGCCCTGCTGTCCCCGGATCCCCCGCTGCCGCGCGGGGCCCGCCCGCCCTGGCGCGACCTCGGCCGCGGCTTCTGGGTGTCCCCGCGCCGCCACCCCGACTTCGCCTGGGCCTGGCTCACCCGGTTCCTCATGCAGACCGGCAACGCCATGTTCACCCTCTACCTGCTGTACTTCCTGCGCGACGGCATCGGCTACGAGGAGCTCTTCCCCGGCTCCTCGGCCACCGACGGCCTGCTCCTGCTGATCCTGGTCTACACGGCCGCGGTGGTGGCGAGCACCGTGGTCGCGGGCGTGCTCTCCGACCGCTGGGGGCGCCGCCGCGGCCCGGTGTGCGTGTCCGGCGCGGTGTGCGCGCTCCCGGCGTTCCTGGTGGCGCTGTTCCCGTCCTGGCCGATGACGGTCGCGTGCGCGGTGGTGCTGGGCGTCGGGTTCGGCATCTACCTGTCGGTGGACAACGCCCTGGTCACCGAGGTCCTCCCGGCCGCGGAGGGCCGCGCCAAGGACCTGGGGATCGTGAACATCGCCAGCGCCGGCCCGCAGGTGATCGCCCCGGCGCTGGCCGGCCCGATCGTGGTGTACCTGGGCGGCTACCCGGTCCTGTACACGGTCTGCGGCCTGCTGACCCTGCTGGGCGCCGTCCTGGTGTGGCGCATCAAGGGGGTGGCCTGACCCGCGCCCCGCCCCCGCCCGTACCCCGTACCCCTGTCCCCGCCCTCCCCGGCCGGTCTCCGCTCCCGGACCCGGCACCCGAGGGCACCCGTGCACGAAAGGCGGATCCGTTATGTCGTCACCGTTCCTGTGGGGTGTGGCCTCGGCCGCGTTCCAGGTGGAGGGGGCCCTGGCCGAGGACGGCCGCGGCCCGTCGGTCTGGGACACCTTCGCCGCCCGCCCGGGCGCCGTCCGCGACGGCCACAGCCCGGCCGTGGCCTGCGACCACTACCACCGCTGGCCGCAGGACGTGGACCTGCTCGACCGGCTGGGCGTGAACGCCTACCGCTTCTCGATCGCCTGGCCGCGGGTGGTGCCGCAGGGCACCGGGCCGGTGAACAAGGCGGGCCTGGACTTCTACGACCGGCTGGTCGACGCCCTGCTGGAGCGGGGCATCACCCCGTTCCCGACCCTGTTCCACTGGGACCTGCCCCAGGCCCTGGAGGACGCGGGCGGCTGGTCGTCGCGGGACACCGCGCGGGCGTTCGCCGACTACGCGGCGGTGGTCGCCGACCGGATGGGCGACCGGGTCCCGCGGTGGATCACCCTGAACGAGCCGGTGGTCCACATGGCCTACGGGCACGCGTTCGGGACCCACGCCCCGGGTCACACCCTGGAGGTCCCCGGAGTCCTGGCGGTGGCGCACCACCTGCTGCTCTCCCACGGGCTGGCCGCCGCGGAGCTGCGCTCGCGCGGCCTGGAGGCGCTGCTCACCAACAACCTGAGCCCGGTGCGCGGCCCCCAGGACCCGACCGGCGCCGACCTGGCGGCGGGGGCGGCCTACGACGCCCTGCACAACCGGCTGTTCACCGACCCGGTGCTGCTGGGCTCCTACCCGGACCTGTCGGCGTTCGGCGCGGCGGAGGTGCCGGGGGTGCGCGAGGGGGACCTCGGGGTCATCGCGGGCAGCGCGGACGGCATCGGTGTCAACTACTACAACCCGAGCCTGGTCCTGGCGCCGGAGGAGGGCGCGGGGCTGCCGTTCGCGCTGGGCGAGATCACCGGCGTGCCCACGACGGCGTTCGGGTGGCCGGTGGTCCCCGAGGGGCTGACCGACACGCTGGTGGGGCTGTCGGAGAGGTACGGGGAGGCGCTGCCGCCGCTGTACGTCACCGAGAACGGCTGCTCCTGCGAGGACACCGTGGTCGACGGCCGGGTCGCCGACCCCGGGCGCATCGCCTACCTGGAGTCGCACATCGCCGCCGTGGACGCGGCCCGCGCGCGGGGAGCGGACGTGCGCGGCTACTTCGTGTGGACGCTCACCGACAACTTCGAGTGGGCGGAGGGCTACCACCAGCGGTTCGGCCTCGTGCACGTGGACCACGAGACCCAGGTCCGCACGCCCAAGGACTCCTTCGCCCGCTACCGCGACATCATCGCCGCCCGCACCGGGGCGCCGGACTCCCCCGCCTGACCGCCGCGGGGGCGCGGCCGACCCACCCGGCCGCGCCCCCGCGCGCACCGGAGCCACATCCGTGTCGACGGCCCCAGGGCCACCCGACGGCCGCGCACTGCCCCGTCGGCTCCGCCGGAAAGGACCCACGCGCACCATTAGGGTGCACCGGAGCCACATCCGCGCCAACGGTCCCAGGGCCACGTGACACCATCGTCCCGGCGGCCGCGCACCGCCCCCCCGGCTCCGCCTGAAAGAACCCCACGCGCACCATTAGGGTGCACCGGAATCACATCCGCATCAGCGGCACCGCGACCGGTCGGCGGCCGTGCGCGCTGCCACGCGGCACCGACCGGGGGCTACTCGGCGACGGGGTCCAGGGGGCCGCTGTCGAACCGCTCGGGGGCGTGCTCGCCGCGCTTGCGGGCGGGCTCCCACCACCACCAGTGCGAATCGGGCACCCAGTCGGGCACCTCCTCGCCCGCGGAGGACACCGCGGTCTCGGCCACCGCCTCCAGCGCGTCGTCGATGCGCACCACGGCCTCCAGGTCCTCCTGGCGCAGGAACTCGCGCCAGGGCACGAACTCCTCGGCGAGGATCTGGAGCATGGACCGGCGCCAGCAGGCGGGCCGGTAGCCCTCGTAGCGGCCGTTCTCGGCGGCGGTCTGGCTGCGCACCACGTACAGGCCGAGCCGGTCGGGGTTGTTCCCGCTGACCAGCAGCTCGGCGAGGGTGGACGTGAACTCGCGGCCGGCGGGCGACCGGCGCGCGGCGCGGTCGGTCGCCCGGTAGAGGTCGAACAGCGCGGCGAAGGCCTCGTCCATGAGCGCGTCCCGGTCCCTGCGGCGCGCGGCGCTCTCCGCGAAGGCGTCCAGTGCTCTCCTGGCCAGGGCGGGGATGTCCCTGCCCGCGTCCGCACTCACCTGTCCACCGCCTTTTCCTGTTGTGAGGCTGTTCTCTCGGGGGAGGCGCCACCGGGGGTGTCGGCACGTTCGGTGACGGCCGGGCTTCCGATGATAAACACCGCGTTCGCGGTGCCGCCATCGCGGGAGGCCCGGACGCGCGGCCTCATCCGGCCAGGACCGTGTCGAGCATTCCGGCCCACTGGCGCACGATGCGCCTGCGACGTGCGGTGTCGTCGGTGAGCAGGTTGGCCAGCCCCAGGCCGCGGGCCAGGTCGAGGGTGGCCTGGACGGCCTCGCGCACCCCGGGCCGCGACTCGTCCGCCCCCAGCAGCTCCACCGCGGCCCGGTGCAACTCGCGCCCCACCTGCTCCTCCATCGGGACCACGCTCTCGCGCAGGGCGGGGTCGCTGGCGGCGGCCGCCCACAGCTGCAGGGCGGCCCGGAAGTCGTCCCCGGTGAACGCGTCCACGGCCACCTCCACCACGGCCTCGGTCCGCCCGGGCCCCTCGGGGACCTCGGCGATGCGGCGGCGCAGCTCGGCGCCCCGGGTGTCGAGCATGTGCCGCATGACCGCGAGGAACAGGTCCTCGCGGGTCGGGAAGTGGTGCTGTGCCGCCCCCCGGGACACCCCGGCCGCCTCGGCGACCGCCCCGACGGTGGCTCCGGCCACCCCGTGCCCGGCCAGGCGGCCCACGGCCGCCTCCAGCAGCCGGGCGCGGGTGGCCCGGCTGCGCTCCTGTCTGGGTTCGCGCTCCGCTGCGGTCCCCAACCGTCGCCCCCTCGCTCGCCACCGTGCGGACGCCCGGCCCCCGGGCGCCCGCACCCGAATCAGTACGACTTGGGCAGCCCCAGGGACTGCTGCGCCACGTAGTTGAGGACCATCTCCCGGCTGACCGGGGCGATCCGCGCCAGGCGGGCACTGGCGATCGCCGACCCCAGCCCGTACTCGCTGGCCAGGCCGTTGCCGCCGAGGGTCTGCACGGCCTGGTCGATGGCCCGCACGCACGCCTCCGCCGCGGCGTACTTGGCCATGTTGGCCGCCTCGCCCGCCCCCGCGTCGTCGCCGGAATCGTAACGGAACGCGGCGTGCTGGGTCATCAGCCGGGCCTGTTCCAGCTCGATCTTCACCTGGGCGAGGGGGTGGGCCAGGCCCTGGTGGGCGCCGATGGGGGTGTCCCGCCACACGGTGCGCTCCTTGGCGTAGGCCACGGCCTTGTCGAGGGCGTGCCGGGCGCTGCCGGCGGCCAGGGAGGCGGCCATGATGCGTTCGGGGTTGAGTCCGGCGAACAGCTGCAGGAGCCCGGCGTCGGGGTCGCCGACCAGGGCGTCGGCGGGCAGCCGGACGTCGTCGAGGAACAGCTGGTACTGGTGGTCGGGGCTGACCAGGTCCATCTCGATGCGGTGCTTCTCGAACCCGGGGGTGTCGGTGGGCACCACGAACAGGGCGGCGGAGAGCCTGCCGGTGTCCTCGTCCTGGATGCGGCCCACCACGAGGACCGCGTCGGCGACGTCCACCCCGGAGATGAAGGTCTTGCGCCCGTTGAGGACCCATTGGTCGCCCTCGCGGCGGGCGGTGGTGGTGATCCGGTGGGAGTTGGACCCGGCGTCGGGTTCGGTGATGGCGAAGGCCATGATGGTCTCGCCGGTGGCGATCCCGGGCAGCCAGCGCTCGCGCTGTCCGGGGGTGCCGAAGCGGGACAGGACGGTGCCGCAGATGGCCGGGGACACGACCATCATGAGGGTCGGGCACCCGGCGGCGCTGAGCTCCTCCAGGACGGCGGCCAGGTCGCCGATGCCGCCGCCCCCGCCGCCGTACTCCTCGGGGAGGTTGACACCGAGGTAGCCGAGCTTGCCCGCCTCCCTCCACAGCTCGGTGAGGTAGGCGTCCTCCTTGGCCTTGGCCCGGTAGTACGCGGACCCGTAGCCGCCGGCGAACGCGGAGACCACGGCGCGCAGTTCGACGCGCTCGGGGGGTTCGTTGAAGGTCATGGCTCCGGTCATCGGCTGTGCTGCCCTTCGTAGTCGAGTACGGCCAGGGGGGTTCCGGCGGCGACCCGCTCCCCCGGGGCGACCGGGATCTCCCGGACGGCTCCGGCGGCGGGCGCCGTGATGCGGTGCTCCATCTTCATGGCCTCCATCCGCAGCAGGGTCTGTCCCGCGCGGACCTTCTCCCCCGCCGCGACGTCGACGGAGGTGACGGTGCCCGGCATGGGCGCGGGCAGCGCCCCGGGGTCGACGGCGGCCTCGGGGACGGGCAGGGGGTCGACGCGGGTGAGGGCGACCGACCCGTGCGGGGTGTCGACGTGGATCCGGTCGCCGGAGCCGCGGACGTCGAAGGCGCGCACCAGCCCGTCCACCTCCAGGACGGCCCGGCCGGCGGTGGCCGCGGCGGGGTCGGCCCGGTCGGCGGTGACCGACCGGACGCGCACGCCGGGCCGTTCGGGGACGGGGGCGCCGCGGACGGTGCGGTGGGCCGCGGTGACCTCGCGCCCGTCGTCGGTGGTGTAGCGGCGCAGGTGCGCCCCGGAGGGCAGGTTGCGCCAGTACGCGGGGATCCCGGCGGGCAGGGGCCCGCTCCCGCGGGACGCCTCGGCGCCGACCAGGGCCGCGGCGAGGGCGGCGAGCTCCTCGGTGTCGGGGGCGGCCAGCGGGGTGGCCAGCGCGGTGAGGCGGTCCCCGGTGAGGAAGCCGGTGTGCAGTTCCCAGGGGCGTTCGGCGGCCCGGGCGAACACCGGGTGGCGCAGGACGCGCACGAGCAGGTCGCGGTTGGTGCCCACGCCGTGGACGCGGGCGCCGGCCAGGGCCGCGGCCAGGCGGCGCAGGGCGTCGCGGCGGTCGCGGCCGTGGGCGACGACCTTGGCGAGCATGGGGTCGAAGTCCGTGCCGACGGCGTCCCCGGCCTCCACCCCGGAGTCCAGGCGCACGCCGGGGCCTGCGGGCCGGTCGAAGCGCGCTGTGGCGGCGGGGACCTCGAACGCGGTGAGCACGCCGGTGCGCGGCCGCCACCCCTGCCGCGGGTCCTCGGCGTAGAGGCGCACCTCGACGGCGTGCCCGGCGGGCGGGGGCGGGCCGCCGTCGGGCAGCGGCTCGCCCTCCGCGATCCGGATCTGCCATTCGACCAGGTCCAGCCCGGTGACGCATTCGGTGACGGGGTGCTCGACCTGGAGCCGGGTGTTCATCTCCAGGAACACGGGCGTGCCGAACGCGCCGCCGCCCCCTTCGCCGGGCGGACGGACCAGGACGAGGAACTCGGCGGTCCCCGCGCCGACGTAGCCGATGGCGCGGGCCAGACCGCGGGCGGCCTCGTGCAGTCCGCGGCGCACGTCCTCGGGCAGGCCCGGGGCGGGGGCCTCCTCGACCACCTTCTGGTGGCGGCGCTGCACCGAGCAGTCGCGTTCGCCGACGGCCCACACGGTGCCGTGGGCGTCCGCGAGGATCTGCACCTCGATGTGGCGCCCGCGCTCCACGTACGGCTCGCAGAACACCTCCGGGGCGCCGAACGCGGCGGCGGCCTCGGCGCGGGCGGCCTCCGCCTCGGCGGGCAGGTCGGCGAGGTCGCGGACCACGCGCATGCCCCGTCCCCCGCCGCCGGCGGAGGCCTTGACCAGGACGGGCAGGTCCTCGGCGCGCACGTCGGCGGGGTCCAGGGAGGCGGCGACGGGGACCCCCGCCGCGCGGGCGGTCTCCTTGGCGCGGGTCTTGGAGCCCATGCCCTCGATGGCGTCGGCGCCGGGCCCCACCCAGGTGAGCCCGGCGGCGGTGACCGCGCGGGCCAGGGCGGGGTTCTCGGACAGGAAGCCGTAGCCGGGGTGGACGGCGTCGGCCCCGGCGGTGCGGGCCGCGGCCACGATCGCGCCGGGGTCGAGGTAGGCGTCCACGGGCCCGCCCCCGGCGGGGACCGGGAGGGGGACGGCGGTGTCGGCCTCGGCGACGTGGGCGGCGGCCTCCTCCCCCGGGGCGTGCACGGCGACGGTGCCGATGCCCAGGGTGCGGCAGGTGCGCATGACGCGGCGCGCGATCTCGCCGCGGTTGGCGACCAGCAGGGTCGTGATGGGTCGGGGGTGCTCGGTCGGAGTGGTGGTCACGGGTGCCCTCACATTCGGAAGACGCCGAAGCGGTCGGTGCCGCGCACCGGGGCGTTGTGGGCGAAGGACAGGCACAGTCCCAGGACGGTGCGGGTGTCGCGGGGGTCGATGACGCCGTCGTCGTAGACCCGCCCGGACAGGAACAGGGGCAGGGACTCGGCCTCGATCTGTCCCTCGACCATCTGCCGGACCAGGGCGTCCTGCTCCTCGTCGTAGGGCCGCCCCTTGCGGGCCGCGGACTGGCGGGCGACGATCGACAGCACCTCGGCGAGCTGGCGGGGGCCCATGACGGCGGAGCGGGCGCTGGGCCAGGCGAACAGGAACCTGGGGTCGTAGGCGCGGCCGCACATGCCGTAGTGGCCGGCCCCGTAGGAGGCGCCCACCAGCACCGAGAAGTGGGGGACGGTGCTGTTGGAGACGGCGTTGATCATCATCGAGCCGTGCTTGATGATGCCGCCCTGCTCGTACTCGCGGCCGACCATGTAGCCGGTGGTGTTGTGCAGGAACACCAGCGGGATGTGGGCCCGGTTGGCGAGCTGGATGAACTGGGTGGCCTTGTGCGCCTCGGCGCTGAACAGCACCCCGTTGGCGTTGGCGAGGATACCGACCGGGTACCCGTGCAGGTCGGCCCAGCCGGTGACCAGTCCGCCGCCGTAGGCGGGCTTGAACTCGTCGAACTCCGAGCCGTCGACGATGCGGGCGATGATCTCGCGGGGGTCGACGGGGACCTTGAGGTCGGGCGGCATGACGCCGACGAGGTCCTCGACCGGGTGGAGCGGCTCGCGGGCGCCCGCGGCGGGCGCGGGCCCGGCCTTGCGGTGGCCCAGCCGGGCGACGATGCGGCGGCCGATGCGCAGGGCGTCGTGCTCGTCCCGGGCGAGGTGGTCGGCCAGGCCGGACACCTCCGCGTGCATGCGGGCGCCGCCCAGCGACTCGTCGTCGCTCTCCTCCCCGGTGGCGGCCTTGACCAGGGGCGGGCCGCCGAGGAACACCTTGGCGCGGTCGCGGACCATGACGACGTGGTCGCTCATGCCGGGGATGTAGGCGCCGCCCGCGGTGGAGTTGCCGAACACCAGCGCGACGGTGGGGATCCCCTCGGCGGACAGCCGGGTGAGGTCGCGGAAGGTCCGCCCGCCGGGGATGAAGATCTCCTTCTGGGAGGGCAGGTCGGCGCCGCCGGACTCCACCAGGCTGATCATCGGCATCCGGTTCTGCGCGGCGATCTCCCCGGCCCGGTGGGACTTCTTGAGCGTCCAGGGGTTGCTGGCGCCGCCGCGGACGGTGGGGTCGTTGGCGACGATGACGCACTCGACCCCCGAGACCACGCCGACGCCGGTGATCAGGCTCGCGCCGACGGTGTACTCGCTGCCCCAGCCCGCCAGCGGCGACAGCTCCAGGAAGGGCGATCCCTCGTCGAGGAGGAGTTCGACGCGCTCCCGGGCGGTGAGCTTGCCGCGGGAGCGGTGGCGCTCGACGTACCTGTCGCCGCCCCCGGCCAGCGCCTTGGCGTGTTCGGCGTCGATCTCGGCGAGTCTGCCGAGCATGGCCTCGCGGGCCCGGGCGAACTCCGCGGACCCGGTGTCGATCCTGCTGTCGAGCACGGTCACGGGCGGGCCTCCCCGGGTGCGGGCAGAAGGGACTCCGGGAGCGGCAGGCGGCGGGCGCGCAGCCACTCGCCGAGGCCCTTGGCCTGCGGGTCCGGTCCCCCGCGGCGGGCGGTGCCGGGGGCGAGCATGCCCTCGATCCAGAAGTTGGCGGCGCGCAGGTGCGGCAGCAGGTGGCGGGTGACCTCGAGGCCGGCGGTCTCGGGGAGCAGCTCGCGCAGCAGGTCGACGGTGAGCCGGTGGGCGAGCCAGCGCCATCCCTCGTCGTCGCGGGCCCAGACGCCGAGGTTGGCGTCGGCGCCCTTGTCGCCGCTGCGGGCGCCCAGGACCAGCCCCAGCGGGGCCTCGCGCACGGGCCCCTCGGGCAGCGGCGGCGGCAGCGGGGGCTCGGGCACCTCCTCCAGCGGCCGGGTGGTCTTCGGAGGGGCGATGACGAGGCGGTCGCCGTCGGGCAGGATCGCGGTGTGCTCGACCTCGGCGGCGGGCACGAACGCGTGGCTCGCGATCACCCCGTCGGGGCGGGCGTCGCGCGGCGGGGAGGTGAGGTGGAACCCGGCGTAGCCCGCCAGCGCCAGTTCCACGGCGGCGGCCCCGAAGGGGCGGCCGACGACCGCGGGGTCGTGGTCGCGGGCGGTGACGCGCAGTCGGGCGGTGGCCGCGTCCTGGGTGTCGCCGTGGGGGTCGGCGGCGGGGACGAACTCGAAGTCCAGCTCCTCGGGGCGGCGCCGCGCCAGGGCGGCGCGCAGCTGGCGCTCGGCCCAGGCGGCCTTCTCCCGGGCGTCCAGGCCGGTGATGAGCAGGTCGACCTCGTTGCGGAAGCCGGTGAGGCCGGTGAGGCCGACCTTGAGGTCGGGCGGCGGGGCCTCCCCGCGGACCCCGGACAGGCGCACCCGGTCGGGGCCCTCCTGCTCCAGGCGGACGGTGTCCAGGCGGGCGGTGACGTCGGGGCCCGGGTAGCGGGCCCCGGCGATCTCGTACACCAGCTGGGCGGTGACGGTTCCGGTGGTGACGGCGCCGCCGGTGCCGGGGTGCTTGGTGATGACCGCGGAGCCGTCGGCGTGGATCTCGGCGACCGGGAAGCCGGGCCGGTCCAGGTCGTACCCCTCGCGGCGCAGCTCGCCGGCGAAGGCGTAGTTGCCGCCGGTGGCCTGGGCGCCGCATTCGATCACGTGCCCGGCGACGGTGGCCCCGGCCAGGGCGTCGAGGTCGTCGCGGGTCCAGCCGAAGTGGGAGATGGCGGGGCCGACGGCGAGGGAGGCGTCGGTGACCCGGCCGGTGACGACGATGTCGGCCCCGGCGTCCAGGCAGGCGGCGATGCCGAACGCTCCCAGGTAGGCGTTGGCGGTGAGGGGGCCGTCCAGGCCCAGCTCCTCGGCGCGGTGCAGCAGGTCGTCGCCGGTGACGTAGGCGATGCGGGGGTCGAAGCCGAGGGATTCGGCGAGCTCGGTGAGCCGGTCCGCCAGGCCCTGGGGGTTGAGGCCGCCCGCGTTGGTGACGACCCTGATGCGGCGTTCCAGGATGAGGGCGAGGCTCTCGCGCATCTGCCGCAGGAAGGTCCTGGCATAGCCGCGGCCGGGGTCGGCGAGCTGGTCCCGGCCGAGGATGGCCATGGTGAGTTCGGCCAGGTAGTCACCGGTGAGGACGTCGACCGGTCCTCCGGTGATCATCTCGTGGACGGCGGAGAGGCGGTCCCCGTAGAAACCGGAGGCGTTGCCGACCCACAGCGAGGGCGTATCGGTCATGGTGATGAGAGTGACACCGGACACATGAAAAAACAAGCACTCGTGATTGTTTTTCTGTTATCGCGCTTTTCATCACGATATGGCCGGAACCGGCCACGGAGCGTGGGTTATCACCCTCGGGGAACCGGGGAGCGAGCGGATATTTTGTCCGGGTGAGCACCTCCGAGAACACCACCCCCGCCGACGACGCCGCCTCCGACGACACCCCCGCCGCGGCCGCCCCCGCCGACGACACCCCCGCCGCGGCCGCCCCCGCCGACGACACCCCCGAGGCGAACGCCCCGGCCGCCGACGCCTTCCTGGACGCCGGGCGCGCGGCGAGCGCGCCGGGCGTCCTGTCGGCCGAGACCTTCGCCCTGGCCTCCCTGCTGCTGCTCGCACCGGCGGCGACCGGGCAGCGCCTGTTCGAGCTCTTCGGCCGGTTCGCCTTCACCGATGTCACGCTGGAGACCGAGGGCCACCTGGCCTCCGTCAACGCCGACCTGCTCGCCTACGGCGGGCTGGGCGTGCTGACCGTGCTGACGGCGTCGCTGTCGCTGTTCCTGGGCCGAGCGACGACCCGCCCCTGGGCGTGCTGGCTGTCCTCGGCGACGGTGCTGGCCGGCGGCCTGTTCGTGGTCCTGGCCATCGTCACCTACGTCATCGCGGCGGGCCGGATCTGACGGGCCCGCCGAGGGTCGGGACTGCTAGGATGCGCAAACCCTGACAAGTAAGGCATAAGCCACATAAAGGCCGCCTTCTCCCGTGCCCCGGAGACCATCCCCCTTGGCATCCCCCTCCCCGGTGCGCCGCCCCCGGCCCCTGCCCGGTGCCCGCGTCGCCCCCCTCATCATCGTCATGGCCGCCGCCGGTACGGCCCCGGCCCGCTCCCCCGCCACCGGCCGCACCGGTGCCGCCCGGGTCCCCACCGGCGGGCCGGCCCCGGCCTCCTCCCCAGAGGTTCCCCCCGGGCCCCCTGCCATCGGGTACGCGCCCCCGGGCCATGCGAGGAGAACGGCCCCGTCACCGGCGAGGCGGCCGCGCCCGTCCGCGTCCGGGTGGCCCGCATGGACCGCCCAGGGGGCGCCCTCGCGGCCCCTCCACGCGAACCGACCCCGCCCTCCGCACCGGACGGCCCTCGAGGGGGCATCTCCGCGGACCCGCCGTGCGAACTGCCCCCGCCCTGCGCACCGGACGGACCCCCAGGGGGCACCCTCGCGGACCCGCCGCGCGGGTCGGCACGTGTCGGCCCCTTCGGCACCGGCGCAGTGATCCCCGCCGAGGGCCCGCCGGGGTCCACGCCGGCGGGAACACCCGCCCGGGCACCCCGGCGGAGCGGCTCCACACCACCGTCCCGGCCGTGCCCGGCGGGCGAACCCCCGCGCACGACGCTCAGGAAGGCGCGGCGCCCGCGGGCCCGCGCGTCCCGAACCCCCCTGGCCCGGCCCCGGCCCCCGGCCCGCCGAACCGACCACGGCGGCACCCGCCGCCGGCATCCCCATTCCCCCTTCGGAGAACCATGACCACCCCTCCCCCTCCTCTGCCCGAGACACCCGCGCCCGCCGCGCCGAAGGCGCCGAACCGGCGCCCGCTGGTCATCGGCGCGGTGGCCCTGGCCGTCGTCCTCATGGGCGCCGCCGCGGGCGCGGCCTACTGGCTGCGCACCCCGTCGGTCGGCGACCCCCTGGCGGTCTCCCCCGAGCCCCTGGCCCTGGGGCTGTTCTCCGCCGAGGGCAGCACGGGGCCCAAGCAGGAGGCCATCGCCCTCGCCCTGGAGGAGATCAACGCCGTCGGCGGCGTGCTCGGCCACGAGGTGGCCGCCCCGGTCGCGTCGGAGGACGCCGGGGACCTGCTGGGCGCCGACCTGGACGCCGTGCTGGGCTCCCACGCGATGGGCGGCGAACAGCTGCTCCCGGGGCTGCTCGAGGCGGGCACCCTCTACTGCGGCAACGCCGAGCCCTACACCACGACACCGGGCTTCGGGGACGGCCTGTACTTCTCCGCGATCCCGGGCCAGGACCAGATGGTGCGGGCGCTGGTCCGGCTGGCCGCCGAGGACGGCCGCGAGAAGATCGTGGTACCGCACACGCCGGGCAGCGAGGTCTGGCTGGACGCCATCACCGCCGAGGCCCAGGCCCACGGCGTCGAGGTCGTCGGAGTGGACCTCCTGCGGGCCATGGCGGACCCGTTCTCCGACGCAACGGGGGCGGCGGAGCTGCTGGAGGAGGGGGCGGACGCCGTCATCCCCCTGGACCCGACCGCCGTGGTGGTCACCGAATCCCTGATGGACCACGGCCTTCCGGCCGAGGGCGTCTACCTCCCCGGCCTCCCGCTCGTCGCGAACCCGACCGCCCCGCTGGACTCCCTCGGCCCGGCCGGGTCGACCGTGGTCCGCCACCACTCGGGCGGCGAGCGCTTCCCGGAGATCGAGTGGGGCTCCTCCGACAGCGGGGACATGTCCTACGCCGCCCAGTTCGGCGGGGTGACGGCCGCGCTGTACGACTGCGTGAACCTGGTCGCCCTGGCCGCCGAGGCCGCGGGCTCGGTCGAGCCCGCCGAGGTCGCCGCCCGGATGCCCGCGGTGAGCGCGGGCGGCCGGGAGTGCACCGGGTACCAGGACTGCGTGGCCCGTGTCCGCGCCGGGCAGGACATCGCCTACGTCGGCCCGCGCGGTCCGCTCACCTGGGACGACGGCAACCTGCTGGTGGACGTGCCGTTCGAGGTGATACGCCTGCACGGCGAGGGCGAGCCCGTGGACACCGAGGTCCGCACCTTCTCCCTGGGCTCCTGACCCGCTCCCCGCGGGGCGGGCGCCGGGGTCCCGGTGCCCGCCCCGCGGCGTGCACGGCGGTCAGGCGATGCGGTCGATGACGATCGGGCCCGGCTCGAAGACGCCGTCCGGGTCGATGTCGAAGGCGCCCTCCAGCGCGGCCGCGCCGCGCTCGAAGCGCTCCGGCTCGTCCGCGTGCAGGGTGAACAGCGGCTCGCCGGCCGCGACGGTCTCCCCCGGCTTGGCGTGCAGGGTCACTCCCGCGCCGAAGGACACCGCGTCCTCCTTGCGGGCGCGGCCCGCGCCCAGGCGCCAGGCTGCCAGGCCCACCTGGTAGGCGTCCAGGCGGGTGAGCACGCCCGAGGCCGGGGCGAGCACGGTGCGGCGCTCGGCCGCCTGCGGCAGCGGGGCGTCCGGGTCGCCGCCCTGGGCGCGGATCAGCCGCTTCCACGACTCCAGGGCACTGCCGTCCCGGAGCGCCTCGGCGGGGTCCTTGACCCCGTTCTCGCCCGGGGTGAGCCCCGCGGCGGCGAGCATCTCCCGGGCCAGGGCCACGGTCAGCTCCACCACGTCGGCCGGGCCGCCCCCGGAGAGCACCTCCACGGACTCGGCGACCTCCAGGGCGTTGCCCACCTGGCGTCCCAGCGGCACGGACATGTCCGTGATGAGCGCGACCGTGCGCACCCCGTGGTCGGTGCCGATGTCCACCATGGTGCGGGCCAGCTCGCGGGCCGAGTCGACGTCCTTCATGAACGCCCCCGACCCCGCCTTGACGTCCAGCACCAGGGCGCCGGTGCCCTCGGCGAGCTTCTTGCTCATGATGGAGGCCGAGATCAGCGGGATCGACTCCACGGTCCCGGTGACGTCGCGCAGCGCGTACAGCTTGCGGTCGGCCGGGGCCAGCCCCTCGCCGGCCGCGCAGATCACCCCGCCGGTGTCGGCGAGCACGGACCGCATCTCGTCGGTGCTCAGGGCTGCCCGCCAGCCCGGGATGGACTCCAGCTTGTCCAGGGTGCCGCCGGTGTGCCCCAGGCCCCGGCCGGACAGCTGGGGCACCGCCGCGCCGCAGGCGGCGACGGTGGGGGTGAGCGGCAGCGTGATCTTGTCGCCCACGCCCCCGGTGGAGTGCTTGTCGGTGGTGGGCCGGTCCAGGTCGGAGAAGTCGAGCCGGACGCCGGAGGCCAGCATCGCCTCGGTCCACCGGGACACCTCGGCGCGGTTCATGCCGCGCAGGAAGATCGCCATGGCCAGCGCCGACATCTGCTCCTCGGCGACCGCGCCGCGGGTGTAGGCGTCGATCACCCAGTCGATCTGCTCCGGAGTGAGCTCTCCCCCGTCGCGTTTGGCGCGGATGATCTCGATGACGTCCATGTCATTCCTTCCGGGAGAAAACGGGTCTCCCCGGCCGCCGCCGTTCGGGCGGCGACCGGGGAGAGGGATGGTGCCTGTTCTCTTGGTTCTCAGGCCAGGTTGTGCGGACCGAAGGCCTGCGGCAGGACCCGGTCCATGGTCAGGATCCCCTCGGGGGTGTCCACCAGCAGGTCCGGCCCGCCGTGCTCGTACAGCAGCTGGCGGCAGCGCCCGCACGGCATGAGGGTCGCCCCCTGGCCGTCCACGCAGGCGAACGCGACCAGTCGGCCGCCGCCGGTGGCGTGCAGGGCGCTGACCAGGCCGCACTCGGCGCACAGCCCCACCCCGTAGGAGGCGTTCTCCACGTTGCAGCCGCTGACGGTGCGGCCGTCGTCGACCAGCGCCGCCGCGCCCACCGGGTACTGCGAGTACGGCGCGTAGGCGCGGGTCATGGCCTCCCGGGCGGCGCCGCGCAGCGCCTCCCAGTCCACGGCCTCCGCAGTGCTCATGACCGGCTCGCCCTCCACTGCTTGCCGACCCCGGCGGGCGGCCGCAGCCTCTGGGAGGCCAGCGACAGCACCAGCAGCGTCGCGATGTGCGGGCTGTAGGTGGCCAGCTCGCGGGGCAGCGAGTCGGTGGTGAAGTACCAGACCAGCAGCAGCACGGCCGCGATCGCGCCGGCGATCGCCAGGCCCTTGCGGTCCTGGCGGACCTGCCACAGGGCGACCAGCAGCAGCACCACGGCCAGCAGGAGCAGCAGGGCGTGGATCGCCGCGCCGCCGCCGCGGATCTGGAGGGCGTCGGTGTACCCGAACAGCCCGGCGCCCATGGCCAGGCCGCCCGGCCGCCAGTTGCCGAAGATCATCGCGGCCAGACCGATGTAGCCGCGGCCGCCGGTCTGCCCCTCCTGGTAGATCTGCGAGGCGACGACGGCGAGGAACACCCCGCCCATGCCGGCCAGGCCGCCGGAGACGATCACCGCGATGTACTTGAAGGTGTACACGGGCACGCCCAGGGACTCGGCGGCGTCGGGGTTCTCGCCGACCGAGCGCAGCCGCAGGCCGAACGCGGTCTTCCACAGCACCAGGTAGGTCACCGGGATCATGAGGATCGCGATGACCGTCAGCGCCGACAGCCGTGTGGTGACGCCGATGACCAGGGACGCCAGGTCGCCGACCACGGGGATCCCGCTGGCGGCGACGGGCCCCAGGGCGTCCGCCACCCCGGGCAGGCTCAGCTGCGGGAAGGGCGGTGCGGTGGGCGACTGCGAGGCGCCGGCCCCGGGCACGTCGGCGTAGACCAGGATGGACAGGTAGCGCATCGCGCCGAGCATGAGGATGTTGATCGCCACACCGGACACGATGTGGTCCACGGCGAAGGTGACCGTGGCGACGGCGTGCAGCAGGCCGCCCGCCATACCGGCCAGCACACCGGCGGCGAGGCCGATCCACGGGCTGCCGGTCGACCACGCGAAGTACGCGCCGAACCAGGTCCCGAGGATCATCATGCCCTCGAGGCCGATGTTGATGACGCCCGCCCGCTCGGCCCACAGGCCGCCCAGGGCGGCCAGGGCGATGGGCACCGCGAAGGTGAGGGTGGTGCGGACGGTGCCCGCGTCGGTGAGCATGTCCTGGCCGGTGACGACCCGCAGGCCCGCCAGGGCCACCAGGACCGCGCCGAACAGGCTGAGCAGGCGCCACACCGACCGGCCGCCGGAGCGGGCCGGGGGCGCGGCCACCGGCTCCATCACGTTGAGTTCCTGGCTCACTTCGCCTCCCCGCCGCGGTCGCCGCCGGGGGTGTCGTCCCCGGTGGCGTCACCGCTGTCGGACGCCGTGCCGGCCGGCACGGTCTCCTCGGCGGGCCCGGCGACGGTGGTGCCGAGCTCCTTGCCGATCTGCTGCTGCTGGTACCGGCGGCCCCAGCGGTGGACGATCTCGTAGACCACGACGACCGTGAGGACGATGGTGGCCTGGGCGATGACGGCGATCTCCTGCGGGATGCCGTCGAAGGGCAGGATGCCCGCCGCCTGGTTGAGGAAGGCCCAGAACAGGGCCGCGAAGGCGATGCCCACCGGGTGGTTGCGGCCCAGCAGCGCGATGGCGATGCCGATGAAGCCGATGCCGGTCGGGAAGTCCAGCGCGTAGTAGTGGGAGCTCCCGAGCAGCTGGGGCATGCCCACCAGGCCCGCGACCATGCCCGAGAAGAGCATGGACAGGAACACCATCTTCTTGACGTTGACACCGCTGGCCTCGGCGGCGCTCTGCGACTGGCCGGTGGCCCGCAGCTCGAAGCCGAAGCGGGTGCGGTTGAGCATCACCGCGTAGCCGATGCCCACGGCGATCGCCAGGAACACCAGGCCGAAGATCTCCCGCTCCGAGCCGAGGAACAGGGCCGGGACGCCGGGCACCCAGGACCCCTCCGGCAGCGGCGGGGTGCCGATGTTGTTGGTGCTGATCTCCACCGCCAGGCGGTCGGTGTTCAGCAGGTAGGCGGTGATGCCGGTGGCGATGGCGTTGAGCATGATCGTCGAGATGACCTCGGACACGCCGCGCGTGACCTTGAGGTACCCGGCGATGCCGGCCCAGGCCCCGCCCACCGCGACGGCGACCAGGATGATGACGATCTGGCTCAGCACCGGCGGCAGCACCAGCCAGCCGCCGACGGCGGCGGCCAGCAGGGCGGCGAGCCGGTACTGTCCGTCGACGCCGATGTTGAACAGCTTCATCTTGAAGCCGATCGCCACGGCGACGGCGGCCAGGTAGTAGGTGGTGCCGTCGTTGATGATCTGCACCAGGCTGTTGGGCCGGGTGCCGTACTCGATCATCCGGGCGAAGGTGGCGCCCGGGGCGATCCCGCTGAAGAACAGCACCAGCGCGGTGACGGCGATCGCGATGATCCCGGCGGCGAACACCGCGGCGAAGGACAGCGCGAGCATCGCCGCCAGGCGGCGGTACAGCAGGAAGGCGGCGCCCGAGCCGACCAGCGCGCCCACGGCGGCGGCCACCGGCTCGATCAGGGACAGGTCGAGGAACCAGGCCACCAGCAGGCCGGAGACCACCGACAGCACCAGGGCGGTCGGGACCACCAGGGTGCGGTGCAGCGTGGTGCCCTCCTCCTTGGTCCCCGCGGCGCCGGCCCGCCTGGCGTCGGGGATCCGGCGGTCCACCAGGACCACGGCGGCGAACGCCAGGACGACCCCGATGATCAGTGCCGCCCACCACAGCAGCACCGTGTCGAGGGCGGCGGTGACGCCCGTGCCCAGCAGGGCGATGAGGAGTGCCGGGAGCAGTGCCCGGGACGTTCCGGGGCGGGTGCTCTTCTCAGTCACGATCCACCCCCGTTCCGGTCGGCGGTGTCGTCACCGCTGCCACCTTCTGTGCTGTCGGTGGCCCCGTCGCCGCCGAGGGTGGCGCCGGTCATGGCGGAGCCGAGCTGCTCGGGGGTGACGGTGGCCGGATCGGCCTGGGCGACCAGGCGGCCGCGCAGGATGACGTGCAGTGTGTCGGACATGCCGATGAGCTCGTCGAGGTCGGCGGAGATCAGCAGCACCGCGAGGCCCGCCGCGCGCGCCTCGCGCAGCTGCTCCCAGATCGCGGACTGGGCGCCGACGTCCACACCCCGGGTGGGGTGGGCGGCGACGAGGAAGCGGGGGTTCCCGCTCATCTCGCGGCCGATGATGAACTTCTGCTGGTTGCCGCCGGACAGGGCGTCGGCGATGACGTCGATGTTGGGCGTGCGCACGTCGTACTCGGCGACGATGCGCTCGGCGTCGGCGCGCGCCCCGGCCCTGTCGATCCAGGGGCCGCGCACGCTCGGCGGCTTGGTCTGGTGGCCCAGGATGCGGTTCTCCCACAGGGAGGACTCCAGCAGCACGCCGTGGCGGTGCCGGTCCTCGGGGATGTAGCCGACCCCGGCCTCGCGGATCTTCAGGGTGTGCCAGCCGGTGACGTCGTCGCCGCCCAGCCGGATGCGGCCGCCGGCGACCGGCCGCATGCCCATGATGGCCTCGATGAGCTCGGACTGGCCGTTGCCCTCGACGCCGGCGATGCCGACGATCTCGCCCTCGTGGATGTCGAGGGTGACGCCCTCGACGACGGCGCGGCCGTCGGCGGAGCGCACGGTGACCCCGTCCAGGGAGAGGACCACGTTGTCGGTGACCGTGGACTCGCGCAGCTCGGGGACGGGCAGCTCGCCGCCCACCATGAGCGTGGCCAGTTCCCGCGCGGTGGTGGTGCGCGGGTCGGCCGTGGCCACTGTGGTGCCGCGGCGGATCACGGTGATCTCGTCGGCGACGGACAGCACCTCGTCGAGCTTGTGCGAGATGAAGATGACCGTGAGGCCCTCGCTCTTGAGCTCGCGCAGGTTGTCGAAGAGCTCGTCGACCTCCTGCGGGACCAGGACGGCGGTGGGCTCGTCCAGGATGATGGTGCGGGCGCCGCGGTAGAGGACCTTGAGGATCTCCACCCGCTGGCGGTCGCCGACGCCCAGCTCCTCCATCAGGCGGTCCGGGTCGACCCCGAGGCCGTACTGCCCGGACAGGCGGAGGATCTCGGTGCGCGCCTTGGAGCCGATGCCGTGCAGGCGCTCGGCGCCCAGCACCACGTTCTCCAGGACGGTGAGGTTGTCGGCCAGCATGAAGTGCTGGTGCACCATGCCGATGCCGTTCTTGATGGCGTCGGACGGCGAGTTGAACTTCACCTGGACGCCGTTGACGGCGATGGTGCCCTCGTCGGGACGGTGCATCCCGTACAGGGTCTTCATCAGCGTGGACTTGCCCGCACCGTTCTCGCCGACGATGGCGTGCACGGTGCCGGGGGCCACGGAGATGTCGATGTCGTGGTTGGCCACGACCCCGGGAAAACGCTTGGTGATCCCGCGCAGCTCAACGGCGGGGGGCGCCTGGCCCCCATCGCCCGATGGCGTGCTGCTCATCTGTCTCCTTGAGGAATGCGGAGCGGCGCGGGGCCGGTCGCCACCGCCGGACGCCCTCGTCCGCGTAACGACGGCCGGGACGGCGGCCGGAGCGGGGGTCCCCCGTCCGGCGGCCGTCCCAGGCCGTGAGTCACCACGGGTCCTACCCGCGGTTCAGGTGCGCGATCGCGCGTTTACGGCTCGGTCGGAACCTCGATCTCGCCGTCGATGATCTGCTGCTTGATCTCGTCGAGCTCGGCCTGGATCGGGCTGATGAGCTCCTCGTTGGAGGTGGTGTAGTCGACACCGCCGCCCGCGAGGTCGAAGCGCTCGATGCCTGCGGCGACGTCGCCCTCGGCGGCGGACTGGATCAGCTCGAACACGGCCACATCGACCTGCTTGATCGCGGAGGTCAGCACGAACGGCTTCTGGTCGTCCTCGGCGTTCTCGTACTGGTCGCTGTCGACGCCGATGAACAGGAAGTCGTTGGCGACGGCGGCCTCCAGGACGCCGTTGCCCGAGGCGCCGGCGGCGTGGTAGATCACGTCGGCGCCGCGGTCGTACTGGGCCTGGGCCAGCTCGCGGCCGCGGGCCGGGTCGCTGAAGCCGCTGAAGTCCGGCGGCTGGCTGAGGTAGTCGACCTCGACCGTGATGTCCTCGTTGACGTGCGCGACACCGGCCGCGTAGCCCGCCTCGAACTTGTGGATCAGCGGGGTCTCGACGCCGCCGACGAAGCCGACGTGGTCCTCCTCGGTGGACAGCGCCGCGGCGGCACCGGCCAGGAAGGAGGCCTGCTCCTCGGCGAAGACCAGGCTGGTGACGTTGTCGACGTCGGCGATCTCGGAGTCGACGATCGCGAAGTCGACCTCCGGGTACTCCGGCGCGACCTCGCGGACGGCGCCGTCGTAGGCGAACCCGACCGCGATGATGACGTCGTAGCCCTCCTCGGCCATGGTGGACAGGCGCTCCACCTTGGCGGAGTCGGCCTCGCCGTCGGTGGGCTCGAACTCCTGGGCGTCGATGCCCAGCTCGTTCATCGCCTGCTCCAGGCCGCGGTAGGCCGAGTCGTTGAACGAGCGGTCGCCACGACCGCCGACGTCGTAGGCGAGTCCGACGCGGAGCTCGGAGGCCTCCTCGCCGCCGTCGCCGCCCCCTTCGCCCGATCCCTCCTGGGCCGCGTTGTCACACGCGGTGAGGGCAAGCACACCGGCCGCCGCGATGGCGGCGAACCTGAGCGTGTTGCTGCGCTTCACTTGTTAACTCCCCTTCGCCCTCTCAGCGGCCCGCTTTCAACCGGGGGCCGGGCTGAGTTCTGCGGTCGGACGATATCCGGTAGTGGAAAGTACACCCAACCGGCACACAGACTTGTTATGAAGGCGAGAGCTGAATGACACGGGGCCTTACTCGGAAGTTACCAAGCACACACCCGGACGGGGGCGACCACGTTTGCCGGGGAGGTATATTCCCGCCCCCTGCGGGGCCCCGACGAGCCACTACTACACAAGGCCCTCCGGCCGCCACAACGGGTCACAACGGCACGTGGGGCGGTGCCGGTCTAGACCGGTCTGGACTCCGGCGGGCGGTCCCGCCGGAGCCCGGACCGGCGCCCCGGGGCCCGGCGTTGGGAGCGGCGGACCGGACCGGGGCGCGACCCCGCCTCTCAGGAGGCGAGGAAGTCGAGCACGGCCTGCTTGAAGAGCCGCGAGGAGACCGCGTTGAGGTGGTCCCGCCCGGGGATCTCCACGTGGGCCCCGTCGACCGCCGCCGCCAGCTCGGCGGCGCCCGCCGCGATCGCGTCCTTGGCGCCCGTGACCAGCAGTGTCGGCACCGTGACGGGGGGCTCTGCGGAGAACGGCCGGGCCGCTTGGCCGCGGGCGCAGGCGGCCAGCGCGGCCGGGTCGTTGCCGGGCAGCGCGGCGACCGTGCGGAACACGTGGTCGAAGGGCGTCGCCCCCTCGCCGGGTGCGGACAGGTCGGTGCCGTCGAACGCGTTCACCGGGCCGAATCCCCCCAGGACCAGGCGGCGCACCCGCTCGGGCCGGGTGAGCGCCAATTCCCAGGCCAGCCGCGCGCCCATGGAGTATCCGACGGCGTCGACCCGCTCCACTCCGAGTTCGTCGAGCAGGGCGACCAGGTCGGAGACGAAGCATTCGGGGAGATAGGAGGCGTCGTCGCCGGGTTTCCCGCTGGCGCCGTGCCCTCGCAGGTCCGGGCCGAGCACGCGCAACCCCGCGGAGTCCAGCAGCCGGGGCCACCCGGCGGCCTGCCAATTCATGTCGAAGTTCGTCCCGAAACCGTGGAGCAGAAGCACGGGGACGGCGTCCGCCGGGGACTGCGGACGCAAATCCACATAGCGCATTGTCACGTCGCCGATGAGATTCGCAGACATGAATCCCTCAATCCTTGTGCGGCCGTATGTATTAACAGGAGAAGGAACGGGGTCCTTTCAGAGGTTCCGATAAACGGAAGGCGGAAAATCCGCCTCCGCTCGTGGCTTCCTCCGAACGGACCCCGTGTGCGGACCGGGTCAGTCCGACGGCGGCCTGAGCCGGACGCGGCGGGCGGGGCGGGCCTCCTCGGCGGGGACCCTGCCGACGATGCCCGCCTGCTGCTCCTGCGCCTCGACGGCGAAGGTGACCAGCGGGTCCCCCACGGGGACGACCTGGTCCTCCCGCGCGTGCAGCTCGACGATCCGCCCGGCCTTGGGCGAGGGGATGACCACGGCCGACTTGGTGGTCTCCACCTCCACGAGCGGGGCGTTGCGCTCGACGACGTCGCCGACGGACACCTGCCACTCCAGGACGGTGGCCTCGACGAGGCCCTCCCCGAGGTCGGGGAGGGTGAAGGTGACGTTCTCTTCAGCCATGGTCGTTCTAGTACTCCAGGGTTCTCTGCACCGCGAACAGGATGCGGTCGATCGTCGGCAGGTACTGCGGCTCCAGGGGACCCGCGGGATAGGGGACGTCGAAACCGGTGACGCGCTGCACGGGGGCGGCCAGGTCTCGGAAGCACTGCTCCGTGACCAGGGCCGCCACCTCCGCGCCGAGCCCGGCGGTGAGCGGGGCCTCGTGGACGACCACGGCGCGCTTGGTGCGCGCGACCGAGGCGGCCAGCCCGGCGGCGTCGATGGGCTTGAGCCAGCGCAGGTCCAGGACCTCCAGCTCGACGCCGTCCTCCGCGGCGAGCTCGGCCACCTGGACGCACCGGTGGACCATGGCGCCCCAGGCGATGAGGGTGGCGTGGCGGCCGGGCCGGAGGACTCGGCTGGTGCCGATGGGGTCGGTCGGCTCGGTGAGCCGGACCGGGCGGCGGTCCCAGTAGCGGGCCTTGGGCTCCATGTAGACGACCGGGTCGTCGGAGCGCACGGACTGCAGCAGCAGGCTGTACGCGTCGGCGGGGTCGGAGGGGGCCACGACCTTCAGCCCGGGGGTGTGGGCGAAGAGCGCCTCCAGGCTCTCCCCGTGGTGCTCGGGGGCCTGGATGCCGCCGAAGGACGGCAGGCGCAGGGTGATCGGCATGGGTGCGGCGCCGCGGGTGCGGTAGTTCATGCGCGCCACCTGGTTGACGATCTGGTCGATGGCCGGATACGCGAACCCGTCGAACTGGAGCTCGGGCACGGGGCGCCAGCCGTTCATGGCCAGGCCCACCGCCATCCCCATGATCGCCGATTCGGCCAGGGGGGTGTCGAAGACGCGCTGGTCGCCGAACTCCTTCTGGAGTCCGTCGGTGACCCGGAAGACGCCCCCCAGGGCGCCCACGTCCTCGCCGAACACCAGGACGTCCGGGTCCTCGGCCAGGAGGACGCGCAGGGCCCGGTTGATGGCCTGCTGCATGGACAGCTCTTCGAGCACGGGGGTCTCGGCGGCGGCGTCGGTGCGGTCGATGAGTTCCGTCACGGCTGGACCTCTTCCTCCCAGATGCGGCGCTGCCGGGTCAGCTCCTGGGTGGTCTCCCGGAAGACGTGCGTGAACAGTTCGGAGCCGTCGGGCTCGGGTGCGGCGGAGACGCCGTCGCGGATCTCCTCGGCGCGCTTCCTCGCCCGGGCGTCGATCGCGTCGAGCTCCTCGGCGGTGGCGTGGCCGGCCTCGAGGAGGGCGGCGCGCAGCAGCGCGACCGGGTCGCGGTGCGCCCGCCAGCGGTCGGCCTCGGTCTCGTCGCGGTAGCGGCCGGTGTCGTCGGAGGTGGAGTGGGGCTCCACCCGGTAGGTGAGGGCCTCGATGAGGGTGGGGCCCTCGCCGCGGCGGGCGCGGGCGGCGGCCTCGGTGACGGCGTCGTACACGGCGGCGGCGTCGTTGCCGTCCACCGTCACCCCGGCCATGCCGTAGCCCCGGGCCCGGGCGGCCACGGAGCCGCCGGCGACCTGGCGCTCGTTGGGCACCGACAGGGCCCAGCGGTTGTTCTGGCAGAAGAAGACGACGGGCGCGCCGTAGACCCCGGCGAAGTTCATGGCCTCGTGGACGTCTCCCTCGGAGCTGGCGCCGTCGCCGAAGTAGGCCAGGGCGACGCCCTCGCCGCCGCGCATGCGCTCGCCGACCGCCCAGCCGACGGCGTGCGGGACGGGGCCGCCGACGACGGCGTTGATGGCGCCGAAGCGGGACTCCATGACGTCGTAGAGCCCGCCGTGCCACAGCGCCCGGTGGGTGGCCATGTAGCCGACCATCTCGACCCCGTAGGCGAGCGCCGAGGCCATCTCGCGGTAGGTGGGGAAGACGAAGTCGCGCTCGGGGTCCAGCGCCGCCGCACTGGCGACCTGGGCCGCCTCCTGTCCGCGGACGGACACGTAGGCCGGGAAGACGCCCTGGCGCTGGAGGGCGACGGCCTCGGCGTCCAGGTCGCGTGCGGTCCGTATGTGCGTGTACAGCGCGCGGGTGAGGTCGGGGTCCAGGTGGTCCACGGAGACGGAGTCCCGGCCCGGCGGCTCGTGGGTCGACATGTGCAGCGGCTCCCAACATGGTCCGTCGCAAGCGCCGGACTCCTGGGTGGTCTGTTGACTGATGAGGCGATTGTCCGGATCACTCGACACTTGCGCTAGATAATCTGGAAAACTTGATACAGATGGGAACGAAAAACCACGTCTGGTTCGCCATCGTCCAACGAGTGACCCACGCCACCGGCGAAAACGACAGGTGCGCCTATACACCACTAATCGGCGCCCATCATCACAGAACGATCGCAGTTGGCCACGATGGGTGCCCCGTTCGACAGTGGAGCGCATACGTTCGGATGCACCCCAGCAGTCCGACCAGGAAAAGGCGGCGCGGCACGACAGAGACGACCGAAAGCGGCCATCCCGCGAGAACACCGGTCACCGCCGCGGAACCCGCGCGCGAGCGCCCCCGGCCACCGGGAAACCCCCGCACCGATCGCCGCGTCAACCCTGGGTACAGTCGGTTGACCCCGGCGCCGGCGCGCGCCGGGGAACGCGAGAAGAAGATTCCGCATGGTGAGACCACCCGTACGCACCCCCTGGTGATCGGGCGCATACGCAGACGGACATCGTCTCGGCGACTGAGACCCCGATGGAAGCAAACGATGTTTACCTGGTAGTTCGTTAGCCCCGGTCGACGACGATGGAAAGGGGCTTGCACTGGAACGAGAAGACACGAGGAGCACCCACATGGCCATGGGCGAGCAACGCCGGAACGGCCGGCGGCCGGATGCGACCGACCAGACGATCCTCAGCGCGCTCGCCAAGGACGCGCGGACCGGGATCACGGAGATCGCCGCGCTGGCCAACGTCTCCCGCGCCACGGCCTACAACCGGATCAAGCGCCTGACCGACGAGGGCGTCATCCGCGGCTACTCCGTGGTGACCGACCACTCCAAGATGGGCCTGGGCGTCACCGCGCTCGTGCTCATCTCCGGCAGCCAGCCGGACTGGCGGGCCAACCGGGAGATCCTCTCCTCCTACCCCGAGATCGAATACTGCTGGTACGTGGTCGGCTCGGCGGACATCGTCCTGCTGGTCCGCGTCGCCAACACCAACCAGCTGCGGGACTTGATCCTGACCCGCCTGCAATCGCTCCCCGGCGTGACGTCCACCCAGACGCTCACCGTCATCGACGAGGTCGTGCACCGTCCCGTCGTGGAGCCCGGCGACACCGAGTGAAACGGACCCCTATCCCCCCGAACCCCCCACTACCCCCGTACCACCAGGGCGACCGAGGCCATCAGTTCGGCGAGCAGCGCCGAACCCTGCGCGCGGGTGGCCGCGACCTCGCCCTCCACGTCCATCACGATCTCGGCGTACGCCTTCAGCTTGGGCTCGGTGCCCGAAGGCCGTAGCGTCACACGCCCCCGGGCCCCGCCCTCCAGACGGAAGCGCAGGGCGTCGGTCGGCGGCAGGCCCGCGTGCCCGGCGGCGAAGTCGTCGATCCCCGCGACCTTCAGGGGACCGAACGCGGCGGGCGGTTCGGCGCGCAGCCGCCGCATCGCCGTGTCGATGAGCGACAGGTCCGTCACCCGCACCGAGAGCTGGTCGCTCAGGTGCAGCCCGTACCTGCGGGCCTGGTCGTCGAGCAGGTCCGCCAGCGTCCGCCCGTCCGCCTTGGCCGCCGCGGCCAGCGCCGCCGCCGCCAGCGCAGCGCCGATGCCGTCCTTGTCCGCGACGGGGCGGCCGCCGTCTCCCCCCAGGCAGTAGCCCAGGGCCTCCTCGTAGGCGAAGACGCGCCGGGAGCCGGGCGCGCCGGCCCGGGCCAGCCACTTGAACCCGGTGAGGGTCTCCTCGTAGTGCACCCCGCGCTCGCGCGCGATCTTGCCGAGCAGGCTGGAGGAGACGATGGAGGCGGCCACCACCCGGTCGTCCCCGGTGGTGTGGTCGAGCACGTACTCGGCGAGCAGTCCGCCCACCTCGTCGCCCGTGAGCGGGCCGCGCCCGGGCAGCGCCAGCGCCAGCCGGTCGGCGTCGGGGTCGTTGGCGACCACCAGGTCGGCGCCGACCTCCGCGGCCGCGGCCAGCGCGAGGTCCAGCGCCCCGGGCTCCTCCGGGTTGGGGAAGGCCACCGTCGGGAAGTCCGGGTCGGGGTCGAACTGGGCGGCCACCCTCTCGGGCGCGGGGAACCCGGCCCGCTCCATCGCCTCCACCAGGACCGCGCCGCCGACCCCGTGCATCGCGGTGTAGACCACCGACAGCTCCCTGGGGCCGGGCGGGACCAGCGCGGTGACCGCCCGCAGGTAGCGGTCGACGGCCTCCCGGCCCAGCACCGTCCACTCGGTGCCCAGGGGCAGTGCGGAGAGCGGGCCGACCTCGTCGATGGCCGCGGAGATCTCGATGTCGGTCGGGGCGACGATCTGGGCCCCGGCGTCGTCGCGGTCCCCGCCCACGTACACCTTGTAGCCGTTGTCCTGGGGCGGGTTGTGGCTGGCGGTGACCATGATCCCGGCGTCGGCGCCCAGGTCCCGGACGGCGAAGGCCAGCACCGGCGTGGGCAGCGGGCCCGGCAGCAGGGAGACCCGGTGCCCGGCCCCGGTGAGGACGGCGGCGCTGTCGCGGGCGAAGTCCGCCGACCGGTGCCGGGCGTCGTAGCCGACGACCACGTGCCCGGCCCCGCCGCGGCCGTGCAGCCAGGCGGCGATGCCGGCCGCGGCGCGCATGACCACGGCCCGGTTCATCCGGTTGGGTCCGGCGCCCAGCGCGCCGCGCAGGCCGGCGGTGCCGAACTCCAGCCGCCCGGCGAAGCGGTCGCCCAGGTCGGCGGCGGCCTCGGCGTCTCCGGCGGCCACCCGCTCCAGCAGGGCGGACAGCTCCTCCCGGGTGGCGGGGTCGGGGTCGGCCTCCAGCCAGGCGCGGGCGCGGGCGACGGTGTCGGTGGTCATGTCGGGTCTCCTCGGGGCCGGCTCGGGTCAGATACGGGCGACGATGTCGGCGAGCAGGCGGCCCACGGTGTCGGCGGCGTCGCGACCGGCGGCCAGCACCTCCTCGTGGTCGAGGTTGGCGCCCTCCAGCCCGGCGGCGATGTTGGTCACCAGGGACATGCCCAGCACCCGCGCACCGGCCTCGCGGGCGGCGATGGCCTCCAGCACGGTGGACATGCCGACCAGGTCGGCGCCCATGGCGCGGAGCATGCGGATCTCGGCGGGGGTCTCGAAGTGCGGGCCGGGCATGGCCGCGTAGACGCCCTCGGGCAGGCGCGGGTCCACCTCGCGGGCCAGGGTGCGCAGCTCGGCCGAGTAGGTGTCGGTGAGGTCGACGAAGGTGGCCCCGGTGAGCGGCGAGCGGGCGGTCATGTTGAGGTGGTCGGCGATGAGCACCGGCGAGCCCACCGAGTAGGTGGAGTTGATGCCGCCCGCGGCGTTGGTGAGGACGATGGTCTTGGCCCCGGCGGCGACGGCGGTGCGCACGTTGTGCACGACGGCGTCGGTGCCGTGCCCCTCGTACAGGTGGGTGCGGCCCAGGAAGGCCAGGACGTTGCGGTCGCCGTCGACGATGCCGCGCACGGTGCCGCTGTGCCCCTCCACGCCGGGCGGCAGGAAGCCGGGCAGCTCGGCGGTGGGCAGCTCGTCCCTGCCCTCGCCCAGGAGGTCGGCCGCGGGCGCCCAGCCCGAGCCCATGACCAGGGCGATGTCGTAGGAGTCCACGCCGGTGCGCGAGCGCAGCGCGGCGGCGGCCTGCTCGGCGAGGGCCTCGGGTCCGGTGGTCACAGCGGGTTCTCCGTTCGTTCGGGCCGCTGGCGCGGCGCGGGGTGCGCCCCGGTGTCCAGGGGGCGCGACATCACGTGTTGCGGGCCCGTGTCACTGGAGATGACGCGCCCGGTGTCGGTGTAGCCGGCGGCCTCGTAGACCCGCCGGGCGCCGGGGTTGGCGGTGTTGACGCACAGCACCGCCTCGGCCGCGTACGGCGCGGCCTCGGCGGCCAGGCGGTCCAGCAGGGGCGCGGAACAGGCGGCCCGGCCGATGCCCCGGCCCTGCCATTGTGGCGTGACGTAGTAGGCGCGCAGGAGTACGGCGCGCTGTGGCTCGTCGACCAGCTCGCGCAGGCCGGCCCCGCCGTCCAGCACGCCGAACCCGACCGCGGCCTCCGCAGCCCCGGCCGCGTCGGCGACCGGGCCGACCGCGATGGCGAACGGCACCCGGTCGGGGTCGGCGTCCGCGGCGGGCAGGGTGGCCACCGGCAGGCCCACGAACCGGGTCTGGCCCGGGGCCAGCCGGTGGCGCAGCACGGCCGCGCGCAGCAGGGCGGCCTCCCGCGTGTCCAGGTCCAGCCGCACCAGGCGCGGCGCCGCACCGCCCGGGGTCCGCACCGTCTCCATCACATCCTCGACCGCATCGCCCACCGTGGGCTCCTCTCCCGTGTGGGGCGGACACGACCCGCCCCGCCTCACACTGGCGTTCGATCCGGGTCCGGCGCAAGCCGGGGCCGGCCGCCCGCGGACGGCGGCGGGAGGGGCCGCGAGGGCGCCCACGGGGTTCCGGGGGCCCGAAGAAGCACGGCCTCACACGCCGACGGGGTGCCAGACGGTCTTGGTCTCCAGGAAGGGCGTCATCCGCGAGGTGCCGGGGTCGGGGTCGAGCCAGGCCTCCTCGCCCGCGTCGGCGCCCGGTCCGGGGCGCACCACCCGGGTGAGGGTCTGCGCGGCGGCCTCCTCGAAGGCGACCGCGTCCGGGCCCGCCCCCGTCAGGTCCAGAGCGTCGACGTCGGCGTGCGAGGCGAGGTGCGGGCCCAGTTCCGGCACCCGCCCGGTGAGCAGGTCGACCACCCCGCCGGGCAGGTCGGAGGTGGCCAGCACCTCGGCCAGGTCCACCGCGGCCAGCGGGGCGGCCTCCGAGGCCACGACCACGGCGGTGTTGCCGGTCGCGATGACCGGGGCGACCACCGAGGTGAGGCCGAGCAGCGGCGCGTTCTGCGGGGCGAACACCACGACCACGCCGACCGGTTCGGGGGCCGAGTGGTTGTAGTACGGGCCCGAGACGGGGTTGGCCCCGCCCACGACCTGGGCGACCTTGTCGGTCCACCCGGCGTAGTACACCCACCGGTCGATGGCGGCGGAGACGACCTCCTGCGCGCGGGCCCTGCTCAGCCCCTGCGCGGCGACGGCCTGGGCGGCGAACTGGTCGCGCCGTCCCTCCAGGACCTCGGCGACCCGGTAGAGGATCTGGCCCCGGTTGTAGGCGGTGCGCCCGGACCACCCGGCGAACGCCTTGCGCGCGGCGGCCACCGCGTCGCGGGCGTCCTTGCGCGAGGCCAGTGCGGCGTTGGCCAGGTGCGTTCCGTCGTTCGAGGTCACGGGGTAGCTCCTGCCCGACTCCGAGCGCGGGAAGGCCCCGCCCAGGTAGAGCTTGTAGGTCTTGCGGACCGCCAGGCGGGCGGGGACGGCGGGCGCCTCCGCCGCCTTGACCGCCTTGGCCGCACCGGCCTTCTTGCCGCCGCGTCGTTCAGCCAACGTAGGCCTCCAATCCGTGCCGTCCGCCCTCGCGGCCGTAGCCCGACTCCTTGTAGCCGCCGAAGGGGCTGGTCGGGTCGAACTTGTTGAACGTGTTGGACCACACGACGCCGGCGCGCAGCCGCTCCGCGGTCCACAGCATGCGCGAGCCCTTCTCGGTCCACACCCCGGCCGACAGCCCGTAGGGCGTGTTGTTGGCCTTGGCCACGGCCTCGTCGGGGGTGCGGAAGGTCAGCACCGACAGGACCGGGCCGAAGATCTCCTCCCGGGCCACCCGGTGGGCCTGGGACACGCCGGTGAAGATGGTCGGCGCGAACCAGTAGCCGCTCTCGGGGATGTCGCAGGCGGGCGACCAGCGCTCGGCGCCCTCGGCCTCGCCGCTGTCGGCCAGCTCGCGGATGCGCTCCAGCTGGGCCGCGGAGTTGACGGCGCCGATGTCGGTGTTCTTGTCCAGCGGGTCGCCCAGCCGGAGCCTGGCGACGCGCTCCTTGAGCCTGGCCAGCACCTCGTCGGCGACGGACTCCTGCACCAGCAGCCGGGACCCGGCGCAGCACACGTGGCCCTGGTTGAAGAAGATGCCCGAGACGATGCCCTCGACGGCCTGGTCGATGGCGGCGTCGTCGTAGACGATGTTGGCGCCCTTGCCGCCCAGTTCCAGGGTGAGGCGCTTGTCGGTGCCCGCCACGGAGCGGGCGATCCGCCGCCCGACCTCGGTGGACCCGGTGAACGCGACCTTGTCCACGCCGGGGTGCTCGACCAGGGTGCGTCCGGTCTCGCCCGCGCCGGTGAGGATGTTGACCACGCCCGGGGGCAGGTCGGCCTCCTGGCAGATCTCGGCGAAGACCATCGCGGTCAGCGGGGTGGTCTCGGCGGGCTTGAGGACGACCGTGTTGCCGGTGGCCAGCGCCGGGGCGATCTTCCACGCCAGCATGAGCAGCGGGAAGTTCCACGGGATGACCTGGGCGGCCACGCCCAGGGGCCTGGGGTCGGGCCCCAGCCCGGCGTGGGCGAGCTTGTCGGCCCAGCCCGCGTAGTAGAAGAAGTGGGCGGCGACCAGCGGCAGGTCGACGTCGCGGGTCTCCTTGATGGGCTTGCCGTTGTCCAGCGACTCCAGCACCGCCAGCTCGCGCGAGCGCTCCTGGACGATGCGGGCGATGCGGAACAGGTACTTGCCCCGCTCGGCGCCGGACATGCGGCCCCACACGGTCTCCTGGGCGCGGCGGGCGGCGGCGACCGCCCGCTCCACGTCCTCGGGACCGGCGACGGCGACCTGCGCGAGCTTGGTCTCGTCCGCGGGGTTGAGGCTGGTCAGGTTCTCGCCGCTCGCCGCGGGGGTGAACTCCCCGTCGATGAACAGCCCGTAGGACTCGCGCAGGGTGACGACGGAGCGGGACTCCGGGGCGGGCGCGTACTCGAAGATCACGGCTAGTCCAGCGTGTAGTAGTCGGGGCCCGGGTAGGTGCCGGTGGTCAGCCTGGTCCGCTGCATGAGCAGGTCGTTGAGCAGGCTGGAGGCACCGATCCGGAACAGGTCCGGGGTGAGCCAGGCGGGTCCGGCGGTCTCGTTGACCAGGACCAGGTTGCGGATGGCGTCCTTGGTGGTGCGGATGCCGCCCGCCGGTTTGACGCCCACGTAGCGGCCGGTCTCGGCGCGGTGGTCGCGCACCGCCTCCAGCATGACGAGGACGACGGGCAGGGTGGCCGCCGGGGAGATCTTGCCGGTGGACGTCTTGATGAAGTCGGCGCCCGCGCGCATGGCCAGGTGCGAGGCCCGGCGCACGTTGTCGTAGGTGACCAGTTCCCCGGTCTCCAGGATGACCTTGAGGTGGGCGTCGCCGCAGGTCTCCTTGACGGCCCCGATCTCCTCGTACACCTTCAGGTAGTCGCCGGACAGGAAGGCGCCGCGGTCGATGACCATGTCGATCTCGGTCGCGCCGTCGGCCACCGCGCGGGCGGTGTCGGCGAGCTTGACCTCCAGGGGCGCGCGCCCGGACGGGAAGGCGGTGGCGACGGATGCGACGCCGATGCCGGTGCCGCGCAGCGCCGCGACCGCGACGGACACCATGTCGGGGTAGACGCAGACGGCGCCCACGTGCGGCACGGAGCGGTCGGCGGGGTCGGGCAGCGCGGCCTTGGCGCACAGCGAGCGCACCTTGCCGGGCGTGTCGGCCCCCTCCAGGGTGGTCAGGTCGACCATGGAGATGGCCAGGTCGATCGCCTGGGCCTTGGCGGTGGTCTTGACGGACCTGGTGGACAGGTCCTGGGCACGGGCGCGGGCGCCGACCTCGTCGACGCCCGGGAGTCCGTGCAGGAACGCCCGGAGCGCGCGGTCGGTCATCGCCTCGGGCGCGGATGCGGTGTGGGACACGGGCACCTACAGCTCGGTCGAACGATGGGACGGGCTCCTCCGCCGGGTCGGCGGGGGCGGCGCGGGAGGGATCGGCGATCCCCTCCGGGCCGTCAGGTGGTCACCATAACCCCGGGGGCGCGGGCCGCCGGTACCCCTCGACGACGCACCGTCCAAGGTTGGAGGAGAGTCCAACCGAAGCTTGACCGAACCATGGTCTTTTCCTCCAATTCCTTGGTGCGAACCCCCGGAAAGGGGACTCCCGGCCATGTCCTCGGTCACAGGAGGGCCGAGCGCGGTCTATACCGGACTGTCCCTGTGCGCCCCTCCCCCGGCCCCCGCCGCGGCGCGCCCGGGCGCCTCCCGTGCGTACCCTTGCCCCATGGCGGAGTTCCGGATCAGCAGCGAGGACGCGCAGGTCGACCTGCGCAGGTTGGCGACGGCCCTGGCGGAGTCCCAGGGGTGGGCGCGGGAGGACGTGGGCATCTGGGACAACCGGCGCGGGGAGGTCATCGTCACCGTCGACGACGCCCTGCTGCGCCGCCCCGAGCCGGACCTGCGCACCCGGCCCCTGCACACGCCGCGCGACGTGCACCGGGCCTGCGAGATGATCCACGCCGAGGACCCGACGCTGCGCGGGGTGGACTTCGCGTCGCTGCGCACGGAGGCGGCCCGGCTGTTCTCCGCCGGGTGGACCACCGAGGACGTGCTGCACGCGCTGGGCCACCGGCCCGACGGCGAGCCGTGGCCGACCGGCCCCGAGCGCCGGGGCACCGAGTGGCTGGCGGCCCGGCTGCGCGCCTGGCGCACCCCGGACGGGGACATCCGTCCCTCCCTCTCCCAGGAGGGCGCCCAGCTGCGGGTGATCGGCAGGGCCGGGCTGCCGGTGGACCTCGGCCTGCCCGAGGACGCCGAGCCCGCGCTGCGGCCGGTGGCCAGCCCGGCGGTGGCCCGGTCGGCGGCCGACGACGCCCGCCGGCTCATCCGGCAGAACGCGCGCACCACCTCCGACACGCTGGCCCACCGGGACCGGACCTCGTCCACCATCCGCCGCCCCGAGCGGTGATCCCGGGTCAGGCCCGGTCGCGCAGGGAGTCGACCAGGCGCACGGTCCCGTCGGCGGCCTCGCCCAGGAGGAACTCGGCGGGGCCCCGGTCGAACGCCAGACGCCACAAGGTGGCGAAGAGCAGCGCCCCGAGGATGAACCGCTCGGTCAGCCACGGGGTGTGGAACTCGTACCCGGCGGCCGCGACGAGCATCGCGATCACCACCAGGTGGCCCGTGTAGACGGTCAGCGGCATGCGCCCCACCGAGACCAGCGGGTACATCACCGGGCGGGCCCGTTCGCACAGCCACATGCACAGGACGAGCACCACCAGGCCCTGCCCCACCGCCTCCAGGATCTCGAAGGTCGTGCCGGTGTGCGGGGTGTTGACCGCCAGCCACCACCACGAGTCGGTGGGCACCTGTCCGGAGATCGACTCGGCCTCCTGGTCGACCGCGTAGCGCAGCTCCTCCAGCGCGACGGGATCGGTGACCGCCGACAGCGGGGCTCCGGCAAGCTCGGGGGCGCGCAGCTCCATCAGCCGCTCCATGCCGCCCAGCGGCCCCAGGGCCAGCCACGAGCCCAGGTAGCCGCAGGCCGCGGCGACGGCGCCGCCGGCGAGCAGGCGCAGGCGCACGGCGCGGTCGGTGAGGTCCAGGCGGCCCACCGCCATCCCCGCGGTCATGAAGACCATGAAGGTGATCGCCGGGTAGTAGCCGGTGAGGAAGAACTCGGTGAACGAGGTGACCGCACCGGTGCGCGGCTGGACCGGGAACAGGGTGTCGCGCAGCAGGAACGACAGCGGCGGGCCAACGACGGCCAGCGCCCCCGCGACCGTCCACAGCATCCACGAGCGCAGCCTGACCAGGGGCAGGGCGAGCAGGAAGAACCCGCCGTAGTAGGTGAGGATGATGGCGACCGGCACCGCCATCAGGTCCAGGATCAGGCCGAGCAGGGCGATGAGCACCGCGCGGGTGACGATCCGCACCACCGCCCGGAACAGCGGCTCCCCCGCGAGCGGCCGGGTGCGGCCGGTCATCATCGCCAGCGAGACCCCGGCCAGGAAGGCGAAGAGCGCCGACGAGTTGCCCCGCACGATGCCGTGCAGGTCCCAGGCGTAGTCCTCCGGGGAGAGCAGGCCCATGGAGTCCACGCCCAGGTGGACGATGAACATGCCGAAGACCGCCAGGGCCCGGGCCGCGTCGATGCCGTCGATCCTGGTCCGGGCGGGGGCCGGGCCGGAGGCCGGCGCGGTGGTGTCGTCTGGTCGCTTCTGTGCCACGCGGGCCAGGCTATGCCTCCGGCGGTAGGGCCACAATCAAGACCGTTCGCCCCGGTGTGGCCGGGTCCGGCCACACCGCCGCCGGGCGGGACCGGCGGCCGGGGCCCCGGGACGGCGCCCGGGGCCCGGCCGCTCAGTCGGCCAGCGTGCTGAAGAGGTCCAGCGCCTCGGGGTCGGCCAGGGAGTCGCGGCTGGCGACCTTGTCCGGGCTCTGGCCCATGAGGATGCGCTTGACCGGCACCTCCAGGATCTTGCCGGAGAGCGTGCGCGGCACCGCGGGGACGGCCCGCACCCGGTCGGGCACGTGGCGGGGCGAGCAGTCGGTGCGGATGCGCCGGGCGATCTCCTTGACGAGGGCGTCGTCGAGTGCGGCGCCCTCGCGCAGGACGACGAACAGCTCGATGCGCGAGGAGCCGTCACTGCGGGGCACGTCCACGACCAGGGCGTCGGTGACGTCCTCCAGGGCCAGGACGGCGCGGTAGATCTCGCTGGTGCCCATGCGGACGCCGCCGCGGTTGATGGTGGAGTCCGAGCGGCCGTAGATGATCGCGGTGCCGCGGTCGGTGATCTCGATCCAGTCGCCGTGCCGCCAGACGCCCGGGTACATGGAGAAGTAGCTGTCGCGCAGGCGCTCCCCGTCCTCGTCCCCCCAGAAGAAGACCGGCATGGACGGGGCCGGGCGGGTGACGACGAGCTCCCCGACCTCGCCGACCAGCTCCTTGCCGTCGGGGTCCCAGGCGGCGACGGCCATGCCCAGGGCCCGGGACTGGATCTCGCCCTCGTACACCGGCAGGGTGGGGGTGCCGCCCACCAGGCAGCTGCACACGTCGGTGCCGCCGCTGGTGGAGAACAGCCACAGGTCGTCGCCGAACTCCTCGTAGACCCAGGCGAACGCCTCGGGGCTGAGCGGGGAGCCGGTGGAGCCGATCGCCTTGAGGCGGGACAGGTCGCGGCCGCGGCGGGGGTGGACGCCGTCCTTCATGCAGGAGGAGAGGAACCCCGCGCTGGTGCCGAACACGGTGATCCCGGCCTCGTCGGCCAGGTCCCAGAGCGCCCCCAGGTCGGGGGCCGCGGGGCTGCCGTCGTACAGGACGATGGACGCCGGGGTCAGCAGCACGCTGACCAGGAAGTTCCACATCATCCAGCCGGTGGTGGTGAACCAGAAGACGCGGTCGTGCTCCTGCGCGTCCAGGTGCAGGTGGAGGTTCTTCAGCTGCTCCAGGAGGATGCCGCCGTGGCCCTGCACGATGGCCTTGGGCAGGCCGGTGGTACCCGAGGAGTAGAGCACCCACAGCGGGTGGTCGAAGGCGACCGGGGTGAACTCCAGGTCGGCGCCCGCCCCGGAGGCCTCCAGGGCCGACCAGGCCAGGGTGCCCTCGGCCGGCTCGGCGCCCGGGCGGAGGTGGTCGAGCACGACGGTGTGCTCGACCGTGGACAGGGCCGTGCGCAGCTCCTCGACGACGGGTCCGCGGTCGAAGTCCCTGCCGCCGTAGCGGTAGCCGTCGACGGCCAGCAGGACCTTGGGCTCGATCTGGGCGAAGCGGTCGATGACGCTGCGCACGCCGAAGTCGGGAGAGCAGGAGGACCAGATCGCGCCCAGGGAGGCGACCGCGTAGAACGCGGCGGCGGTCTCGGGCAGGTTGGGCAGGTAGGCCGCGACCCGGTCGCCGGGGCCCACGCCCAGCTCGCGCAGGCCGGCGGCGATCGCGGCGGTGCGGGCGCGCAGCTCGCCCCAGGTCCACTCGGCCAGGGGGCGCAGCTCGGTGGCGTGGCGGATCGCGACCCGGTCGGGGTCGCGGCCCTCGAACACGTGCCGGGCGTAGTTGAGGGTGGCCCCGGGGAACCAGCGGGCGCCGGGCATGGCGTCCTCGGCCAGGACGCCCTCGGCGGGGGTGTCGAAGCGGACGCCGTAGTACACGCGGATCGCGTCCCAGAAACCGTCGGTGTCGGTGACCGACCAGCGCCACAGCGCGTCGTAGTCGAAGTCGCCGTCGGCGCCGAAGGCCTCGACGCCCCTGTGCTCCTCGGCCCACCGGGCGAACGCGACGATGTTGGAGGACGCCACCGTCTCCTCGTCGGGTCGCCAGAGCACACGGGGCACGCTGCTCTCCGTCATTGGCCCGCCTTCCATTCGCGTGGCTGTGTGTTGCTGTGAGGTCCATCTAACAGCACACCATGACGGGGGCCACCCCCCGGGCTCCCCGGAACAGGGACCGGACGACGACGGGAAGTTCCCAGGTCACACCACGTTCACGGCCCCTGTGGCGGGCCCACTGCCGGGCGCCCGCACAGGGTGGGGGACCACCATTGACAGCCCTCTCCCCCGCGGTGCGGCCGGCCGGGAGAACCGGTCATGGGTTCTTTCGGCCGACCGCGGGGCGGGTCCCGCCCGCCCGGCTCAGAGGCCGCGCAGCGCGCGGACCGCCGCCACCGGGGACTCGGCCACCGGGGCGCCCGTGGCGGCCAGCCGCTCGGGCGCCATCAGGCCGGTGGACACCAGGATCGCGTGCGCGCCGGCCGCGTGGGCGGCCCGGGCGTCGTCGTCGATGTCGCCGATGAGCACGACCCGGGAGGGGTCGATGTCCTGGCCCGACAGGTGGTGCACCAGGTGCTCCGCCTTGGAGTCGACCTCGGTGTCGTACCTGCGGCCGTCGACCCGGGTGAAGTGCGCGGCCAGGCCGCGTTCGGCGATGAGCGGGACGACGTGGTCGTGCGAGGCCATCGACAGCAGCGACTGGGTGCGCCCCAGGCCCGCCCAGTCGAGCAGCACGTCCGGAACGCCCTGCGCCAGCCGGCACGCGGGCAGGTGGCGCAGGTAGTCCTCGTCGTAGAGCTTCTCCAGGCGCTCCCACTCGCCCACGGCGAGGGCGCGGCCCAGCAGCTCCTCGTAGAGGGGGACGAGCGGGCGCCGGAAGACGCTGCGCCAGTGGTCCAGCTCCACGGGGTCGACGCCGTAGGCGGCGCACACGGCGTTGACCGCGGAGAGGTTCGCGTGGTTGTCGTCCAGGAGGGTGCCGTTCCAGTCCCAGACGATGTGGGTGATGTCGTTCGGATCGAAAGTCAGCTCTGTCATCACCTGCACTTTACGCGGCCTTGATCGGCCGGCGCCGTGTGCCGGTCGCCTCAGGCGGGCGCCCCGGGGCCGGCGTCCCCGCCCCCCGCGGCGCGTTCGGCCCGCAGGCGGCGGCTGCGCCGCACCAGCAGCGCGCCCACCGCGGCCAGCGCCGGGACCACCAGAAGGATGAGGACCGGCAGCAGGATGGCCGCGAGCGAGGTGAAGAAGCTGACGACGTCCTCGATGAGGGAGACGAACGGGGCCGCGCAGCCCGCCGTGACCGAGTTCGCGGCCAGCCGGCCCAGGAACTTGAGCAGGTGGAACACCAGGGCGATGACCACGCCCGCGATGACGGGTCCCCAGGAGACCCCGTCCTGCGCCGTCGCGCCGGAGGCGGCGCCGGTGATCTCGGAGAGCTCCACCGCGGAGGCCCCGGCGCCGAAGACGATGCCGCCGGAGGTGGGGCGCACGACGGTCTGGATCACGTCGTTGATGCTGTCGATCGCCGGGAACTTGTCGGCGAGGAACTCGACCACCAGCAGCACGGTCAGCAGGACGAGGGTGACCGGGTGCTCCAGCCAGGTCCAGGAGTCGCCCAGGACCAGCAGGTCGGTGAAGCGGGCGATGAGGCCCACCAGCAGCAGGGGGATGTAGGCGTTGAGCCCGGCCGCGGTGGACAGACCGATGCCGGTGAGTGCAGTGAGCAAGAGGGGCCCTTCCGGATCCGTGGCGCGGGGCCGGTCCGGGCGCGCGGGCCGGTCCCGGCCCGCGCCGGTTCACCGTGGTTGATGCCGGCCGGGGCCCTGTGGTTGCGGCCGGCGGCGCTTCACTGGCGGTAGTTCTCGACCTCGGACACCGGCCGGACCTCGGCCTCGTCGGGGTCCTGCCCGAACTCCTCGCGGGCCCGCCGCCGGCGGAGCAGGTCCCAGCACTGGTCGAGGGCCTGCTCGACCTCCTTCATGCGGCCGCGCTCCTCGTCGGACAGGCCGCCCGGTGTGGCGCGCAGGGCGTGCTCCTCGTCCATCAGGCCCTTGATGGTGGACAGGATGTCGTTGTCGGCGCTTCGATCCATAGGGCCATGGTGGTGCGGCCCCGGGGCGGGGGCAAGCCCCCCGCCCCGGGCTTGCCCAGATCAGGCCCGACGTTTACGGGCGGCGGCCAGCACCGCGATGGCGGCGCCGATGGTGATCAGACCGCCGGAGACCAGGGCGGCCAGGCCGGGCCCGGTGACGGGCAGCGAGGGCTTGTACCCCGGCTTGGGCGGCGGGGGCGGCTCCGGCGACACGGTCGGCGACTCCGTCGGCGACGGAGACCCCGTGGGCGAGGGGCTCGGCGAGGGCGGGCCGGTCGGTGACGGACTCGGCGAAGGCGACCCCGTGGGCGAGGGGGACGGCGACGGACTCGGCGAGGGCGACTCCGTCGGCGACGGAGACGGGCTGGGAGTCGGCGAGGGCGACTCCGTCGGCGAGGGACTCGGGCTCGGCGAGGGACTCGGACTGGGCGAGGGACTGGGGCTCGGACTCGGAGAAGGCGACCCCGTGGGCGACGGGGACGGAGACGGGCTCGGGCTGGGCGAGGGACTCGGGCTCGGTGAGGGGCTGGGACTCGGGCTCGGGCTCGGAGAAGGCGACTCCGTGGGCGACGGGCTCGGCGAGGGCGACTCCGTCGGCGAGGGAGACGGGCTGGGGCTCGGGGACGGACTCGGGCTCGGAGACGGCTCCGGCGGATTGCAGTCGACCGTCACGTCGCCCAGGACGAGGTCGTACAGGGTCACCGGGTCTCCCACCGGGGCGCCCGCCGCGTCGTAGCGCTGGGCCGTCGCGGTGAAGTCGGTGTAGATGTGCCCGAAGTAGGGGTCGACGATCTCCTCGACGTGCTCGATGCGCGACGTGACCCGGACCTCGGTGGCCCCGTCGCCGTAGTCCCCGGCGAAGGTCAGCTCCGAGGTCCCGGTCCCCGCCTGGTTCGCGGGCGGGGCGTCGACCAGGCGGCCGAGGACGTAGGGCGCCGTGGTCGCCGTCTGCGCGATGACGTCGGCGGGCGGCGCGCACTGCACCCGGTTGTTCCAGGTCGAGACCTGGAGGACGGTGCTGCCGCCGCCGCTCGGGGTCCCCTGGTCGAGCAGCTGCGAGACCCAGGGGATCCCTGAGTCGGGGACCGTCAGGTTGGTGAAGGCGCCGTTGGCGTTGGTCATGGCGCTCTCCGGGTCGGTCACGACGTTCACCTCGCCGGTGGCCGTCGCGGAGGTCAGGTAGGGCGACTCCGGCAGCGTGTTCCAGGAGTCGTTGCCGTTCCCCGAGACCTCGATGGCCCGGAGGGTCTCGTTCACCGGGCTCCCGTACACGGAGCCGTCCAGCGACAGTCGGCTCCAGACACTCGACGCGTAGGGGGTCGCGGGCGCCGCCACCACGTCGCGGGCCCCGAAGACCGCGCCCGCGGCGAGGGCTCCCGAAGCCAGCAGGACCGACGTGACGGCGGCGGCCCCGGCACGCCGCCGCACCAATGAGCGATCTCTCACCGCAACCAATTCAACACTCCCCGTAGTTGATCCCGGCCGTAGGGAACACTCTAGGTAACGGATGCCCGGAGACCCGGCAGGACGCGGCACACCCTACGCCCCTGTTCGTCTGGGAAACTCCTCCTAGGGCACCCGACGGCGGAATGCTCCGCCGACCCGGGTGGTTCAATACCTCGAGGGGGTATTGTTCATGGCAATCGAGCAGGAACGACACGGAAGCGGGACCATGGCTGCGACCCACGGTTACAGCAATGACAAGCAGAGCCACATCAATCGACTCCGCCGCATCGAGGGGCAGATCCGCGGCCTGCAGCGCATGGTCGAGGACGACCAGTACTGCATCGACATCCTCACCCAGACCTCGGCCGTGAACAGCGCCCTGCGCTCCTTCGCGCTGGCCATGCTGGACGAGCACCTCAAGCACTGTGTGGCCCACGCCGTCGCCAACGGCGGCGAGGAGGCCGACGCCAAGGTCAAGGAGGCGTCGGAGGCCATCGCCCGGCTGGTCCGCTCCTGACCCGCCCGCCACGCGTCGTTCCGGGGGCGGCGGCCGCCACGGCCGCCGCCCCTCGCCGTGTCAGTCCTCGCCGTAACGGGCCCTGAGGTTCTCCAGCAGCCTCGCGCCCTCGCGTCCGGCCGATTCCGCGTCGAGGTAGTCCACGGCCTCGTTGGCCACGAAGGACGACGGCCGCCCGTCGTCGGCGAAGCCCATCCGGGACACGTCCCCGCCGATGAGGGCCCGGATGCCCCAGTTGGCCAGGATGCGCGCCCGCGCGTTGGGCGAGGGCACCGCCATCAGGTGGTAGCCGCGGGTGGCGCCCAGCGCCGGGAGCCCCGTCAGCTCCATGTCCATCACCCGGGCCAGCGCGTCCCTGCCGCTCAGGTCCACCACCAGGCCCAGGTCCCGGTGGCGGAACTCCCGGAGCGGCCGCCCCAGGATCGAGGCCACCACGTTGTCCGCCGCGGTCACCGCCTGCCGGGTCGCGTACTGGGCCGTGGGCGGGCAGTAGGGCGCGTCACCGGACAGGTTCGGCACCGCCGCGGCGTCGCCCAGGGCGAACACCTCCGGCACGCCCGGCACCCGCAGGTCGGCGTCCACCTCCAGGCGGCCGCGCTGGGTGGGCCTGCCCAGGGTCTCCACCAGCGGGCTGGGGGACACCCCCGCGGTCCAGATCAGGGTGCGGCAGGGCAGCGCCCGCCCGTCGGTGAGCACCACCTTGTCGGCGGTGACCTCGCGCACCGACACCTTGAGCTTGACCTCGATGCCCATGCGGCGGAGCAGGTCCAGGGCCTTGCGGCCGAGCCGGTCGCCGAGTTCGGGCAGCACCTTGGGCGCGATGTCCACCAGGTGCCAGCGGATCACCGAGCGCAGCTCGGGGTAGCGCTTGGCCGCCTCCTCGCACAGGCGCATCAGCGAGGCGGCGGTCTCCACCCCCGTGTAGCCGCCGCCGACCACGATGAACCGGCAGCGCTCCTCCCGCTCGACCGGGTCGGCGGTGTCGTTGGCCAGCTCCAGCTGGGCGAGCACGTGGTCGCGCAGCAGGACCGCCTCGGCCAGGGTCTTGGCCCCGTAGGCGTGCTCGGTCAGGCCGGGGATGTCGAAGGCCCGGGTGAGGCCGCCGGGGGCCAGCACCAGGCGGTCGTAGCGTACGGGGATCAGCTCGCCGGTGGGCCGGCACACCACGACGACGCGGTCGTCGGTGTCGACCCCCACGGCGTTGCCGGGGATGAGCCGGGTGTCCCGCGTCAGCCGGTGCACCGACATCGCCACGGACTGCGGTGTCAGCAGTCCGGAGGCCACCTGCGGCAGCAGCGGGCTGTAGAGCATGTAGTCGTGGGGGGCGATCAAGGCGATGTCCGCCGCCCCCGACGGGATGCGGCGTTCCAGACGACGCAGGGTGTGGATACCGCCGAACCCCGCGCCGACCACCACGATCCGAGGCCGAGCCATGTGTTGCTCCTTCTCCGTGTCGGTCGCCGTCACAGGCGGCCCTACCCGATACGGCCGAATGTAGAGCCGCGCCCGGACGCCCCCGAAACCGCAGAGCCGGTCCGTTCCCACCTCTTGGTGACCTTTTTGTCGGACTTCGCCCTGTGCGGGTGAAGGGGAGGGCCGTCCTGCGTCGGTCCTCTCCGGGGACCGGAGCGGCGGCCTGTCCGGGAAGGGCGCGGGCCGCGGTCAGCGGCCGCCGTCGGCGGAGGCGGGCCCGGCGCCGCCCGCCGGGGACTCGGGGGCCGTCAGCGCGGCGGCGCCCATGTCCAGCAGCAGGTCGGCCATGCGCGCGCGGGGCAGCTCGCCGCGGCTGTGGGGGGTGGAGTTGAGCAGGCCGAAGACGGCGTGGACCGCGGCCCGCAGCACGGGGGCCGGGGTGTGCGGGCGCATCTGGGAGAGCACGCCGACCCACTCCTCGACGTAGCCCCGCTGGAGGCGGCGGACGCGGCGCCGGTCCCCCTCGGTGAGGTGGTGCAGCTCACGGTCGTGCACGGTGATCAGCGCCGGCTCGTCCAGGGCGAACGCGATGTGCCCGCGCAGCAGGGCGGTCAGCGCGGACGCGGGGTCGGGGGCGGCGGCGACCAGTTCCCGCCCGCGGCCCGCCAGGCGTTCGCTGACGTCGATGAGGATCGCACCCAGCAGCGCCTGCTTGCCGGAGAAGTGGCGGTACAGGGCCGGACCGGTGGTGCCGACGGCCCGGCCGATGTCGTCGATGAGCACGCTCCGGTAGCCGCGTTCGGCGAACAGTTCCGCCGCCGCGCCCAGCAGCGCCGCGCGGCGGTCGCCCGTCGGTCTGGACACCATGCCCGCTCCGTTCCTCACCCCGCCCGGCGGTTCGCGGCGCCGGACTGTGGACACCCATGTTAATGGTCACTAACATCACTGATGTTAGTGAGCATTAACACCCCTCCACGAGAGGACAGCATGAGCAGGGCATCCGTACTCGGCTCGGCGGTGGACACCGCCGGCCCCGCGTTCGCCGCCAACGACGCGGCGAACCGCGCCCTCGCCTCGGAGCTGCGCGAGCGGATCGCCACCGCGGCCCTGGGCGGCCCCGAGAAGTCCCGAGCCCGCCACGTCGAGCGCGGCAAACTGCTGCCGCGCGACCGTGTCGACCACCTCCTGGACCCGGGCTCCCCGTTCCTGGAGATCGCCCCCCTGGCCGCCTACGGGCTGTACGGGGCCGACGGGCAGGACGCCCCCGGCGCCGGGATGATCGCCGGGGTGGGCCGGGTGGCCGGGCGCCCCACGGTGGTGGTCGCCAACGACGCCACCGTCAAGGGCGGCAGCTACTACCCGATGACCGTCAAGAAGCACCTGCGCGCGCAGGAGGTCGCCCTCCAGAACCGGCTGCCGTGCGTCTACCTGGCCGACTCCGGCGGCGCGTTCCTGCCCATGCAGGACGAGGTGTTCCCCGACCGCGAGCACTTCGGGCGGATCTTCTACAACCAGGCCACCATGTCGCGGCTGGGCGTCCCGCAGATCGCGGCGGTGCTCGGCTCCTGCACCGCGGGGGGCGCCTACGTCCCGGCGATGAGCGACGAGGCCGTCATCGTCCGCGATCAGGGCACCATCTTCCTGGGCGGTCCGCCGCTGGTGAAGGCCGCCACCGGCGAGGTCGTCACCGCCGAGGAGCTGGGCGGCGGCGACCTGCACTCCCGGGTGTCGGGCGTGACCGACCACCTGGCCGACGACGACGCGCACGCGCTGTCCATCGTGCGGCGCATCGCCGACACGTTCGGCCCGCAGGGCGCGCCCGCCTGGGAGACCCGCGAGCCGCGCCCGCCCGCGCTGGACCCGCAGGAGCTGTACGGGGTGGTGCCCGCCGACACCCGCACCCCCTACGACGTGCGCGAGGTCATCGGCCGCGTCGTCGACGCCAGCGAGTTCACCGAGTTCAAGGCCGAGTACGGGACCACCCTGGTCACCGGCTTCGCGCACATCCACGGGCACCCGGTGGGGATCATCGCCAACAACGGGATCCTGTTCGCCGAGTCGGCGCTCAAGGGCGCCCACTTCATCGAGCTGTGCGACCGGCGGAGCATCCCGCTGGTGTTCCTGCAGAACATCTCCGGGTTCATGGTGGGCCGCGACTACGAGGCCGGGGGCATCGCAAAGCACGGCGCCAAGATGGTCACCGCGGTGGCCTGCGCCCGCGTCCCCAAGTTCACCGTCGTCATCGGCGGCTCGTTCGGGGCGGGCAACTACTCCATGTGCGGCCGGGCGTACTCGCCCCGGTTCCTGTGGATGTGGCCCAACGCCCGCATCTCCGTCATGGGCGGCGAGCAGGCCGCGTCCGTGCTGTCGACCGTGCGCCGCGACCAGATGAGCGCGCGCGGCGAGGAGTGGTCCGCCGAGGCCGAGGAGGAGTTCAAGGCCCCCATCCGGGACCGGTACGAGGAGCAGGGCAGCCCCTACTACTCCACCGCCCGGCTGTGGGACGACGGCGTCATCGACCCCGCCGACACCCGCGACGTGCTCGCCATGGCCCTGTCCGCCGCCCGCCACGCCCCGCTGGAGCCCGTGGGCTACGGCGTCTTCCGGATGTGAGGAACCCTTGACCACGACCGTACTCGTCGCCAACCGGGGCGAGATCGCCCTGCGGGTGATGCGCACCCTGCGCCGGATGGGCCTGGGCGCGGTGGCGGTGCACACCGACGCCGACGCCGGCTCCCCGCACGTGGGGGCCGCCGACCTCGCCGTGCGCGTGCCCTCCTACCTGGACGCCGACGCCATCGTCGCCGCCGCCCTGGAGACCGGGGCCCGCCTGGTCCACCCCGGCTACGGCTTCCTGTCGGAGAACGCCGTGTTCGCCCGCGCCTGCGCGGACGCCGGGCTGGTGTTCATCGGCCCGCCGCCCGCCGCCATCGACGCCATGGGCGACAAGATCCGCGCCAAGGAGACGGTGGCCGCCGCCGGGGTGCCGGTGCTGGGCGGCTTCACCGAGGAGCCCGGGACCCCGTTGCCCGACGACGCCCTGCTGGAGCTGGCCGCCGGCACCGGCTACCCCCTGCTCATCAAGCCCTCCGCGGGCGGCGGCGGCAAGGGTATGCGCGCCGTCCACTCCCCCGCGGAGCTGCCCGACGCCGCCGCGGCCGCCCGCCGCGAGGCCCTGGCCTCGTTCGGCGACTCCACCCTGCTGGTGGAGCGCCTGGTACAGCGCCCCCGGCACATCGAGGTGCAGGTGCTGGCGGACGCCCACGGCACCGTGCTCCACCTGGGCGAGCGCGAGTGCAGCCTGCAGCGCCGTCACCAGAAGGTGGTGGAGGAGGCGCCCTCCCCGCTGCTCACGGACGGGCAGCGGGCCGCCATGGGCGAGGCCGCCGTGGCCGCCGCCCGCTCCTGCGGGTACGTGGGCGCGGGCACCGTCGAGTTCATCGCCGAGGCGGGCGAGGACGGCGGGCTGTCGTTCTCGTTCCTGGAGATGAACACCCGGCTCCAGGTGGAGCACCCGGTCACCGAGGAGGTCGTCGCGGTCCGCGGCGAGCGCGGCCTGGACCTGGTCGAGCTCCAGGTGCGGGTGGCCCTGGGGGAGCCGCTGCCCTTCGGGCAGGACGACGTGTCCTGGGTCGGGCACGCGGTGGAGGCCCGGATCTACGCCGAGGATGCCGACCGCGGGTTCCTGCCCAGCGGCGGCCCGGTGCTGGCCCTGGCCGAGCCCGCCGGCGAGGGGGTGCGGGTCGACTCGGGCATCGCCGCCGGGAGCGAGGTGACCTCGTCGTTCGACCCCATGCTCGCCAAGGTGATCGTGTGGGGCCCGAACCGCGACGCGGCGCTGCGCCGCGCCGATGACGCCCTGGGCGGGTACCTGCTGCTGGGGTGCGTGACCAACACCGCGTTCCTGCGCCGCCTGCTGCGCCACCCGCGGGTGGTCGCCGGCGACCTGAGCACCGACCTCATCGGGGCGGAACCGCCCGAGCCCGCCCCCGAGGGCGTGCCCGACGCGGTGTACGCGGCCGTCGCCCTGGACCACATGCTCGACCTGGAGCCGCCCGCGCCCACCGCCGACCGGTTCGCCGTCCCCGACGGGTGGCGGATCGGCGGGGCCGCGTGGACGCCGTGGCGGCTGCGGGCCCCCGGCGGCGAGGCCGTGACCGTCCGGGTGCGCCGCACCGGGTCCGGCTTCTCGGTGGCCGTGGGCGAGGCGGAGGCTGTGGACGCCCGCGCCCGCCGCGACGGGGACCGGCTCACGGTGTCCTACGCGGGCCGCACCCGCACCTACCTGCGGGCCGACGACCCCGCCACCGCGCACCGGTGGCTGGGCGCCGACGGCTCCGCCTGGACCCTGCACGAGGAGCCCGTCGACGCCGCCCTGCGCGGCGACGAGGCCGCCGCCGACGGCACCGTGCGCAGCCCGATGCCCGGCACGGTGCTCGCCGTGCCGGTCGCGGTCGGCGACACGGTCACCGCCGGCCAGGCGCTGGCCGTCGTCGAGGCCATGAAGATGGAGCACTCCGTCACCTCACCCGTCGACGGCACCGTGGCCACCGTCGCGGTCCGGCCCGGCGCGTCCGTACCGATGGACGCCGTCCTGGTCGTCGTCGAGCCCACCGGGTCCCCGGACACCCCCGGGGCCCCGTCCGCCCCCGCCACCAGCGAGGAGAACCAGCGTTGAACCGCCACCAGCTGTCGACCGAGCACGCCGACCTGCGGGCCTCCGTGGAGGAGTTCGCCCGGACCGAGGTCGCCCCGGTCATCGCCGAGCACTACGAGAACGGGACCTTCCCCTACGAGGTCATCGCCAAGATGGGGCGGATGGGCCTGTTCGGCCTGCCGTTCCCCGAGGAGCACGGGGGCATGGGCGGCGACTACTTCGCGCTGTGCCTGGCCCTGGAGGAGCTGGCCCGGGTGGACTCCTCGGTGGCCATCACCCTGGAGGCCGGGGTGTCGCTGGGCGCGATGCCGCTGTACCGGTTCGGCACCGAGGAGCAGAAGAAGACCTACCTGCCGCGGCTGACCTCCGGCGAGGCGCTGGGCGCGTTCGGGCTGACCGAGCCCGACGGCGGGTCCGACGCGGGGGCCACCCGCACCACGGCCCGCCTGGAGGACGGGCAGTGGGTCATCAACGGGACCAAGTCGTTCATCACCAACTCCGGCACCGACATCACCGCGCTGGTCACGGTCACCGCCGTCACGGGGCGGCGGGAGGACGGGCGGCCGGAGATCTCCTCCATCCTGGTGCCCACGGGGACCCCCGGGTTCTCGGTCGGGCAGAAGTACTCCAAGGTCGGGTGGAACGCCTCCGACACCAACGAGCTGGTGTTCGAGGACTGCCGGGTGCCCGAGGCCAACCTGGTGGGCGAGCGCGGCCGCGGGTACGCCCAGTTCCTGCGCATCCTCGACGAGGGGCGCATCGCCATCGCCGCGCTGTCGGTGGGCCTGGCCCAGGGCTGCGTGGACGAGAGCGTGCGCTACGCCCACGAGCGCAGCGCGTTCGGGAACACGATCGGCCACTACCAGGCGATCCAGTTCAAGATCGCCGAGATGGAGGCCCGCGCGCACACCGCCCGGCTGGCCTACTACGACGCCGCCTCCCGGATGCTGGCGGGCGAGCCGTTCAAGAAGGAGGCGGCGATCGCCAAGCTGGTGGCCTCCAACGCGGCCATGGACAACGCCCGCGACGCCACGCAGGTGTTCGGCGGGTACGGGTTCATGAACGACTACGCGGTGGGCCGCTTCTACCGGGACGCCAAGATCCTGGAGATCGGCGAGGGCACCAGCGAGGTCCAGAAGATGCTCATCGCCCGCGAACTGGGCCTTCCGGCCTGACGGGTGCGCGGGGCCCGGGCGCGGGACGGTCGCGCCCGGGCCGCTCGGGCGAACGGCTCCGCCACGGCGCCCCCGGCGGTGACGGGGGCGCCGACTGCCGCGCCCGGGAACGCGCCGGCGCTCTGCTCCGGGCCCCGACGCGCGGACGCCGCCCGCCCGGTCGCGGGCGGCGTCCGTGGCCGGGACCGGCCTCCGCCCGCCGTTCGGTGAAGGGCAGGGGTGACAAGTACCCACAATCGGCACAGAATGGACTCCGTACGGCCAGTGCGGGTCCCCTGCGTTCCGGACCCGGAAGACCCGGTCCGCCCACGCAGCGGCCCCCGCCACGGGTCCACGGCCGCCCGTATCCCCGGCCGGAGGAGTCACCGGATGGAAGGCGCCCTGCCCGTCCTCGCCCTGGTCGTCGTCGTGGTGACGGCCGGCGCGGTCGCGGTCTCCGCGCACTTTCGCAAGGAACGCGTCGCCGAACTCCGCGGTTGGGCGCGCGCACAGGGATGGACCTACACCGAACACCACCCCGCCCCGTTGGGCGACGCCGCCCTGCCCCGCCCCCTGGGCGGGCGCTCCCCGCGCTTCCACCACGTCCTGGACGGACGGCACGGCGGCCACCGCGTCACCTTCTTCGAGCACACCCCCCGCCCGGCCGCCCGCGGCGCGGACGAGGCCCCGCACACCTACCGGGTGGTGGCCGTGCGCACCCCCGGCACCGACACCGACCTGGAGATCCGCCGCCGCGACGACGCGGCGGCCGGCGCCACGACCGACTTCGCACGGGCCTTCCAGGTGTCGGGCGGCGACGGGTTCGCCCGCGCCGCCCTGGGACCGGAGACGGTGGAGTGGCTGCTCTCCGACCCCCGCTCGCGCTCCTTCCCGGTCCGCTTCACCGGGGAGCACGTGCTCACCTGGGCCGTCATGCGGCTGGACCCGGACCGGGCGCTCACGGCGGCCGACTACCTCATCGACCTCATCGACCGCGTCCCCGCGCAGGCCTGGGGGACGCACGCCACCGGCTCCTGACCCGGCCGTACACCGCTCACGCCGCCGGGGGGAGCGCTAGAATCCGGCTTGCCCCAACGCAGCAAGGAGTGACATCCGTCTTGAGCGACCCCAACTCGACGGCGCGCATCTCCCGCGCGGACCTGTTCCGCGACGAGGAGGCCCCCGACCCCGACTCGACGGCCCGGATCTCCCGTGCCGACCTCTTCCGCGACGAGGAGGCCCCCGACCCCGACTCGACGGCGCGCATCTCCCGCGCCGAACTGTTCCGCGACCAGGACGCCGCCCAGGCGCCCGACCCGAACTCCACCGCGCGCATCTCCCGCGCGGACCTGTTCCGCGACGACGACTGACGCGGCCCGCGACGCGAAGAGCGCCCGCCCGGCGGACCGGACGGGCGCTCTTCGCGTGCGGAGGGGCGGGCTCAGCGGCGCTCGCGGACGGCCGCGACGATCTCGGCGACCGCCTCGTCCACCGGCACCCCGTTGTTCTGGGAGCCGTCGCGGTAGCGGAAGGAGACCGCGCCCTTGCTGATGTCCTCGTCGCCCGCCAGCAGCATGAAGGGCACCTTCTGCTTCTGGGCGTTGCGGATCTTCTTCTGCATGCGGTCGTCGCCGGAGTCGACCTCCACGCGGATGCCCTGGGAGCGCAGCTTGGCGGCGACCTCCTCCAGGTACGGCACGTGCTCGTCGGCGATCGGGATGCCGACGGCCTGCACCGGGGCCAGCCAGGCCGGGAAGGCGCCCGCGTAGTGCTCCAGCAGGACGGCGAAGAACCGCTCGATGGAGCCGAACAGGGCGCGGTGGATCATCACCGGGCGCTGGCGGGAGCCGTCGGAGGCGGTGTACTCCAGGTCGAACCGCTCGGGCAGGTTGAAGTCCACCTGGATGGTCGACATCTGCCAGGTCCGGCCGATGGCGTCCTTGGCCTGGACGGAGATCTTGGGGCCGTAGAAGGCGGCGCCGCCCGGGTCCATGACCAGCTCCAGTCCCTGCTTCTGGGCGGCCTGGCGCAGGGTCTCGGTGGCCTCCTCCCAGACCTCGTCGGAGCCGATGGACTTCTCCGGGTCCTTGGTGGACAGCTCCAGGTAGAAGTCCTCGAGCCCGTAGTCGCGCAGCAGGTCCAGCACGAAGGTCAGCAGCGAGTCGAGCTCGTCCGCCATCTGCTCCTTGGTGCAGTAGATGTGCGCGTCGTCCTGGGTGAAGCCGCGGGCGCGGGTGAGCCCGTGGACCACCCCGGACTTCTCGTACCGGTACACGGTGCCGAACTCGAACAGGCGCAGCGGCAGCTCGCGGTAGGAGCGCCCGCGCGCGTCGAAGATCAGGTTGTGCATCGGGCAGTTCATCGGCTTGAGGTAGTAGTCCTGGCCGCCGTCGAGCTGCATGGGGGGGTACATGCCGTCCGCGTACCAGTCCAGGTGCCCCGACTTCTCGAACAGGGCGCTCTTGGTGGCGTGCGGGGTGTAGACGAACTGGTAGCCGCTCTCCTCGTGGCGCCGGCGCGAGTAGTCCTCCATGACGCGGCGGACGATGCCGCCGCGGGGGTGGAAGACCGCCAGGCCCGAGCCGATCTCGTCCGGGATGGAGAACAGGTCCAGCTCGGCGCCGAGCTTGCGGTGGTCGCGCTTCTCGGCCTCCTCCAGGAAGGCCAGGTACTCCTTGAGGGCGTCCTTGCTCTCCCAGGCGGTGCCGTAGATGCGCTGCAGCTGCGGGTTGGTCTCCTTGCCGCGCCAGTAGGCGGCGGCGGTGCGCATGAGCTTGAACGCCGGGACGACCCGGGTGGTGGGCAGGTGCGGACCCCGGCACAGGTCCTTCCAGCACTGCTCGCCGCTGCGCGGGTCGATGTTGTCGTAGATGGTCAGCTCGCCCGCGCCGACCTCGGCGGAGGCGCCCTCGGCGGCCTCGGCGGCGCCGCCCTTGAGGCCGATCAGCTCCAGCTTGTAGGGCTCGGTGGCCAGCTCGGCGCGGGCCTCGTCGTCACCGACGACCCGGCGGTCGAAGCGCTGCCCCTGCTTGATGATCTGCTGCATCTTCTTCTCGATGCTCTTGAGATCGGCCGGGGTGAAGGGCTCGGCGACGTCGAAGTCGTAGTAGAAGCCGTTCTCGACGGGCGGGCCGATGCCCAGCTTGGCCTCGGGGAACAGCTCCTGGACGGCCTGGGCGAGGATGTGCGCGGTGGAGTGGCGCAGGATCGCCCGGCCCTCCTCGGAGTCGATGGTGATCGGCTCGACGGCGTCGCCCTCGTGCAGCTCGCGGAACAGGTCCCGCGGCTCGCCGTTGACCAGCGCGGCGATGACGGTCCGGCCGTCCGCCTCCAGTGCCTGCCCCGCCGTAGTGGTGGCCGCCACCACACGCGGTGTTCCGGCGATGGTGATGTGCAGCTCGGGCGCGGCGGACACGGTGACTCCTCGTAAGACGCGAACAGGTGGTGACGCCGGGCGCCGCGTCCCTTGCGGGCGGCGCCGCGTCTGCGAACGATGCTATCGGCTCCGGGCGGCGGCCGCCCCGCGGTCCGCGCGGGACGGGAACGGCGTTCCACCTTGCGGTATACGGCGTATGCGCGGAAGGGGGCGGGGGTTTCCCCAGGGGAATGGGAGGCGTCGGGAACCGGTGTGCCGACACGATCGTTCCCCTGGAGATCGCATGATTCGGACCCGGGTGTCGCCGTGTCCGAGGGACCGTAACAGGAGGCCCGAGCCGGGACGACCGTGCAGGGCACTCGGTGGGGCACCCGCGGGCAAGACGAATCTGTCACGAATTGTCAGGTTTTCAGCGAGTCGTCCACAGCTTCGCCGAGGGCCATTGATCCCCTTCCGGGGATCGGTGACAATCAGCAGACATCCGACCACCGTCCCAGTCGACCCGAATGCACCCACTCGCTTCGACCGAATACCGTGAGCGCATGTCACCGAGCCCACCGAACGGACCATCGACCCCGGAGACATCCCCCAGCACGTCCCGCAGCAATCGCCGCGCCCGCGTGTGGCGGCGCACCAGGGCACGGCTCCGCCTCTTCCGCAGGCGCATGCACACCCATCCGGTGCTGCACCTGCCCTGGCGCATCCTCGTGGGCACGGCGGGAGCCGTGATCATCCTCGCCGGCCTGCTGATGATGGTGGCCCCCGGACCGGGGGTCGCGGCGGTCATCCTCGGCCTGGTGGTGCTCAGCACCGAGTTCCTGTGGGCCCGGAAGGTGGTGCGCCCGGCCCAGATCTGGTTCCACCGGGCGGAGCGGTTCGGCATGCGGCTGCGGGCCGAGGCGATGAGGCGCTACCGCGCCCGCCGGGAGCTGCGGCGCAAAAGACTCGCCGGGTGAGCGCACCCGTCCGCTGAACCGGGGCCCGCACGGGCCCTTCGCCGCGTCCGGCGCGGCCGGAGCGCCCGGAGGGGCCGCGTCCCGGCCGGGGACCGATCGCGGCCGCCGCCTCGCGCGCCGGGACCCTCTTCCGGCCCGAACGGCGAAACGGCCCCGCGCGGAGGCCGAAGCCTCCGAGCAGAGCCGTTCCGTGAAGCGAGTGGGCGATACAGGACTCGAACCTGTGACCTCATCGGTGTGAACGATGCGCTCTAACCAACTGAGCTAATCGCCCGAGAACCGCGGTGTTCCGCCGTTTCGGTGTCCGCCCTGTCGTTCGGACAAGGAAAACTCTAGCGCATCCCGGAGGGTGGTCGCTCCACCCCGGATCCCTCCCTCCGATACCCCCTGTGACCGAGGTCACATTACGCTACCGTCGGGTTCATGGCAGAGTCACCCGTCGGGCGTGCATCCCCACAGATAGAAGGAGTTCACGGCCCGATGGGCGCCCGGCGCGACCCCGTATAGCGCAGTCTTCGTGACGCGGGCCACCCGACATTGGGAAATCTTTGGTTTCTCCTGGTCATTACAGTGACGAAGGATCGCGGAGCCGCCGAGCGGCGCGCCGCGCCCGCCGGGCGGGCGGCGAGACCTCCGGTCCGATCGAAGAAAGTCCCCGTACTCACGTCATAGTCCGCGAGCGACCCCGTTGGAGCGAGTGAGACGGCACCGACCCGCACCGCCGCAGGCGAGGGCCGGACGAGAAAAGGTTTGGCGAACATGAACAGTAGCGACACCACTGCCACCGCCGAGCTGGGCCTTCGGCTCGTGGTTCCCGAGCGCACCGCGGTTCCCCTGGTCGCACGGCTCGACTACAGCGCGGAGGACCCGTACGCGATCCGCGTGGCCTTCCACACCGGCGAGGAGGACCCCGTCGAGTGGATCTTCGCCCGTGAGCTCCTGACCGTCGGCATCGTCCGCCCGGTCGGCGAGGGCGACGTCCGCGTGTGGCCCTCCAAGGACGAGCACGGCGAGCGCAACGTCTGCATCGCGCTCTCCTCCCCCTTCGGGCAGGCCGAGTTCGACACCCAGGTGTCGCCCCTGGCCGAGTTCCTCCACCGGACCTACGAGATCGTCCCGGCCGGCCAGGAGGCCCAGTTCGTGGACCTCGACGAGGAGATCCAGCAGCACCTGGCCTCCTAGGGCCCGCGGGCCACGGGGTCGCACGGTCACAGCACCGCACAGTCCAACGGCAGGGGGACGGCGCCGAGCGCCGTCCCCCTTCGTGTGTCCTGCGGGCCCGTCACGGGTCCAGGTCGGCCGCCGAGCGCTCGGCGAACACCTTCATCGCCTCCAGGGTGACCGGCCCGGGGGCCTGCGACACCTCCAGGTCGCCGATGCCGAGGACCGGCTGCACGTCGCGGCCGGTGGAGGTCAGGAACGCCTCGCTGATCTCCGGCAGGCGCTCCATCGGCACGTCCTCCTCCTCGCCGCCGTACCACTCCAGGACGAGCTCGCGGGTGATGCCCGCCAGCGGGCCCGCGGACAGCGGCGGGGTCACCAGGCGGCCGTCCAGCACCACGAAGATGTTGCTGCCGGTGCCCTCGCACAGGTTCCCCGAGATGTTGCGGAAGACCGCCTCGCTCGCCCCGCGGGCCTTGGCGTAGGCCAGGGCGCGCACGTTGTCGGCGTAGGAGGTGGTCTTGAGCCCCGCCAGGGCGCCGAACTCGTTGCGCGGCCAGGGGGCCAGGGCGACGTTCGTGTGCGGGGGGATCGGCGGGAAGGGGCCCAGCGCCACGATCATGGTCTGCTCGCCGGCGGACCGGTCCGAGCCCAGCGGGCCGGCGCCGTCCGTCACGGTGATGCGCACCCGGGCGTCGGAGAGCTCGGGGTTGGCGGCCACCGCCTGTTCCACGCCCGAGGCGACCAGCTCCAGGTCGGGCGTCTCCATGCCCAGCCCCTCGGCGGAGCGGGCCAGGCGGCGCAGGTGGCGGGTGAGCGCGAACGTGCGGCCCTGCCGCGCCCGAACGGTCTCGAAGACGCCGTCGCCCACGGTGATGCCGTGGTCGGCCACGGGAATCCGCGCCTCGGCCGCGTCGACGACGGTGCCACGGCCGTAGCCGGCCCCGGCGATCCACACCCTCATTGTCCCAACCCCCACGCTTCTCGGGTGCCCGGACGGGCCCGGGCCGCGGCACGATCCTCCCACCTCAGGGGCGGCGGCGACGCCCGGGTGCCTACCGGCAGCCCGTCGGGCTTGGCAAGGTCATGACCGGCACCGGCCGTGGTCCGGTTCTCCAGGTCCGCCCATCATCGCATCGTGACTGGTCAGGCGCACACCGAAAAAAGGCGGCCCGGTCCCCTGACGCCCGGAGGGCCGAAAAGATAAGTTACGAATGGCTATCATCTGGGCAACGCTTATGCGGGACCCGGCGGTGACCGGTCGTGCTCTCCCCCCTCGGACGACCGTCCCGCGGCGCACGGGCCCCGCAGGTCCCCTGACCGCTCCGACCCGACAGAGCAAAGAGAGACATGACCCCACCGAGCACCGCCCGCGGAGAACTCAGCTGGCTGCTGGACGACCTCCTCACCCGGGCCTCCGGAACGCAGCACGCCATCGTCCTGTCCACCGACGGACTCCTCATGGCGACCTCCAGTGGTCTGGACCGCCCGGCCGCCGAACACCTGTCGGCGATCGCCTCGGGCCTGCACAGCCTCGCCGGAGGGGCCAGCAAGCAGTTCTCCGCGGGGAACATCCGCCAGAGCATCATCGAGATGGACCGCGCGTTCCTCTTCGTCGCCGCAGCGGGCGAGGGGGCGTGCATGGCCCTGATGTCGGACTCCGACAGCGACGTGGGCCTGATCGCCTACGAGATGAACAAGGTGATCGAGAGGGTCGGCCAGTACCTCTCCGCACCGCCCCGGCCCGACATGCCCTCCACCCCGGCACACGTCGAGAAGTGACCTCCCCCGCCGCCGCGGCGGGCCGCCCGCCGGCCCTGCCACGGCAGGGGGGCCGGGCGCGTCCGGGCCGCCGATTTCGCGCTCGGCCCGGAATCCGCTAGAGTTCTTAACGCAGCGAGCGGGGCGGACCGGCACGACCGGGAGGCCCGCGGAACTCGCCGCGCGGACGTGGCTCAGCTGGTAGAGCATCACCTTGCCAAGGTGAGGGTCGCGGGTTCGAATCCCGTCGTCCGCTCCAACGGTCCGACTCGGCCGCCGCGAGGTGGCGGGGTGGGACCGGCCCCGGGACCCGGTCCCGGAGCACACGCGGACGTGGCTCAGCTGGTAGAGCATCACCTTGCCAAGGTGAGGGTCGCGGGTTCGAATCCCGTCGTCCGCTCGGAGAGGCCCGCATGGGTGTCCACAAGGCGGCTCCCCCATGTCGTTTCCTGGCGGAGTGGCCGAGTGGTTGAGGCAAGGGACTGCAAATCCCTGCACACGGGTTCGATTCCCGTCTCCGCCTCCATGCACCTCATCTCCCATGAGGGCGGTTAGCTCAGTTGGTTAGAGCGCTACCTTGACACGGTAGAGGTCACAGGTTCGAATCCTGTATCGCCCACGCCCGGCCCGCACGGACGTCGCACAGCGACACCGTGCGGGCCTTCTGCTTTTCCCGGGGGTCCTCACCGGGGCCGTCCCGGGGCCCGTTCCCGGGGCGGGGTCCGGGGCGATGACAGATGTCATCGGTGGGGGCGTGCGAATCACAGGGGAAACCGGTGATGGCCGCCTCTGCCGGGCGCGGCGGCCCCCTCGTTAGGTTCGAGGCATGAACAGCGACGACCACCTCCACCCCGCCCCGACCGCGCGGCCGACCGACGCGCCGCCCGCCCCCGCACAGGAATCCGCCCCCGTCCCGCCGCCCGCCCCGCGGCGCCGCGGACCGCGGCCGGTCCCCGAGGGGGTGCCCTACCACCGCGTCCTGGCCGGGGAGAAGCGCGGCATCTGGCGCGGCATCCTCGCGATCGTGCTGCTCGTGGTCGGGATGCTGCTGTTCAGCACCGTCCTCTCCTTCCTGGCCGTCGCCGTCGACATGCTGACGGGCAGGACCGACCCGACGTCGGGCGAGTTCGAGCTCACCCCGCTGCTCAACGCCTCGGGCCTGCTGGCGATGGCACTGCTCACCCCCTGGAGCATGCTCGTCCAGCGGTGGCTGTACGGGGTGAGGGGGGCGTCCCTGCACTCGGTCCTGGCGCACTTCCGGTCCGGGCCGTTCACCCGCTCCCTGCTGGTCATCGGCCCGATCTGGGTCGTCTACATGACCGCCTTCTCGTTCGTCACGCCCTACGAGGAGGGCGTCTGGTCGACCACCGACCTGTTCCTGAGCTTCGGCATCATCATGCTGCTGGTGCCGCTCCAGGCCGCCGGCGAGGAGTACGGCTTCCGCGGGCTGATCTTCCGGGTCGCCGGGAGCTGGAGCCGCGGCCCGCGTGCGGCCCTGGCCATCGGCGTCACCGTCTCCAGCCTGGTGTTCATGGCGGCGCACTTCGCGGCCGACCCGTGGCTCAACCTCTACTACTTCACGTTCGGCGCCACCCTGGCCCTCATCACCTGGCGCACGGGCGGGCTGGAGGTCGCGATCGTCATCCACGCGGTGAACAACACGCTCGCGTTCCTGATCTCCGTGCTCACCCACTCCGACCTCGCCGCCGGGTTCGACCGCTCGGTGGGCACCGGGTCCGCGATCATGCTCGTCCCCTGCGTCCTGCTCGTCGCGGTCACGGCGGTGGTGTGGTGGCGCACCCGGCGGACCGGGCCCGCGCTGACCCCCGCCGGGCCCCGGCCCGCCCAGGTCTCCGCGGTCTGACGCCCGGCGTCCCGGGACCGGTCGGCGGGGGCGGCACGGCGTGCCGCCCCCGCCTTCCCGGTGTCCGCGCAGGCGTCAGGGGACGCGGTGGCCCGCGGCGCGGAACAGCTCGTACCACTCCGGGCGGGTCAGGGGCAGGTCCGACCCCCGGGCCGCCCCGGTCACCCGCTCGGGGGTGGTGGTGCCCAGCACGACCTGCATGCGGGCGGGGTGGCGGGTGATCCAGGCGGTGGCGACGGCCACGGGCGGCACCCCGTACTTCCCGGCGAGCCGGTCGATGACGGCGTTCAGCTCCGGGTACTCGGGCGAACCGAGGAAGACCCCGTTGAAGAACCCGGCCTGGAACGGCGACCACGCCTGGACGGTGATGTCGTGCAGCCGGGCGTGGTCCAGGACCCCGCCGCCGTCCAGGGTGGCCGACTGCGGTTCCCCGAGCATGTTGGCGGCCACCCCCTGGGCGATGATCGGGGCGTGGGTGATCGACAGCTGGAGCTGGTTCACCACGATGGGCTGGCGCACGTACCGGCGCAGCAGGTCGATCTGGCGGGGCGTGTGGTTGGAGACCCCGAAGGCGCGGACCTTCCCGGCGGCCTCCAGTTCGTCGAACGCCCGGGCGACCTCCTCCGGCTCGACGAGGGCGTCGGGCCGGTGCAGGAGCAGGATGTCGATGCGGTCGGTGTCCAGGGCCCGCAGCGAGCCCTCGACGGACCCGACGATGTGCTCGTACGAGTAGTCGAAGTACGGCCCCTCCGGGACGATGCCGACCTTGGTCTGAATGGTGAGGGCGTCGCGCTCGGCCGGGGTGAGGCGCATCGCCTCGGCGAAGCGGCGCTCGCACTCGTGCAGGGTGCGGCCGTAGATGTCGGCGTGGTCGACGAAGTCGATGCCCGCCTCCCGGGCGGTGCGCACGAGGGTGCGGATCTCGTCGTCGGTCCTGTCCGCGATGCGCATGAGGCCGAGCACGACGTTGGGGGCGGTGATGTCCGTCCCGGGCAGGGTGAGGGTCTTCACGGGTTTCCTTTCGATCCGGCGGTCACGACGTTAGGAGCCCGGACCGGGGGAAGTCCAACGGGGGGTGTCCGGCGGCCGGGCCGCTCCGGGCGCGGCGGCTGACACGGCGGCTGACACCGCGGCGGCGCATCCTCCCGGAACGGGCGGCCGGCGTCTACCGTGGGTCCATGAGCGAATCCGAGATCGACACCTCCGTCCCGCCCAGCGGCCCCGGCTGCCAGGAGTGCCTGGCCGGCGAGGGCTGGTGGTTCCACCTGCGCCGCTGCGCGGCCTGCGGGCACGTGGGCTGCTGTGACAGCTCCCCGGGACAGCACGCCACCCGCCATTTCGAGGAGACCGGGCACCCGCTCATCCAGAGCTACGAGCCGGGCGAGGCGTGGTTCTACGACTTCCGCAGCCGGGAGGCCGGCGACGGCCCGGAGCTGGCAGAGCCCACCTCGCACCCCGCGGACCAGCCGTCCCCGGGGCCGGAGGGCCGGGTGCCCGCCGACTGGACGAGGCGGCTCCACCGCTGACCCTCAGCCGTCCCCCGGGCGCCCGCGGGCCTGGAGGCGTACGGCCACCAGGCGTACCGCGGCCGCGATGACCCCGGCGTTGAAGAGCATCTGGACGATGAGCAGTGCGCGCGCCCACTGGCCCTGCGCGTGGACGTCGCCGAAACCGATGGTGGCCAGTGTGGAGAGGGCGAAGTAGAGGGCGTCGGTCCGGGTCTCCAGTCCGCTGAACTCGCCGGGGCGGGTCAGCGCCACCCCGTGGTCGGCCAGGGCGAAGAGCGCGATCCCGCAGGCGGCGAGCAGGACCGGCGGGCGCAGGGGCAGCGCCGCCGGGTCCTCGCTCGCCTGGAGCCGGGCCGCGCGGACCACCAGCAGGGCGATCAGTCCGAGCCCGAGGACCAGCCCCGTCCAGCGCAGCCACAGCTGCCAGGCCGGGCCGGTGCCCTCCAGGGGGACGAGGTAGTACAGCGCGCCGATCAGGAGCACCTCTCCCGCGAGGGACGCGTACTCCCACCGGCGCCGGGACGGGCTCCGCCCGCTCACGAAGGCCATGACCCACAGTCATAGCACGGACACGGCGGGCTTTCCCGGTGGTCAGCGCAGGGCCGCGCGGCGCTCCAGGATCTCCAGCACCCGTTCGTACCAGCGCAGGTTCTCCTCCTCCAGGGCGATGCCGCGGAGCAGGGTGAGGTAGGGGCCGATCCGCTCGGCCCGGGCCAGGTGCTCCTCCTCGCCGCGCCCCTGGAGCAGGCGCTCGCGCAGGCGCAGGTAGTGGCCCAGGCGGGCGCTGGACCAGGCGGTGCGCTCGGTCACGGCGGTGCGCACCGCGTCGGTGTCGCCCGCGTCCACCGCCTGCACCTGGACCATGAGCTCGTCGCGGATGGCGATGTGCCGCGGCGGGCGCGCGGTGAAGGCCCGCAGCTCCGCGTGCCCGTGTCCGGTGAGGGTGAAGACGCGCTTGTCGGGTCTGCGCTCCTGGCGGACCACGGTCGCCTCGATGAGGCCCTCGCCCTCCATCCGCTCCAGCTCCCGGTAGATCTGCTGGGGGGTGGCCATCCAGAAGTTGCCCACCGAGGAGTCGAAGACCTTCGTCAGGTCGTACCCGGAGGCCGGCCCCTCCAGCAGGGCGGCCATGACGGCGTTGCGCAGTGCCATCCGGTCACTGTAGCGCCGGGCCCGCCGCCGCGCCTCCGGCCGGCCGCTCCGTGCGGCCCGCACCCGTGTACAGGCCGCGCGGGAGCTGTTAGCCTCCCGTCCACCTACTCAATTTTTTGAATAAGGAGTGTGCTCCGTGGGGACCTTCCGTGAAGCAGTCGAGGCCCGGGACCCCGACGCCGTCGCCGGCCTGCTCGCCGACGACGTCGTCTTCACCAGCCCCGTGGCGTTCAGGCCCCACCACGGCAGGGCCGTCACGGCCGCGATCCTGCGCGCGGTGCTGGAGGTGTTCGAGGACTTCCGCTACATCGGCGAGTACGCCTCCGACGACGGCCGCGAGCACGTGCTGCGGTTCCGGGCCTCGGTGTCGGGCAGGGAGGTGGAGGGCTGCGACCTGCTCCACTACGCCGACGACGGCCGGATCGACGCCCTCACCGTGATGGTCCGCCCGCTGTCGGGCCTCCAGGCCCTGGCCGACGCCATGAACGCGCGGTTCGACCGGATCCGGGAGGAGGCCGCCTCCGCCGGGTGAGGGCGGGAGGGCGTCGCCCCCGGCGGGTGCGGCGCCTACCCTCGAAGGCGTGACGAACGCACTCGCGACGACCGACCCCGCGACCGCGGCCGACCGGATCCGCCGGGTCCTGGGGGACGGCCCCGTCCTGGCCCTGACCGGGGCCGGCATCTCCACCGACTCGGGCATCCCCGACTACCGGGGGCCCGGCTCGCCGCCCCGCACCCCCATGACGTACCAGCAGTTCGTCGGCGACCCGGCCTTCCGCCGCCATTACTGGGCGCGCAACCACGTCGGCTGGCGGCACGTGCACCGCACCCGGCCCAACGACGGCCACCGCGCGCTGGCGAGGCTGGAGGCCGCGGGGGTCGTCTCGGCGGTCATCACCCAGAACGTGGACACCCTGCACGAGGCGGCGGGCAGCCGCTCGGTGATCGACCTGCACGGCCGCTACGACCGGGTGGTGTGCCTGGGGTGCGCCGCGGTGATCCCCCGCGACCGGCTCGCCGAGCGGCTGACCGCGCTCAACCCCGGCTTCACCGGCGGGGTGGACGACGTCGAGATCGCCCCCGACGCCGACGCGGCGCTGTCGGCCACCGAGGGCTTCCGGGTGGCCGACTGCGCCGACTGCGGCGGCATGCTCAAGCCCGACATCGTCTACTTCGGCGAGAACGTGCCCCCCGCGCGGGTCCGCCGCGGGTACCGGCTGGTGGAGGAGGCCGCCGCGCTCCTGGTCGTCGGCTCGTCGCTGACCGTCCTGTCGGGGCGGCGGTTCGTCAAGGCGGCCGCCGACCGCCACCTGCCGATCGTCATCGTCAACCGGGGCGCCACCCGCGGCGACGCGCTGGCCGACCTCACCGTCGACGCGGGCTGCTCGGAGGTGCTCACCGCCCTGGCCGACTCCTACACCGGCTGAGGGCGCGGCGGGGCCGGGGGCTCAGTCGAGCCCGGCGAGGAACTCCAGCAGGGCCGCGTTGACCTCCTCCGGCCGTTCCTGCTGCGTCCAGTGGCCGCAGCCCGGCAGGGTGATGTCCCCCCGCAGGTCCGGGACGATCGAGGTGAGCGCCGCACGCAGCTCCGGGACCCCGCGCATGGCCAGGACCAGGTCCATCGTGCCCACCATGTACAGCCCGGGCACGTCGATGGTGCGCCCCTGGAAGGGGGACATCAGCCCCTGGTTGGCCTCGATGTTGCGGTACCAGTTCAGCGGCCCGGTGTAGGCGTGCTCCTTGTGCAGGGCGTGCTCGCGGGCGAAGAACCGCACGGCGTCCTCGGTGAGCCAGCCGGGCAGCGACTCCGGCTCGGGCAGGCTGTCCACGGCCGTCGTCCCCTCGGGGATCATCCACACCCTCGGCTCGTCGGCGTCGGGGTCGTCGCCGGACGCACCCGCCAGGATGCGCCGCAGGAACCGGACCGGGTCGGCGGCCATCTCCGCGTCGGCCCGGCCCGGCTCCTGGAAGTAGACCTGGTAGTAGCCCTCGCCGTAGATCTTCCGCGTCACCGAGGGCGGCGGCATCATCGCCGGGGGCGCCGGCGGCACGCTCAGGCCGACCACCCCGCGCACCAGGTCCGGGCGCATGAGCGCGGTGGCCCAGGCGACCGGGGCGCCCCAGTCGTGGCCCACCACGACGGCCCGCTCCTCCCCCAGTGCGTCGATGAGCGCGACCACGTCGCCCACCAGGTGCGGCAGGGTGTAGTCCGACACCTCCTTCGGGCGGTCGCTGCGGCCGTACCCGCGCTGGTCGGGGGCGACGGCCCGGTATCCGGCCTCGGCCAGGGCCGTGAGCTGGTACCGCCAGGAGTACCAGCCCTCGGGGAATCCGTGCAGGAGCAGGACCAGCGGCCCGCTCCCCTGCTCCGCGATGTGCAGTCGGACTCCGTTGACCCGGATGTCCCTGTGCGCCATGTCCACCGTCCGTTACCCGATCGATCGGGGGTCACGGCCACGCTACTGTGCGGGCCGCCGCCCCGTCCGCCCTCCCGGGCGACACGGAGCGAACGTTCTCGGACACGTCGGCGGATACCAGAGGAAAAGGGGCCCCGGCGGTAATCCCGCCCGCCCCGCCGAGGACTACTTCCCCGAGAGTCCGATGACGGCGAAGGAGACCGATGAGGACCGACAGGGCCGATGCCCCGCCCACCGACCGGTTGGCGGATCTCTACGACCGATATCACGCCAGGATCCTCGCGTTCTGTCTCCTGCGCGCGGACGAGACGGTGGCCGAGGAGGTGGCCAGTGAGACGTTCGTGATCGCCTGGCGCAAGCTGTCCGCCATCCCGGACCCGCCGCTGCCCTGGCTGCTGGGCGTGGCCCGCAACCTGCTGCGCAAGCAGTACGGCGCCCGGATGCGCCGGGAGACCCTGCTGCGGCGGCTGGCCGAGCTGGCCGACCGGCGCGACGAGCAGGAGTGGGACGTCGCCGAGCGGTTCGTGTTGCGCGAGAGCGCCGTCCGGGCCCTGAGCGAGCTGTCCGAGAAGCACGTGGAGGCGCTGACCCTCGTCGCCTGGAACGGGCTCTCCCCCGCCGAGGCGGGCCGGGTCGTGGGCTGCTCGGCCGGGACCTTCTCGGTCCGCCTGCACCGCGCCCGCCGCGCACTACTCAAGGAACTGGAGACTCTGGAGGGCTCCGCGGCCCGCCGGGGGCGGGGGCGCGGCTCCCCCGATCCCCGGCCGCCCGGCCCCCGCACCCCCGACCACACCATCGTCCGCACCGTGCACCAGGAGGCCCGATGATCCAGGAAGACATCCTCGACACCGTGTCCGCGCTGGAGCCCCCGGCCCTGCGCGAGCGCGCCGAAGAACTGAGCCGGGCGAACCGGGAACAGGTCCTGGCGCGGGCCCGGGCGGCGGGCGGCCGGCGCGCGTTCCTGCGTGCGGCCGCCGACCGCCGCTGGCGGCTCCCGGTGACGGTGGGCGCGCTGGCCACCGCCGCCGCGGTCGCCGCCGGACTCTTCGTGTACTCCCCGGGACGGCTCGTGGTCCCCGGCGAGCCGGGCGGCGCCGACGTGCAGAACAGCGGCACGGAGGCCCCCGCCTACGCGGACGCGCGGGAGCTGCTCGCGGCCGCCGCCGAGGCGGCCGCGGCGCAGGAGGAGGAGCAGGGCGGCTTCTGGTACGTGCGCACCCGCAACCACCGCCCGGCTAGCCCGCTGGACTACGGCCAGGCCGAGTACACCGCCCTCCAGACCTTCACCGAGGAGAAATGGGTCGAAGTGGGCGGTGAGTTCCGGCTACTGAACAACCTCAACCTCCGCACGGAGACCACCTTCCCCAGCGAGGCGGACCGGAGGGCCTGGGAGGCGGCGGGATCACCCGAACTGGACCACACCACCCCGGTGAGCACCGCCTACCGGGGGGAGGGGATGGGGCGACTCGGACTGGGCGTCTCCGAACTGGAGGGGCTTCCGGGCGACGCCGAACGCCTGGAGTCCCTGCTCCGCGAAACCCTGCAGGCGGAAAGGGAACAGGGCGGCGACACGTCCCGGGTCACGGATGCGGCATTCGACTCGTTCCTGAGCGACGCCTTCTCGGGGCTGGTGACCGATCCCGTGCGGAACGACACCCGGGGGGCGCTCTTCGCCCTGGCCGGGGAGCTGGAGGGGATCCGGCTGATCGGACCGGACAAGGACCCGCTCGGGCGGGCGGGCTACAAGGTGGAGGTCCCCTACCCGCCCGACCCCCAGAACGAGGAGCTGGCCATGTACTGGGTCATCGACCCCGAGACCGGCACGCTGCTGAGCGAGCACCGCGCCGGCGGCGAGATCTGGGTGGCCTACGAGGAGGCCGGGTTCGTCCAGGAGATCGGCGAGCCGGCGGTGCCCGTCGACTACCAGGACCTGCGCGGGGAGTGACCCCCGGTCCGCCCCCGCTTCCCCGGGGGCGGACCGGGGCGTCACCGCGGGCGGGGCGTGAAGGCCACCGGGAGGCGGTCCGGGCCGCCCGCCCACGGTGAGGGCCCGCGGTCCGGTCCGGACGGGACCGCCCGCAGGTCCGGCAGGTGCTCCAGGGCGGTCTCCACCGCGGCGGCGGCGATCGCCGCCGCGACCCCGGGCGCGGGGTGCGGACAGCCGCGCTCCCCGTGGCCGAAGAAGACCCGGGGCCGCTCCCGCGCGGTGCGCGGCGCGTCGCGGCCCGCCGCCGCCAGCCCCAGCACGAGCAGGTCGCCGCGGCGGATCCGGCGGCCGCCCAGGTCGCAGTCCTGCACCGCCCAGCGGCCCGCCGTGTTGCGGGCGGGGGTGTCCCGCCACAGCGTTTCCTCGAGGAACCCGGGGACGGTGGTCCGCCCCGCGGCCAGCGCCGCCGCCGGGCCGTCGCCGGCCAGGGCCAGGCGCAGGGCGCCGGCGATCCAGTCGCCGGTGGTGGCCTGGCCGTGGACCAGTGCCAGGAGCAGGTCCAGGGCGGGCTCCCCCGGATCCGCCGGCGTCCGGCGGGCGGCCAGCAGGGAGAGCGGGTCGGCGCGCGGCAGGCGGCGGCGGTCCAGCAGCAGCTCCGTGAGGCGGGCGTGCAGGCGGCGGCGGGCCGGGGCGGCCCCCGGACCGGTGTCCGCCGCGGCGACCAGGTCCGCGAACGGGGACGGGTCGTCCCCCGGAGCGCACAGGCGGGCGAAGACGCGCGCCGGGACGTGCCGGGCGTAGTCGGCGACCAGGTCGGCGCTCCCCGCGGCGGCGAAGGCGTCGATGCGTTCCAGGCAGACCCGCACCGCCAGGTCGCGCAGGTCGGTCCCGTCGACGGCGGCCAGGGCGTCGCCGACCGCGTCGGCCCGCTCCCCGCCGTCCTCCCCGAACGGCACCGGCGCGCACAGCACGTGTTCGAGCACCGGGTGGTCGGCGCCGACCCGGTCCCAGAGGTTCCACCGGCGGTGGTCCCGGGAGAACCATTCGGGCCGCCCCATCACCTGCCGCAGTTCGCGCACGCCGGAGACGAACCAGGCGGGGACGTCCCGCTCCAGCAGGACCGGGGCGACCGGGCCGAGCGCGCGCAGCCGGGCGTACAGGCCCGGGACGTCGCTGTGGGCCCCGTCCCCGTACAGGCGGGGCGCGTCGGCGTGGTCGGGAGAGGGCGGCGGCGGGCCGCTGCTCGCCGGGTCCGGGGTGTCGGGCGCCCTCCGCCACCGGAACGGGTCGTCCGCGCTCACGAGGCGATCCCCGCGCCCGCGGTCACCGGGCCGACCGCCGCGACCAGGGTCCGCGGGACCAGGACGCCGACCCTGAGCCCGCCCTGCGCGGAGGCGCCGAAGTCCACGGAGAAGCGGTGGCGGGCCGCGATGAGGCCGACCACGGCCAGTCCGGTGCGCTCCCCGTCCAGGGTCTGGAGCCCCCCCGGGGAGTCGATGCGGGCCCGGGCGGCCTCGCGTTCGCGGCGGCGCATCCCGGGGCCGCCGTCCTCGACGCTCAGGAGGACCCCCTCCTCCCCCTCCTCGGCCCGGACGAGCACCTCGGTGTCGGGTCCGGAGAAGGAGGCGGCGTTGTCGAGCAGCTCGGTCAGGACGCGGGCCAGCGGCTCGGCGGCCTGGCCGAGGACCTCCACCCCCTCGGCGCCGCGGGCGCGCACCCGCCGGTGGGCGCCGATGCGCCGGGTCGCCCGGCGCAGGACCTCGGGCAGGGGGACGGTCCCGGTGTCGCGGCGGCCGAGGCCGCCGCCCGCGAGGGTGACCAGGGTGTCGGCGGTCCGGACGGTGCGGGCCAGGACCCGGCCCGCCTCCACCAGGTCCTCGCGGACCTCGGGCCGGTCGCCGTGGGTCTCCCGCAGGGTGTGCAGGTGCTCGGCGGCGGTCTCCAGCCCGGCGCGCAGGCGGGCTCCGCAGGCGGCGGTGGCGGCCAGCGCGGTGTCGGTGCGGCGGGCGGCGGTCAGCAGCTCGTCCCGGACGTGGTCGCTCAGCCGGGTCAGGGCGTCGTCGATGGGCTGGTGTCCGCTGGGCGGGGGCGGCGGGTCGGCGGCCTCGGCGGCGGCGCGGCGGTCGGCGCGGATGCGGGCGGTCAGCAGCGGCAGCCAGGTGCGGTCCAGGTCGGTGATCCGCCGTTCGCAGCGGGCGATGAGCGCCCGGGCGTGCTCGGCCCGGCGGGCGGCCAGGTCGAGTTCTCCCCCGGCCACGCGCAGCAGCCGGTCCAGTGCCGCGTGCCGGACCGGGGGGTGCGCGGCCAGGACCTCCCGGACGGTGCGCCCGGCGCGGACGCCCTCGGCCAGGGCGGGCAGGAGGTGGTCGGCCAGCAGCGCGGCCTCGTGTTCGAGGGTCTCGCCCGCGGTCTGGGCCCGGATGCGCCCGTCCCGGACCACGTGGACGGTGGCGGCGCGGTGGGCGGCCACGGCGACGGCCGCGCACAGGGCGGCGCCGAAAGCCCCGGCGGCCGCGGCGACCAGGGGGCGGTCCCGGACGCCGACCGCGGCCACCGTCCACGTCCAGGCGGGGACGACGAGGACGGCGGTGGCCAGGAGGGCGATGAGGGCCTGGTGGGCGGGGTGCACGGAGGTCCGGGTCCGGTCGCGGGAGTCGGTCGGCATGGGGTCCTCGGGTCGAACGGAACGGGGTCCCGCCGCGCGTTCGACGGGCCACGGCGCTCGCCGGGAACGCGCGGTCGGACGATTTTCACGTTAGACCACATTCGCGCTCGGTGCGGGGCTTACAAAAAGGAATCCCCGCCGAAAAAGCGGGATTCCCCCAGGTCGTCACGTACCTTGATCGTCGAATTCGCCATTTGTCAGGACAATGCATTCACCGGCCCAGGCGTCGTCCCGTCAGCCCGGATTCCCCTCGGGCCTTTTCAGGGCAGGAACAGGGCGAGCGCACAGACGAGCGCCACGGCCAGCGCGGTGTTGCCGATCGCCGAGGCGCGGCGGCCGGGCGCCCCGGCGTCCTGCCCGCGGGCGGGCAGGCCGGGCAGGCGCAGCACGACGAGGGCGACCGCCGCGGCGGTCAGAGCGGTCAGCAGGTACCACAGGGCGACCGGGACGGCCGTCCAGGTGACGGCGACCAGGCAGACGGGGACGAGGAAGACCAGCGAGGCCGTGCGGGACAGCGCGTCCCAGCGGTCGGCGAGACGGCGCCCGCCCGAGCCCGGGCGGGCGGCCAGGACGAGGGACACGGCGGCGACGGCCCACCAGAGGCAGAAGAAGGCGCTGATGACGACGGCGATCGATTCGGTGTTCACGACCACTCCTTTCCGGTGAGCAGCTCGACGGCCTGCCCCTCCACCTCGGCGGTGGTGTTGGAGAGCACGATGACCGCCCGGCCGGCCTCCCGGTCCAGGGCCAGCATGGAGGTGAACCCTCCGGTGCCCCCGTTGTGCCAGGTCACCTCGGTTCCGTCGACGTCGGTGGCGACCCACGCGTAGCCGATGCGGTCCTCGCCGTCCGGCCAGCGCGGTTCCAGGGCCGCCGCACCGGGCGCGGTGCCGTCCAGCAGTGCGCGGGCGAACCGCTCCATGTCGGCCGGGGTGGAGCGGACGCCGCCGGTGGGGGCGTAGGCCATGGCGAGCCAGGGGGCGGCGGTGCGGCCCTTCGCGGTGTGTCCGAGGGTCGCGCCGGCGGGCAGGTCCGCCTCGGTGCGGGGGAGGTACGTGTCGTGCATGCCGAGCGGGTCCAGCAGGCGTTCGCGCAGCAGGTCCGGGTAGTCGGCCCCGGCCGCCTCGGCCAGGGCCAGGCCCAGAAGGGCGAAGCCCAGGTTGGAGTAGCGGGACTCGCCGCGGTCGGTGAGCTCGGCGGCGCGCGCCTGGTCCAGCAGGGCGGCCTCGTCGTAGCGGTAGGGGTCGCGTCCCAGGAAGTTGGCGGCGACCGCGGCGTTCACGACGTCCCGGAACCGGGAGGGGAGCCTGGGCAGCCCGGAGCGGTGGGAGGCCAGTTCGGCCAGGGTGACGTCGGCGGCCGGGGCGTCGCCGAGGTCGAGCAGGTCGCCCAGCCGCGTCTCCTCGGCGACCTCGCCGCGCTCGATCGCGTCGGCCAGGAGCAGGGCGGTCATGGTCTTGGTGATGGAGCCGATCTCGAAGTCGGTGTCGGCCCCGCCGCCGAAGTGGGCGGCGGCGGTGTCGGCGCCGTCGACCTCGACGACGGCGAGCAGGTCGCGGGGGCCGTCGGCGTACAGGTCGCGGGCGCGGTCGAGCAGGTCCGGGTCACCGGTCCCGGCGGCGGAGAGCGTCGGGACGCGCGGGGCGACCGCGACGCCCAGGGCGATGACCAGGAGCGCGGCCAGGAGCGCGGCCAGGAGGGCCGCCACGGCGGTGCGGGTGTGCACGGGCCACCTCTCTCTCGGGTCAGACGGCCCCGCCCGCGGCGGTGAGGATCACCAGGAGCGGGACGAGGCGTTCGGGAGGGACGGCGTAGTGGCCGCGGCGGACGGTGACGAGCCATCCGGCGGCGGCCAGCAGGTTGACGTGGTGGTAGATCTGGCCGGTCGTGCCGAAGTCGGAGCGTTCGGCCAGGGCGGCGACGGTGTCGGTGCCCTGCCAGACCGCCTGGAGCAGCTGGAGGCGGACCGGGTGCCCCAGGGCGTCCAGCGCCCCGGCGCGGCGGGACCAGTCCTCCGCGGCCAGGCGTTCCGCGGGCAGGCCCTGCTGCCACTCGACGGCCTCGGGGCCCGAACCGACGACCCCGGCGAAGACCACGCCTCCGGCTCCGGTGACGCGCCGCTTCAGGGCGTCCAGGGCGAAGAACGGATCGCCCTCGGCCTCCGGCGCGGGCCCGGCCGCGCCCCGCGCCTCCAGCGCGGCGATCCTGGCCTCCAGGTCGGCCAGCCTGCGTTCGGTCGTCTCATCTGCCACACCCGGACGGTACCAGAAAATCCGTAATTACGTAATTCCGTAGAAGCACAAGGACCCGTCCGACTTTGCCGGATGCGGAACGACCGCTGGCGTTCCGCTGACCCGGACCGGCAGATCATGAAGGGGCGGAGCGCGACCCGCGTCTTCCGTGCACGTCCGAAGGGCCGGGGCCCGGACCGTCGCGCCCGGTCGGTGAGGAGACGAGATGCGTGGAGATTCACCCAACGGATGGCAGTTCTTCGCCGCGACCCTGATGATCGTGATCGGGGCGGTCAACATCATCCAGGGGCTGGTCGCCCTGTTCACGCCGGAGTTCTACGTGGTCGGCGACACGGAGATGCTCGTCATGGGCTACGGCGCCTGGGGCGTCCTGCTCGGCCTGTGGGGCGTGGTCCTGGTGGCCTCGGGGCTGTCCCTGCTGTCCGGCAGCACCTGGGCCCGGGTCTTCGCCATCGTGCTGGCCTGCCTCAACGCCCTGGCCCAGCTGGCGTTCGTCATGGCCATGCCGGTGTGGTCGATGGTGGCCATCGCCATCGACATCCTGGTGATCTACGGCCTGACCGCCGGGTGGCCGAGCAAGGCCGCCCGGGAAAACTCCGGAACGACGGCCGGGATGAGCGCCGCCGAGCAGGAGGCCTACCGGAGCGGCTACCAGGCCGCGCACGAGGCGCCCCGGCCCGCACGGGCCCCGGAGCAGACCGCCGGGCACCCGACCGAGCGCGGCCGGCCCGCCGGCTGAGCCCGGACCGACCGGACACCGGCCGGCCGAGAACAGGCCGGCCCCGCGGAACACGGACAGGAGGGGCGCCCCGTACGGGGCGCCCCACCCGCCTCTTCCAGCCGGTAGCCCCCGCGCGCCGCA